>NZ_JCAFRT010000014.1:0-106756 GCF_059368495.1 Stenotrophomonas sp. YJH_SMC_91 | reverse complement strand
TGAGCCGAGGGCGTTTGCGGCCCATGGGCCGCGCCGTTGGCGAACGCCCGGCGCGCTGCGCCGGGCCGGGGATCCGCCCAGATGGCGAATCAACGATCAGCGTGCCGGCAGGTACTGCTGCGGGTCCACCGGCTTGCCGTTATAGCGGATCTCGAAGTGGACCATGTCGCGGTTCGCACCGGTGCGGCCCATCTCGGCGATCTGCTCACCGGCCTTCACGCTCTGTCCTTCATTCACCAGGCGCTTGCGGTTGTGGCCATAGGCCGACAGCCACTGGTCGCTGTGCTTGATGATGATCAGCTCGCCGTAGCCGACCAGGCCGGCGCCGGAGTACACCACCACACCGTTGGCGGTGGCCTTGACCGGCTGGCCGCTGGTACCGGCGATGTCCACGCCCTGCTTGGTCGCGTCACCGGCCACGTAGCGGCCGACGATCGCGCCATCGGCCGGCCAGCGCCAGGCGATATTGCTCTTCACCGGACCCACCGGCGCCGGGGCCGGGGCCGGGGCCGATGTGGTACTGCCGCCGCTGCTGCCACCCGAGCGCGGCGGGGTGACCACCGTGGTCGGCGCGCGGCCGCCGCTGGCACCGGCCGGATACAGTCGGATCACCTGCCCCGGATGGATAGTCGAGGGGTTGTCCAGGCTGTTCCAGGCAATCAGGTCGGCCGGGGTGATGTCATGGATGCGGGCCAGCGCATAGATGGTATCGCCCTTGCGCACCACCACGGTCTGCCCGGGCTTGGGCACCGAGGTCTTCGGCGTGGTCACACCACCGCCGGTGCTGCCACCACCAGGACGAACCACGGTTGCGGTGCCGCAGGCGGCCAGGGTGGAAACCAGCAACGCCAGCGCGCCGATGCGCACTCCCTTGCTCAGACGATCAGGATTCATGCGAACTTCGACCTCCATACAAGCCAGGCGATCAGCACCACCACCAACGCGGTGGCGATCCAGCCCAGCGGTTCAATCCAGCGACGCAGTGCCGCTTCAGCACGCGCACCACCGATACGGATGACCGCAGCCAGCACGAACACGCGCTTGCCGCGACCGATCAGCATGCTCAACAGGTACTGCGGCATCGGCACGCCGACGATACCCGATGCCCACGTGAAGACCTTCATCGGGATGGGCATGAAGCCGCCCAGCACCAGGAAGGTGAACACCGCCCATGGCGACTCGGCCATCTTGGCCTGCACGGTGGTGATGCCCTGCTCGATGGCCGGCAGCATGCCCAGTGCTTCGAACAACGGCTTGATCGCTTCGAAGGCATAATGACCCAATGCATAGCCAATCAGCGCGCCGACCATCGAGCCAGCCAGGCTGAGGGTGGCGAACCACCAGCCGCGTTTCGGCTGGGCCACGCACATCGGCGCCAGCATCACTTCCGGCATCACCGGAAAGATGATCGCCTCGAAGAAGCTCAACACCGTCAGGTAGGTCGGCGCGCGTTCGTGCGCCGCCCACTTCATCGCCCGCTCGTACAGCGGCCCGAAAATCTTCATGCAACCCTGCTCCGTGGATTAGTCGAGCATGCCGGACAGCAGCGGCACGAAGGTGACCGGCGCCAGCACGCGTTGTTCGATGCTGCCGTCAGCCCTGCGGTCCAGCTGCACCAGCGACTGCCCACCCGGCCCGCCGACCGGCGCCACCAGGCGGCCGCCCTCGGCCAGCTGCTCGACCAGTTCATCGACCAGTGCAGGCGCCGCGGCGGTGACGACGATGGCATCGAACGGGCCGTGCTCGGCCCAGCCGGCGCGGCCATCATCATGCTTGGTGCGGATGTTCATGCCCAGCGCACGGAAGCGCTTGCGCGCCTGTCGCAGCAGGTCGCCGATGCGTTCGACGGTGTAGATCTCCAGGCCCAGCGCGCCGAGCACGGCGGCCTGGTAGCCGGAGCCGGTACCGACTTCCAGCACTTTCTTTGGCGAGACCTGCAGCACGGCTTCGGTCATGCGCGCCACCACCCACGGCTGCGAGATGGTCTGGCCGTGGCCGATCGGCAGGGCGGTGTCTTCGTAGGCGCGTGACGCCAGCGCTTCGTCGATGAACAGATGACGTGGCACCACCCGGATCGCATTCAAGGTCGACTCGTCGACGATGCCAGCCTCGCGCAGGCGATCGACCAGGCGGTCGCGCACACGCTGCGAGGTCATGCCGATGCCGACGGCTTCCGGTTGCAGGCGCAGGCGTGGGCTCATGCCGGCTGGTCCAGCGCGGCGCTGAGGCCGCCGACCCAGCTGGCCACTTTCTCCAGTGCCTGGTAGCGGGTCAGATCGACCTGGATCGGGGTAATCGAGATGTGGCCGGTGCGTACCGCGTGGAAATCGGTGCCGGGGCCGGAGTCCTGCTCACGACCGGCCGGGCCGATCCAGTAGACCTCGTTGCCGCGTGGGTCCTTCTGCGCGATGCAGCCTTCTGCACGATGGCGGTTGCCCAGGCGGGTGACCTCGAAGCCCTTGACCTCGCTCCACGGCAGGTCCGGCACGTTGACGTTGAGGATGGTGTCAGCCGGCAACGGATCGGCCTTGAGCCGGGCGACGATCTCCACCGCAGCGCGCGCGGCGGTCTCGAAGTGTTTCGGATCGTGGTTGCGGGTGACCAGCGAGACCGCCACCGCCGGCAGGCCGAGGAAGCGACCTTCCATCGCCGCCGAGACGGTGCCGGAATAGATCACGTCATCGCCGAGGTTGGCGGCGTTGTTGATGCCGGATACGACAATGTCGGGTTCGAACTCGAGCAGCCCGGTCAGTGCCAGGTGCACGCAGTCGGTCGGGGTACCAGCCACCGAGACGGTGTAATGGTCGATGCGCTTGAGGCGGATCGGCAGGTCCAGGGTCAGCGAATTGCTGGCGCCGGAGCGATCGCGGTCGGGCGCGACCACCGTGACTTCGTGACCGGCCTCACGCAGCACCGAAGCAAGCATCCGGATGCCTGCGGCGTCGACGCCATCGTCGTTACTGACCAGGATTCGCATCTTCGATTTAACCGCTTGATTTTCCAAGAATTCGATTCCATCACCGTGCAGTGTGGGCGGGACCGTCGTACTCCCCTGCGGAAGCCGTCGACCCTGCAAGGGCATCGTCTATTGTGCCGCATGCGAGCCGCCGGTCCTACCCTGCCGGCGGTCACGGCCGACATCGAACCGTCATAGGCAGACCTGCGCCAGCGGTTTACCCTGTGCGCATGTCGCACCCTGAAGACGAAGATCCGGCCGCATTGTTCCGTGCGGCCATCGGCGAAGTGACGCCGCTGCGCAAGGATGCCGAGCCGGCACCGGCTGCGCCCCGGCCGAAGCCGCGCGCGCGTATGGCCGAACGTGACGAGGCCGAAGCCGCCGGCGAGTTCGCCCGGCTGCTGCGCGACAGCATGCCACTGGAAGCCGGCGACGTGGCCAGCTATCGCCGCGACAACCTGCCACCTCGCCTGTTCCAGCGCCTCAAGCGTGGCCAGTATTCGGTGCAGGACGAACTGGACCTGCATGGCGCCACCGCCGCGCAGGCCGAGACGCTGCTGCGCCAGTTCCTGCTGGAAGCGCATGCACACGAGTATGGCTGCGTGCGCATCATCCACGGCAAGGGATTGCAGTCCGACGGCGGTGCACCGGTACTGAAGAACCTGGTCGACCGCCTGCTGCGGCTGCGCAACGACGTACTGGCATTCCATTCGGCGCCGACCGGGCAAGGCGGCACCGGCGCGGTGCTGGTGCTGCTGGCGCGGCGCTGAAAAAAGGGGACGCCATGAGTCCAGGTAGAGTCGACTGTCAGTCGACTGCTCTTCCAGCGGCAAGCGAATACCCCGCGCTGCGCGCGCAAGTCGACTGACAGTCGACTCTACCGCGCGCCCTGCTCAGGCCTGCGAGGCGTCTTCGACCGGGCCGAGCTCGTGCAGCACGGCGGTGGCGTAGCAGCCCGGCGGCAGCGCGAACGATAGCTCCAGCACGTCATCGCCCAGCCACTGGTGCTGCAACAACGCGGGGCGCAGGCGCAGCGCGCGGCGCTCCTGCTTCAGGCGCGCGTCTTCCAGCCCGGCCCGCAGTGCCTTCGATTCCTCGTCGTGGAGTGCGGCCAGCTCCAGCTCGCGTGCCACTTCGGTGCTGCGCAGCTCCCCTTCGCCCCACAGCGGTGCGCTGGGATGGATGTCGAACCGCGCGAGGCGCTCGGCCAGCACGTCGGTGTACGGCTCCGGGCCGAACACGCTGCGGCTGCCGTCCAGCATCCACACCTCGCCGTCCAGTGGCTGATCCCAGTTGCCCTGCTCCACGCGCGCAGCCAGCACGCGGTTGAACAGCGCCGATCGGGCGGCAGACAGCAGCAGTGAACGCTGGTCCTTGCGCATGCGGCGGCCACCGAACATCGCCAGTGCCGCCGGCACGTTGCCGCCGTCACGGCCAAAGCGCTGCTCGCCAAACCAGTTCGGCAGGCCGCGCCCGGCAATCTGCTGCAGGCGTTCGCTGATCGCTGCGGCATCGCCCCGCACCTCGCGCAGCACCAGCTTGAAGCGGTTGCCGGCCAGTGCGCCACGCTGCAGCTTGCGGTTGTGCCAGGTCGCTTCGAGCACTTCGATCTCGTCACTGGCCAGCTCGGCCAGGTCCGGCGCAATGCGCTTGGGCAGGTGCACGCTGAAACGCTGGGTGGTGACCGCGTGGCGGTCTTTCATGCCGGCGTAACTCACCGCCATTTCCGGCAGGCCCGCCCACTTGGCCAGCACCTTGGCCACATGCACGGTGTTGGCACCGCGCTTTCGGATGTGCAGCAACAGGTGCTCGCCTTCACCGGTGGCCTCGAAGGCCGGCAGCTCGTCAACCTGGAAATCGTCTGGCGTGGTGCGGATGCGCGCCGTCAACAACGGCGCACCAAATGCCAACGGCAGCGGAATCATGCCGCCACCAGCAACACGACCGCCTGTGCGGCAATGCCTTCACCACGGCCGGTGAAGCCCAGTTTTTCCGAGGTGGTGGCCTTGACGCTGACTGCATCCAGCGGCAACTGCAGCAGGCCGCCGATGCGCTCACGCATCGCCAGCGCATGCGGGCCAACCTTCGGCCGCTCGCAGATCACGGTGATGTCGGTGTTGCCGACGCGCCAGCCGCGCTCGCGCAGCAGGCTGTCGCAATGACGCACGAAGTCGCTGCTGTCGGCGCCCTTCCAGCGGTCGTCACTGGGTGGGAAATGCTGGCCGATGTCGCCCAGCGCAAGCGCACCGAGCATCGCATCGCACAAGGCGTGCAGGATCACGTCGCCATCGCTGTGCGCAAGCACGCCACAGCTGTGTGGAACGTTCACGCCGCCAAGCATGATGTGATCGCCTTCGCCGAAGGCATGGACGTCGTAGCCCTGGCCGATGCGGACGGGCGGGAACGGTGCGGTGCTCATGGATGCAACCCTTGCAGCAGGGCCACGCGGACGGTCAGCCGGCGCGGCGGGAAAGTACGAATTCGAACCGGTCCAGATCGGCCGGGGTGGTGACCTTGAAGTTGTCCTCGCTGCCTTCTACCAGCAGCGGGCGCTGGCCCTGGCGCTCCATGGCCATCGCCTCGTCGGTGACTTCAACACCGGCGGCAGCGGCGTCGGACAGCGCGCGGCTGAGCTGGTGGCGGCGGAACAGCTGCGGGGTCAGTGCACGCCACAGGCGCTCACGCGGCTCGGTGCCATCGATGCCACCGTCGTCGCCTGCACGCTTGAGCGTGTCACGTACCGGTGCGGCCAGGATCGCCCCCACCGGGTCGGTACGACCGACTTCAAGCAGGCGGCCGAGATCGGCCGGCGACAAGTTCGGCCGCGCGGCATCGTGGACCAGTACGAACTCATCAGCGCGCACCGTCTCCGGCAGCGCCTGCAGGCCAGCCAGCACCGAAGCGGCACGGGTCGCGCCACCGATGCAGGTCAGCACCGGCTTGCCCGCCCACTCGTTCCAGCCGGGCCAGTCGGCGTCGTCCTGGCCGATCACCACCATCGCCCCGGCCACGGCCGGGTGCGCCAGCAGGGCGTCCAGGGTATGGGCAAGCAGGATCTGTCCCCCTGCCTGCAGGTATTGCTTGGGCAACGGCGCGCCGAAGCGGGTGCCACGGCCCGCAGCCGGAACCACGACCCAGATGGCCGCACTCATGGCACGTCCGCCGGGTGGTCGCCAACCTGCGCACTGACACCTGCCGCAGGCTGCGCCGGGTGGACCGGCGCGTCCTCGACCACACGATAGAACTTCTCGCCGGGCTTGATCATGCCCAGCTCGCTGCGTGCGCGCTCCTCGATGGCGGACTGGCCTTCCT
Source organism: Stenotrophomonas sp. YJH_SMC_91 (assembly GCF_059368495.1). Classification (NCBI taxonomy): domain Bacteria; kingdom Pseudomonadati; phylum Pseudomonadota; class Gammaproteobacteria; order Lysobacterales; family Lysobacteraceae; genus Stenotrophomonas; species Stenotrophomonas sp. YJH_SMC_91. Next base: position 100,488 of record NZ_JCAFRT010000014.1, on the reverse strand, counting down.
TGAGGTCCTTCACTTCGGCAGCGAGCGCGTCGTTGCGCTGCTGCAGACCCTCATTGTCCCGCTCCTGATTGGCGACCTGGGCTTCAAGCATCATCACTTCGCCCGAATTGCCCGGACCAAACCAGAAGCGGTACTGCAGCCAGCCCAGCAGCAGGGCCAGCACCAGCAGCATCCAGCGCCAGTCGCGCATCGGCTCAGCGCTTCAGCGAAACGAACGCGTCACGACCGGCGTAACGCGCGCCGGCGCCGAGGGCTTCCTCGATGCGCAGCAGCTGGTTGTACTTGGCCACGCGATCGCTGCGGCACAGCGAACCGGTCTTGATCTGGGTGGCGGTGGTGGCCACTGCGATGTCGGCGATGGTGGTGTCTTCGGTTTCGCCCGAACGGTGCGAGACCACCGCGGCATAACCGGCGCGGTCGGCCATGGCGATCGCTTCCAGGGTTTCGCTCAGGGTGCCGATCTGGTTGACCTTGATCAGGATCGCGTTGGCGGTGCCCGAGTCGATGCCTTCCTGGAAGATCTTCGGGTTGGTCACGAACAGGTCGTCACCGACCAGCTGCACCTTCTTGCCGATGCGGTCGGTCAGCAGCTTCCAGCCAGCCCAGTCGTTCTCGGCCAGGCCGTCTTCGATCGTGATGATCGGGTACTGCGCGGCCCAGTCGGCGAGGAAGTCGACGAACTGCTCGGAGGTCAGGCGCTTGTTCTCGCCGACCAGGTTGTACTTGCCGTTCTCGAAGAATTCGCTGGAGGCGACGTCCAGGCCCAGCAGCACGTCTTCACCGGCGGTGTAGCCGGCCTTGCCGATCGCTTCAAGGATGGTGTCCAGCGCTTCGACGTTGCTGCGGAAGTCCGGAGCAAAGCCGCCTTCGTCGCCGACCGCCGTGCTCAGGCCGTGGCCCTTCAGCACCGACTTCAGCGAATGGAAGATTTCGGTACCGGCACGCAGCGCTTCGGAGAACGAGGTGAAGCCGACCGGCAGCACCATGAATTCCTGGAAGTCGACGTTGTTGTCGGCGTGCGCGCCGCCGTTGATGATGTTCATCATCGGCACCGGCAGCGACGGGGTCACGCCGGTCCTGGCGGCCAGGTACTGCCACAGCGCCTGCTTGTTCGACGCGGCGGCGGCGTGCGCAGCGGCCATCGAAACACCCAGCAGCGCGTTGGCACCCAGGCGGCCCTTGTTCTCGGTGCCGTCGAGGTCGATCAGGCGACGGTCGAGGCCGGCCTGGTCGGTGGCCTCAAAGCCCTTCAGCGCGGCGGCAATCGTGGTGTTGACGTTGTCGACGGCCTTGCGCACGCCCTTGCCCAGGTAACGGGTCTTGTCGCCGTCACGCAGCTCGACCGCTTCCTTGGTGCCGGTCGAGGCGCCGGAGGGAACCGCGGCACGACCGAACGAACCGTCCTCCAGGATGACTTCGGCTTCCAGCGTGGGGTTGCCACGACTGTCGAGGATTTCACGGGCGTGGATGCTGCGGATCGTGCTCATGGTCGGACCGGTTACCTGTCTGGAGAGGGGGCGACAAAACGAATGCCGCGTGATTATCCCCGGCTGCCCGCCACTTGCCAAATGGCGTGGGCGGCTTCAGCCCCAGCTGGACCCGATCACGATCAGGACCATCGACACCAGCATCACCAGCAATGCACCAGCAACCGCCGCCAGGATGGGGCCACGCCGCCGTCGCCAGGCCAGCACCATCGCAACCGGGCTACCCAGGAAGGACAGCACCATCGTGACCAGTGCGCCCAGCAACCACCACTGCGTGGTCTGCACGCCGTTGTTCCCGTCCCCCGGCGGCCGGAAACCGGCGGTGAAGGCCAGTACGCCCACCACCAGGGCGATCCAGGTCAACACGGACAGCCCCAGAGCGATCAGGCCCCAGGGCCAGCCTCGCGCCGATGTGGTCGCATTCATCAAAGCACTCCGTAGAACAGGGCGCCGAGCCAGAGCGAGAGCAGGATGATCGCCAGGCCGGCGGCCACCTTGCCGCGATTCAGCCTCCAGGCCTGCACAGCAGCAGCGACGCATCCCACTGCACCGAGCAGCTCTGCCACCAGCAGCGCAATGAAGTACGCGCGCAGATCGAGTGCGCTGCTGCCATCACCCGGCGGCCGCACGGACGCGGCACCGATCAGCACCAGCCCGAACATGCCCACGGTGAACAGCACGGCCAGGCCCAGTGCGATCAGGCCCCACGGCCACTGTTTGCAGTGCCGGCGGCGGCGCTGGGTTTCCAGCGCCAGCCACGGGTCACGACTCACGCGAAGCGCGAGAAGCCGTGCTTCTTGGTCACTGCGTCGAGTTCCATCAAGGTCTCAAGCAGTGCTTCCATCTGGTCCAGCGGCCACGCATTGGGGCCATCGGACAGCGCCTTGGACGGATCCGGATGGGTCTCGGCGAACAGGCCGGAGATGCCCACCGCCACGGCGGCACGGGCCAGCACCGGCACGTGCTCGCGCTGGCCACCGGAACTGGTGCCCTGCCCGCCCGGCAGCTGCACCGAATGGGTGGCGTCGAACACCACCGGGCAACCGGTGTCGCGCATCACCGCCAGCGAACGCATGTCGCTGACCAGGTTGTTGTAGCCGAAGCTGGCACCACGTTCGCAGACCATGATCTGCTCGTTGCCGGTGGCCTTGGCCTTCTCCACGACCGGCTTCATGTCCCACGGCGCCAGGAACTGGCCCTTCTTGATGTTGACCGGCTTGCCGGCCGAGCACACCTTGCGGATGAAGTCGGTCTGGCGGACCAGGAACGCCGGGGTCTGCAGCACGTCCACCACCGAGGCCACTTCGTCCATCGGGGTGTATTCGTGGACGTCGGTAAGCACCGGCACGCCGATCTGCTTCCTGACCTCGGCCAGGACCTTCAGGCCCTCTTCCATGCCCGGGCCACGGAACGCGGTGCCCGAAGTACGGTTGGCCTTGTCGAAGCTGGACTTGAAGATGAAGTTGACGCCGAGCTTGTCGGTGACTTCCTTCAACTTGCCGGCGGTATCGAGCTGCAGCTGCATCGACTCGATCACGCAGGGGCCGGCGATCAGGAACAGGGGCTGGTCCAGCCCGACCTCGAATCCACACAGTTTCATGGCGTTTCCTTGTTGTCCGCAGCACCGGCCGGGCCGGTGCGCTGGGGGTTGAAGCATGCAGGATGGGGGCCGAAGCCCCCATTCACAAGTCAGGCGCGCGCTTCGGAAAGCAGCTTGCCGCCGGCCTTGCGCTCGCGTGCGGCGCGGATGAAACCGATGAACAGCGGATGGCCGTCACGCGGCGTGGACAGAAATTCCGGGTGCGCCTGGCAGGCCAGGAACCACGGGTGCGCGTCGCGCGGCAGTTCGACCACTTCCACCAGGGTGTCGTCCATCGACTTGCCGGCGATCACCAGGCCGGCATCTTCCAGCTGGGTGCGGTAACGGTTGTTGAACTCGTAACGGTGGCGGTGACGCTCGGCGACGACGTCCTTGCCATACAGCTCGCGGGCCAGCGTGCCCGGCTTCAGGCGCTGTTCCTGCAGGCCCAGGCGCATGGTGCCGCCGAGGTCGCTCTTGTCGTCGCGCTTTTCCACGTCACCGGTCGCGGTGCGCCATTCGGTGATCAGGCCGATCACCGGGTTCGGCGACTGGCGGTCGTTCTCGGTGCTGTTGGCACCTTCCAGGCCGACCACGTTGCGCGCGTAGTCGACCACGGCCGCCTGCATGCCGTAGCAGATGCCGAAGTACGGCACCTGCTGCTCGCGGGCGAACTTCGAGGTCAGCACCTTGCCTTCGAAACCACGGTCACCGAAACCACCCGGCACCAGGATGCCGTCGACATCGGCCAGTGCGGCCATGTCGGTGCCTTCCAGGTCCTGTGCTTCCAGCCACTTCAGGTTGACCTTGGTGCGCTGGCGCAGGCCACCGTGCTTGAGGGCTTCGCCGACCGACTTGTAGGCATCCTGGTGATCGACGTACTTGCCAACCACGGCGATGGTCACTTCGTCCAGCGGATGCAGGGTCGCGTCGACCGCGTCTTCCCACATCGACAGGTCGACCGGGCCGGCCTTGTCGGCCAGCTTCAGCTGGTTGACCACGATCTCGTCCAGGCCCTGCGCGTGCAGGCCCGACGGAATGCGGTACAGCACGTCCACGTCCGGCACGCTGATCACCGCGCGCTCGGAGACGTTGGTGAACTGGGCGATCTTGCGGCGCTCCGAATCCGGCACCGCCTGCTCGGAGCGGCACAGCAGCACGTCCGGCTGGATGCCGATCGAGCGCAGCTCCTTCACCGAATGCTGGGTCGGCTTGGTCTTCAGCTCGCCGGCGGCGCCGATGTACGGCACCAGGGTAAGGTGCATGAACAGCGCCTTCTCCGGGCCACGCTCGGTGCGCACCTGGCGGATCGCTTCCAGGAACGGCAGCGACTCGATGTCGCCGACAGTACCGCCGATCTCGACCAGCGCCACGTCGTAACCTTCGGTGGCTTCATCGATGCAGCGGCGGATCTCGTCGGTGATGTGCGGGATGACCTGCACGGTCGCGCCCAGATAGTCGCCACGGCGCTCCTTGCGGATCACGTTCTCGTAGATGCGGCCGGTGGTGACCGAGTTCTTGCGGCTCAGGCGGGTGCGCACGAAGCGCTCGTAGTGGCCCAGGTCGAGGTCGGTCTCGGCGCCGTCGTCGGTGACGTAGACCTCACCGTGCTGGAACGGGCTCATGGTGCCCGGGTCGACGTTGATGTACGGGTCGAGCTTCATCATCGTGACCTTCAGGCCACGGGCTTCGAGAATGGCGGCCAGTGACGCAGCGGCAATGCCTTTGCCGAGCGAGGACACCACGCCGCCGGTTACGAAAATCAAGGGAGTCATGGCTGCAAGCATCCTGTCTGGAAATGGAAAACGGCAGCACCACGCGCACCCGGAGGGCGGGCATGGAGCTTGAAGGGGGTTTTCCGGTTCGCTGGGGCAGCGAGGGAGGTGCTGGGCCGTGCGGCGGCAGGCGCCGGACGGGGACCACCCTGCGAGGTCGGGGCGGCCGTGCCGGTCAAATCGACCGTCACCTGCGACCCGCATTGCTGGCGACCACGCATGGCCGTGCCAGCCCATTCGCAAAGGGTGGACACGCACTTACTCCCGGAAAGCCATAGTTTACAGATTGATGGCCGCCAACCCAAGGGGCAGTTGCGGCCGTCACCCAAAAGAAACGCCCCGCTGGGCGGGGCGTCGGGGGGCGAATCCCTTGCGGCAAGGGCTTCGGAGGGCGGAAGAATTACTTCTTCTTCCGCGCCTCTTCTTCCTCTTCCTGCTGCGGGGCCGGCTGGCCCTGCGCCTTCATTTCGGCATTGGCCTGGGCGCGGCGCTTGGCCTTGGCATCGGCTTCGGCCTGCGCCTTGTCGGCCTGGCCACCCTGTTGCGGGGCCGGCTGGCCGGCGTTCTGCGCCACCACCAGCGGCACTGCAACGGCGGCAGCGGCCAGGATCGCAATGGTCAGCAACTTCTTCATGAGGTCCTCCTCGCGGTATGGCTTGGATGTTTCGACCCAACGGGGGTCGCCGGCATTCAGATTCCAGCGGCTGCCATTTTACCCCCTCTGCGTCGCCGAGACTGAACCGCAGGCGTGCAAAATCCCGTGCCAGACCCCACACTTGCCCGTCGCTCCAAGCTTTCGAAGACAGATGAACGCCCGCTATAACGCCGCCGATATTGAAGTCCTGTCCGGCCTTGACCCGGTCAAGCGCCGTCCCGGCATGTATACCGACACCGCGCGCCCGAACCACCTGGCGCAGGAAGTGATCGACAACTCGGTGGACGAGGCCCTCGCCGGCCACGCCCGCTCGATCGAGATCACCCTGTACAAGGATGGCAGCGTGGAGGTCAGCGATGACGGCCGCGGCATGCCGGTGGACATCCACCCGGAAGAGAAGATCCCGGGTGTCGAGCTGATCCTCACCCGCCTGCATGCGGGCGGCAAGTTCAGCAACAACAATTACACCTTCTCCGGCGGTCTGCACGGCGTCGGCGTCAGCGTGGTCAATGCGCTGTCGACCCTGGTGGAAGTGCACATCAAGCGCGAAGGTGCCGAGCACCGCATCACCTTCCGCAACGGCGACCGCGCCACGCCGCTGGAAGTGGTCGGCAGCGTCGGCAAGAAGAACACCGGCACCCGCGTGCGCTTCTGGCCTGACCCGAAATACTTCGACACGCCCAAGTTCGCGGTGCGCGCGCTGAAGCACCTGCTGCGCGCCAAGGCCGTGCTGTGCCCGGGCCTGACGGTCAAGCTGACCGATGAGGCCACCGGTGAAGTCGACACCTGGTACTACGAAGACGGCCTGCGCGATTACCTGAAGCTGGAACTGGGCGAACGCGAATCGCTGCCGGCCGACCTGTTCGTCGGCAACCTGAAGAAGGACACCGAGGTGGTGGACTGGGCCGTGGCCTGGCTGCCGGAAGGCGAGCTGGTGCAGGAAAGCTACGTCAACCTGATTCCCACCGCCCAGCACGGCACCCACGTCAACGGCCTGCGTACCGGCCTGACCGAGGCGCTGCGCGAGTTCTGCGACTTCCGCAACCTGCTGCCGCGCGGCGTCAAGCTGGCCCCGGAAGACGTGTGGGACCGCGTGTCGTTCGTGCTGTCGCTGAAGATGACCGATCCGCAGTTCAGTGGCCAGACCAAGGAACGCCTGTCCTCGCGCCAGGCCGCCGGCTTCGTTGAAGGCGCCGCCCACGATGCCTTCAGCCTGCTGTTGAACCAGAACGTCGAGCTGGGCGAGAAAATCGCGCAGATCGCCATCGAGCGCGCCAGCGCACGCCTGAAGACCGAGAAGCTGGTCGTCCGCAAGAAGGTCACCCAGGGCCCGGCCCTGCCCGGCAAGCTGGCCGACTGCATCAGCCAGGACCTGTCGCGTACCGAGCTGTTCCTGGTGGAAGGTGACTCGGCAGGGGGCAGCGCCAAGCAGGCCCGCGACAAGGACTTCCAGGCCATCATGCCGTTGCGCGGCAAGATCCTGAACACCTGGGAAGTCTCGTCCAACAGCGTGCTGGCCTCGGAGGAAGTACACAACCTGGCCATCGCCATCGGCTGCGACCCCGGCAAGGACGACATCAGCGGCCTGCGTTACGGCAAGGTCATCATCCTGGCCGACGCGGACTCCGACGGCCTGCACATCGCAACCCTGCTGACCGCACTGTTCCTGAAGCACTTCCCGGCGCTGGTCGATGCCGGCCACGTGTTCGTGGCGATGCCGCCGCTGTTCCGCATCGACGTGGGCAAGCAGGTGTTCTACGCCCTGGACGAGGAAGAAAAGCGCTCGATGCTGGACAAGATCGAACGCGAGAAGATCAAGGGCGCGATCAACGTCACCCGCTTCAAGGGCCTGGGCGAGATGAATCCGCCGCAGCTGCGCGAATCGACCATCCACCCGGATACGCGCCGCCTGGTGCAGCTGACCGTGGACGATCGCGAACAGACGAGCTCGCTGATGGACATGCTGCTGGCCAAGAAGCGCGCCTCCGACCGCAAGGGCTGGCTGGAGAGCAAGGGCGACCTGGCCTCGCTGGAAGTCTGATCCCGGCACGGGGTCGGATCCCTTTGTGGCAAAGGGCTCTGACCCGGTTGCCCGGTAGTGCCGGCCGCTGGCCGGCAACCTCGACTGCCGGCCAGCGACCGCCATTACCGGCTCATGCGCCCTTGGCATTACGCCGCCATCGGCAAACCCGGCGGCGGCATAATGCGCGTCCACCCGTGTGGACCATCGTATTGGCCAGCCACTCGCTGCTGTTTCCCGCCCTGCCGCTGCACAGCGCGCGGTTGGTGCTGAGCCCGATCCGCCGTGACGACGCGGCCGCGCTGTTCGCGCTGCAATCCAATCCGGACGTGATGCGCTGGTGGAACCATCCGGCCTGGACACGACCGGCCGAAGCCCGCGAACAGATCGACGACGACCTTGCCGCGCACGCGATCGGCACCCAGTTGAAGCTGGCCTTGCGCGAATCACCCAACGGCCCACTGCTGGGCGTCTGCGTCGCATTCGCCATTGATCGTGAGGCCATGCGGGCCGAGATCGGCTATCTGCTGGCGCCCGACCGCCAGGGCCAGGGCTACATGCATGAGGCCCTGCAGCAGATGCTGGGCTATCTGTTCCACACCCTGCACCTGCACCGCATCGAAGCCGAGATCGATCCACGCAACGTACCCTCGGCACATGTGCTTGACCGCCTCGGCTTCCACCGCGAGGGGGTGCTGCGCCAGCGCTGGCGCATCCAGGGCGAGCTTTCGGACTCGGCCGTCTATGGCCTGCTGGCCAACGACGAAGCGGCAGCCACCCTGCCCGTTTGATCCAATCTGGCCGCAAGCCGCTGCAGAACGTGGCCATGCCTTTGGACACATACGGCATGGCACTCCACCGGCCTAGCATCGGACCCCCCTTCCGCTGCCGATCCGGTGCCATGAAGTCCCTGCTGCACACTGCCGCGCTCTGCGTCGGCCTGCTCATCGCCCCCACCAGTGTGCTGGCCGCGCCCGCCGCTGACACCAAGCCCGATTCGAAAGACGACAGGACCGACGCGCCTGCGCTGCCTGCCGATGCGTCGGCGCGCCAGAGCATGCGCCTGGCCGGCCGCACCCTGGACTACACCGCCACCGTCGGCACCCTGCCGGTGCGCGATGAGAAGGGCAAGGTCATCGCCGATGTGGTGTTCACTGCGTACACGATGCCGGGCAAGGACCGGCCGGTGACGTTCGCGCTCAATGGCGGCCCCGGTGCCTCGTCGGTGTACCTCAACATGGGCGCGATCGGGCCCAAGGTGGTCACCTTCGGTTCGGAAGGCGACAGCGCCTCGGCGCCCGCGACCCTGCATGACAACCCGGGCACCTGGCTGGATTTCACCGACCTGGTATTCATCGATCCGGTCGGCACCGGTTTCAGCCGCGCGCGCATCGGCGATGACGAGGCGAAGAAGCAGCTGTACAACCCCGGCGCCGACATCGAGTACCTGTCGCGCTCGATCTACGACTGGCTGCTGCGCAACCAGCGCATGGCGTCACGCAAGTACCTGACCGGCGAAAGCTACGGCGGCTATCGCGGCCCGCGCATCACCCATTTCCTGCAGACCCGGCTGGGCGTGGCGATGAACGGCCTGGTACTGGTCTCGCCGTACCTGAGCCCGACGCTGGAAGACAACGCCGACGTCTCGCCGATGGCATGGATGCAGACGCTGCCGTCGATCGCCGCGGCGCACCTGGAGCGCCAGGGCAGGCTCACCGACGCGGCAATGCGCGAGGTGGTGGAGTACACCCGTGGCGATTACGCCACCGCGTTGATGAAGGGCCGCAGCGATCCGCAGGCGACCGAGGCGATGCTGCGCCGGGTGACCGAGCTGACCGGGCTTGACCCGCAGTTCGTGCGCCGTGCCGGTGGCCGTCTTGAAACCCAGGCCTACCTGCGCGAAGTATTCCGCGACAAGGGCACGCTGGGCAGCCGCTACGACTCCAATGTGACCGCGTTCGATCCATTCCCGAATGACCCGGAGCAGCGCGCCAATGATCCGCTGCTGGACAGCATCATTGCGCCGACCACCACGGCGATGGTCGACTTCGTGACGCGCGTGGTCGGCTGGAAGGTGGATGCGCGCTACCAGGCGCTGAACTACGACGTGAATCGTCTGTGGGACCGCAACGGCGAGCTGCGCCAGGGTGCGGTGACCCAGCTGCGCCAGGCGGTGGCGATCGATCCGCATCTGCAGGTGCTGATCGTGCATGGCTGGAACGACCTGTCGTGCCCGTTCATGGGCTCGATCCTGACGGTGGACCAGATGCCGGCGATGGGCAGCAACCCGGACCGGGTGCAGGTGCGGAGCTATCCGGGCGGGCACATGTTCTACAGCCGGACGGACAGCCAGGCGGCGTTCCGCAAGGATGTGCAGGCGCTGTTCCAGCGCAATTGAGGGGTTCGGCCGGGCCTGCGGCCCGGCACCCGCCGGATCAACGGCAACGGCAACGGCAAAAGCAGGGTTTCCGTGGGCTGGCGAGGTGGGGTGGGGTTGCTGGACACGCCGTAAACCCGTCCCTGGGGGCTCGATGGCGCCATCCATGGCGCCAACGGTCCTGCAACCCCACCCCACCCCGCCGCTGACAGGTTCCTGCTGCTGTTGGTGGGTGCCGACCGTTGGTCGGCACGGGATCGGATCCCTGTTTCTGCTCTGGTAGGTGTCGACCTTGGTCGACCCGATGTGTCCGGAAGAATTCTCTGCCCATGAAAAAAGCCCGCCGGATATCGGCGGGCTTTTTCGTTTGCAACCTTGGCGTGGCGATCAGGTCCAGCCGAACAGCTCGAACAGCTTCAGGATCAGGTACGCACAGCCGCCGGCTGCCGGGATGGTCAGGATCCAGGCCCAGACGATGCGTTCGATCACGCCGAACTTCAGCGAGCGCGGGTTCTTGGCGAAGCCGACGCCCATGATCGCGGTGGAGATGCTGTGCGTGGTCGAGACCGGCATGCCGAAGTGGGCGGCCAGGGTCAGGATGGTGGCCGAGCTGGTCTCCGCGGCGAAGCCGTGGATCGGGTGCAGCTTGACCATCTTGTGGCCCAGGGTCTTGATGATCTTCCAGCCGCCCGAAGCGGTACCGGCGGCCATCACCACCGCACAGGTCAGCACGATCCACATCGCGATGCCGTCACCGGCGTGGGCGTCCGGGTGCATGAAGGCCAGCCAGGACGGCAGGTCATCCAGTGCGCCGGTGGCCTCGGCACCGATCAGGGTCATGGCGATGATGCCCATGGTCTTCTGCGCATCGTTGTGGCCGTGGGCGAAGCCCATGTAGGCCGCCGAGGCGATCTGGGCCTTGCCGAAGAAGGCATTGACGATGCGGGGGCGGGCCAGGCGACCGATGGCGCCACCGATCCTGGCCAGGCCGGCGATCAGGCCCCACAGCAGCACCATCACCACGATGCCGAGCAGGAAACCGGCGATCGGCGAGGTGATCATCGGCACGAACACCTTCCACAGCAGGCCCTTGTTCTGCGCCCAGCTGCCCAGGCGCTCGGACCAGATCAGCGCGTCCCAGTTGTTGTGGGCGGCCGCCAGGCCGGCGCCGCAGAGGCCACCGATCAGCGCATGCGAGGATGAGGACGGCAGGCCCTTCCACCAGGTGATCAGGTTCCAGATGATGCCGCCCAGCAGCGCGCACAGGATCACCTGCGGGGTGACCTCGACCACGTTGGTGTTGAGCAGGCCCGAAGCGATGGTCAGCGCCACCGCGGTGCCGGTCAGCGCACCGATGAGGTTCATGAAGGCGGCCAGCATCACCGCCCAGCCGGGCGAGAGCACCTTGGTCGCGACCACGGTGGCAATGGAATTGGCGGTGTCGTGGAAGCCGTTGATGAACTCGAAGACGAGTGCGGCCAGGATCACCACCAGGACAAGGGTCAACATGCGGAGGCGTCCGTCAGCTGTTCTTCAACACGATCTGGTACGCAACCACGCCGGCCTCGCGGCAACGGTCGATGGCCTTTTCCAGGATCTCGAAGAATTCCTTCAGCAGGAACATCTGCAGGTTGTCCAGGCGGCCGGAATAGATGTCGCGGTACAGCTCGAGCATCAGGCGGTCGGCCTCGTTTTCCAGCGAGCGCAGCTTCTCGTTCAGCGCGGTCATCCGGTCCAGGTTCATGTGGCGCAGGTCGGCCACCATCTCCACCACCACGCCGGCGGCCTGTTCCAGCATCGCCGCGCGCGGCGCGAAGTCGATGTGCTCCAGGTGGGTCGTGGCCAGCGAATAGCGATCGGCGAACTTCTCGATCTGCTTGGGAATCTTGTACAGGGCCGAGCCCAGCGCTTCGATGTCTTCGCGCTCGATCGGGGTCATGAAGCTGTCCACCAGCGCCTGGCTGATCTTGTCCGAGGCCGCGCGCTCGCGCAGGCGGGCCAGCTTGAAGGCGTCCAGCGCGGGCTGGCGGTCGGCCTCGCGCAGCATGGAATGCAGCGCCTTGGCGGCGTCGGAGGCCGCGACGGCGGCCTCATCGAGCAGGGTGTAGAACTGTTTGCCGGAACCGAAAATGGTCTGCAGAGAGAACATTGAGAAACCTGTCAGCCGTCGCGGGAAGGACGGCACCAGACGGAATTATGACGGCTAGATGACCATCACGGGTATCCCCGCCCCCTTTCCGGGGCTCGGAACCCTGAACCTGAACAGGCGGTTGCCACCCTGCCATGCCCCTTTGCTAAGATGCCAGCGCGCCTTCGGGCGCATCCTATGGACGACGACCCTTATCCCCCAGCGCCGCGCCGGACCCCGTTCCTGAGCGCCTGCCGCCATCGCAAGCACCCGCCCTCCCTGCCACCAACCGGGGACGACGCCCGTGTTTGAAATGATCCTGATTGTCTTTGCGCTTGTTCTGCTGAACGGCTTCTTCGCCATGTCCGAGATGTCGGTCATGACCTCGCGCAAGAGCCGCCTGAAGCAGATGGCCGCCACCTCCAAGCGCGCGGCCAAGGCGCTGGAGCTGTCCGAGAAGCCGGAGAGCTTCCTGTCCACCGTGCAGATCGGCATCACCGTGATCGGCGTGCTGACCGGCTACCTCGGCGGTGAAGCGCTGGGCGAAGCCTTCGCCGGCTGGATCCAGGGCCTGATGCCGGGCTTCGCCTATGCCGGCAACATCGGTACCGCGCTGGCGGTCAGCCTGATCACCTTCATCACGCTGATCTTCGGCGAACTGGTGCCCAAGCGCCTGGCGCTGACCCGTTCGGAGGCCATTGCCGGCCTGGTCGCGATGCCGATGAGCTGGCTGGCCAAGCTCGCCCTGCCCTTCGTCTGGCTGCTGTCCAGAACCACCCAGCTGGTGCTGCGCCTGTTCGGCCTGGGCAAGGATGAAGTCGCCTCGGTGACCGAAGAAGAGATCCGCATGCTGGTCGCCGAAAGCCACGAGGCCGGCGTGATCGATGCCCACGAGCGCGACATGATGAACCGCGTCATGCGCCTGGGCGACCGCACCGCCGACAGCCTGATGACCCCGCGCAACCGCATCGCGTGGCTGGATACCCAGGCCGGGCTGGAGCGCAACCTGGAAATCATGGCCGAACACGAGTTCTCCCGGTACCCGGTGTACCGCGACAACGACATGGACGTGGTCGGCGTGCTCGAACTGAAATCGCTGGCCACGCGCATGGCGCGCGGTGACAACGCGCTGTTCCAGACCCTGCGCGAACCCCTGTACGTCTCCGAATCGACCCACGCGATGAAGCTGCTGGAAATCTTCCGCGAGGAACAGCAGTCGATGGCACTGGTGGTGGACGAGTACGGCGAGATCCAGGGCCTGGTGACCATCAGCGACCTGATGGGCGCGGTGGTCGGCCGCCTGCAGGCGGTGGAGAACGCCGACGAGGACGCGCTGGTGGTGACCCGCGAAGACGGCTCGCTGCTGGTGGACGGCTCGCTGCCGATCGAAGACGTGCGCGAACTGATCGGCAGCAACGACCTGCCCGACGCCGAGGACGGCGACTACTACACGCTGGCCGGCATGTGCATCCATTACTTCGGCCGCATTCCGCACGCAGGCGAGTACTTCGACTGGGCGGGCTGGCGCTTCGAAGTGGTTGACCTGGATGGTGCGCGCGTGGACAAGCTGCTGCTGCGCACGTTGTCCGACGAGCAGGCCGATGAGCTCACCGCCTGAGGCCGGCAAGGGTCCGGGCGACGAGCGCCCGGCCTACCGCAACGAGGGCATCCGTACCCTGCTGGAGATGTTCGCCTCTGGCGATCCCGCCGAGCACATGCCGCTGGGCCAGATCCTCGGCAACCTGCAGCAGAGCGCGTTCGGCGTGTTCCTGTTCGTGGCGATCCTGCCGTCGTTCATCCCGATCCCGGGCATGGGCGGCGCGGTCAGCGGCCCACTGGTGGTCCTGATCGGCCTGCAGATGCTGTTCTGCCTGCGCCGGCCCTGGCTGCCCGGCTTCATTGCCCGCCGCGGGCCGAAGCGCGGCACCATGCATCGTTTCCTGGACCGCATCGACCGCCCGCTGCGGCGCCTGGACAAGATGCTGAAACCCCGCCTGCCGCAACTGCTGACACCGCTGATGGCGCACGCCTTCACCGGCCTGCTGCTGGTGCTGCTGGGCCTGCTGCTGTCGTTGCCGATTCCCTTCACCAATTTCCTGTTCGGCTTCCAGCTGCTGCTGTTCTCGCTGGCGCTGCTGGAACGCGATGGCGCGCTGATGCTGTTCAACTGGATCGCCGCCGTGGCAGCGATCGCGTTCTTCGGTTTCAGTTCGGGGCAGCTGGTGGGTTATACGGTGGAGCTGTTCCAGCGCTGGTTCTGATCCGGAATCCGGTAGAGCCGGCCGCTGGCCGGCTGCCACGTTTCCCAGGTTTGCCGGCCAGCGGCCGGCACTACCCATACCGGACATCGGTCATCACCGAAGATCGATGAAACCGTTGTCGGCCAGCGCCGCCGGTTCGTCCTGCACCGCCGACAGCACGAACGTCAACGCCTTGCCCAGCAGCGTGCCCGGACCGTCCCAGTACTCGGCACTGTCGGCGCGCACATGGATCAGGCGAAGGTTGGGGTCATCCTTGCCACCGGGGAAGAACAGCTTCATCGCCGGTGACCACAGCTCCTCGATCTTCGCGCGATCGTCGACCACGCGTGCCCGCCCCGCCACCGACACATAGGTGTTCTTCGAGGGCGAGGCATACGCCACGTTGACCCGCGGGTCGAGCGCGATCTCGGCCACCTTGGGGCTGTCGCCGGTGATCACGAACCAAAGGTCACCGTCGAAGGCGACCTGCTGGGTGGCCAACGGCCGGCTGTAGAGGCGGCCATCGACGCCGGTGGTGGTGAACATCGCCACCTCCACGTCCTTGATCAGTTCGGCCAGCTGGGCGATGTGTTCGGCACGGGTGTCGGCCATGTGGGGGCTCCTTCGATATGAGCCCCCATCAGACGCGGTTTGGCCGCAATGGGCCGTGACGCAATTGTTCAGCCCGCGTGGCGGGCGTGCCAGGCCTGCATGGTCAGTTCGAACGAGCGCAGGCGCGCGCGGTGGTCGTACAGGTTGGCGGTGAGCATCAGCTCGTCGGGCTTGTGCCGTTCGACGAACGCGGCGATGCCCTCCGCCACCTGCTGCGGATCGCCCAGCACGGTGCAGGCCAGCGCCCGCTCCACGCCCAGTTTTTCGTGCGGCTCCCAGAAGGACTCGATGTCGTCGATCGGTGCCGGAATCTTGCCCGGTCGGCCGCGACGCAGGTTCACGAAACTCTGCTGCTGGCTGGTGAACAGGCGCCGCGATTCGGTTTCGCTGTCGCTGGCAACGACGTTCAGGGCCAGCATCGCGTGCGGCTGCTTCAGCGTGGCCGAGGGGCGGAACTCGCGCCGGTATACAGCAACGGCTTCATCCATCGCGTCGGGTGCGAAGTGCGAGGCGAACGCATACGGCAGGCCCATCGAGGCGGCCATGCGCGCACCGAACAGGCTCGAACCGAGGATCCAGGTCGGCACCCGCAGGCCGCCACCCGGAACCGCCTGCACCGCCTGCCCGGGTTGTACCGGCTCGAAGTAATGCAGCAGCTCGCGCACGTCCTGCGGGAACTGGTCGGCGCTGTCGAAGTAGCGGCGCAGCGCGCGCGCGGTCGGCTGGTCGGTACCGGGTGCACGGCCCAGGCCGAGGTCGATGCGGTCCGGATACAGCGAAGCCAGCGTGCCGAACTGCTCGGCCACCTGCAGCGGGGCATGGTTGGGCAGCATGATGCCGCCGGCACCGACGCGGATGCGCTTTGTGCCACCCGCCACGTGGCCGATCAGCACGGCGGTGGCCGCGCTGGCGATGCCCGGCATGTTGTGGTGTTCGGCCAACCAGTAGCGGCGGTAGCCCAGCGCATCGGCGTGCTGGGCCAGTTCCAGCATGTTGGCGAAAGCGGCGGTGGTGTCACTGCCCTCGCAGACCGGGGCCAGGTCAAGGATCGACAACGGGATCATCAGGCGTTTTTCCGTCACAGGATCCCCCATGCATGGGGTCGGCCAGGCGCCGCGGCCAGTGACGGTGGCGGGATGCTGATTCCCGTGTGGCGGGTTCAGGGCTGACCGGGCCGATCCGGGGTGTCCTGATGCGCCAAGCGCGATTGATAGTGCCGGCCGCTGGCCGGCATACAGGTAGATGGCTTCGCAGCCGGCCAGCGGCCGGCTCTACCGCGGAAGCGTCAGAACGCGCTGGGGCGCGGCTCCGGCAGCGGCTGGTCGACCATCGGCTTCAGCTCGGCATCCAGCGCCACGCGCTCATCGAACACGAAGCAGCGGCCTTCGTAGCCTTCGCCGCCCACCTCCTCGAAGTAGCCGAGGATGCCACCGTCCAGCTGCAGCACGTTGTCCATGCCGTCGTTGACCATCCACAGCGCCGCCTTCTCGCAGCGGATGCCGCCGGTGCAGAAACTGACCACGGTGCTGTCTTTCAGCGCCTCGCGGTGCGGCGCCAGCGCCTCGGGCAGGTCGGTGAACTTGTGAATCGGCAGCACCAGCGCATCCTTGAAGGTGCCGTACTCCACTTCCTGCAGGTTGCGGGTATCGAGCATCACCACCGGCTTGCCGGCGTCGTCATGCCCCTGCCGCAACCAGCGTTGCACCGTGGCCGGATCGACCGCCGGCGCGCGCGGATAGTCCAGCGGCTGACCGTCGTCACGGCGGAAGCTGATGATCTCGTCCTTCACCTTGGCCTTCAGCCGCGCGAACGGCTGATGTTCACTGAAGCTGGTCTTGACCCGCATATCGGCAAACCGCGCGTCAGAACGCAGCGCCGTGTAGAAACCCTCGACCGCCTCCGGCGCACCCGCCAGGAACAGGTTCAGCCCCTCGCCCGCCACCAGGATCGTGCCCCGCAACTGCGCCGCCTCGGCACGCGCCAGCAACTGGTCGCACAGGGCCTGGGGAGCGTCGATGACGGCGAAATGATAGGCAGCGGTATTGGCGATCATCCGGGCATTTTAGCGCCTCCCGCCCCTCCGGGCAGATTCAGGGGTCAGAGCCCTCTGCGCAGCAGAGGGACCCGACCCCAAGCCCGGCAAACAACCGGAATCTGTCATGGGTGGGGCGGTGTGGGCAGGCGGGGGCGCAGAGCGCCATGGATGGCGCTCTACGAGGCACGCAGGAGCAGCTTTTGCCGTCCCCCGCCTGTCCACACCGCCCCGCCCTCCCACTGAAGCCCGGCTTTTGACGTTGCTGTTGCCGTTGCGTCTGCGGGTGCCGGGTGCAACCCGGCCAGAAGCCCCATTACCCCCGCAACAGCACGAACGGCAGCAGCACCAGCGCCGCCGCACCGGCCATCCCCAGCAGCACCAGCACCACGTAGACCGGCCGCCGCCGGAACAGGCTGCCGAAGGTCTCCGCCGTGCCATCACGCAATGCCTGCTCACGCTCGGCACGGATGCGCGGCCCGCGTTCGGCCTGGTATTCCGCCATCAGCGCCTTCGCTCGTGGATGATCAGCGTCCTCGCGCAGCCACAGGCCACCATTGGAGATGCCCCAGGGGCTGGGTTCGGTGCGATACCAGGCGATGTCGTGCTGGTCGAGCAGCGTGCAGACATCGGCATATTCGTCGTCGCCGACATTGCGCAGATTGAGCAGGAGTTTTGCCATGCCCCCATGATACCCGGCGCCGATGCGCTACCCTTGCCGCCCTCGCCCTGCGCCCTTCCGGAGACGCCCGATGCGCCGCCTGCTGCTTCCCCTGCTGCTGTCCCTCGCCGCCGCTGGCTGCACAACCGAACCGTCCGGCCCACCGCCCGGCGGCACCCTGACCACCTTCGAGCGCATCGATACCGTGCCCGGCACCGGCACCGAAGCCGTTGCCGGCAGCAAGGTCACCGTGCACTACACCGGCTGGATCTACGACAACCGCACCGAAACCAAGCACGGCAAGACCTTCGACAGCTCCTTCAAGCACGGCGAACCGTTCACCTTCGCACTCGGCGCCGGCCAGGTCATCCGCGGCTGGGATGAGGGCGTGGCCGGCATGAAGGTCGGCGGCAAGCGCACCCTGATGATCCCGCCGGATTACGGCTACGGCGACCGCCGGGTTGGCCCGATTCCGGCCGGCTCGTCGCTGGTGTTCGATGTCGAGCTGCTCGATGTCAAACCGTAATGCCGCACCGCTTCCGCGGGTCGCCGTCATCGGCGGCGGCCCGGCCGGCCTGTTCGCCGCCGAGCGCCTGCGCGCCGCCGGTCTGGAGGTGGACCTGTACGAGGCCAAAGGTTCGCCCGGCCGCAAGTTCCTGATCGCCGGCAAGGGCGGGCTCAACCTTACCCATTCCGATCCGCGTCCGCTGTTCGACAGCCGCTACCGCGAGCAGTCCACGACCGTGGGCCGCTGGCTGGATGGCTTCGATGCGCAGGCATTGCGCGACTGGGCCGGCGGTTTTGGCGTGGAGACCTATGTGGGCAGCTCCGGCCGCGTGTTCCCGGTCGACCGCAAGGCCGCGCCGCTGCTGCGTGGCTGGGTGCGCCGGCTGAAGGAACAGGGCGTGCGCCTGCATGCCAACCACCGTTGGATCGGCTGGAGCAACGACGGCGCGCTGCGCTTCGCCACCGAAGCCGGCGAGATCGATGTCCACGCCGATGCCACCGTGTTGGCGATGGGCGGCGGCAGCTGGCCGCAGCTGGGCAGCGACGGCGCCTGGGTTGCCCCGCTGCAGGCCCGTGGCGTGGACATCACGCCACTGCAGTCAGCCAACTGCGGCTTCGACGTGGACTGGACCCCGTTCTTCGCCCAGCGCAATGCCGGTGCACCGCTGAAGCCGGTGGTCGCGCACTGGATCGACCTGGCCGGACAGCCACAGTCGCTGCAGGGCGAATGCGTGGCCAGCGAGTACGGCATCGAAGGCAGCCTGATCTATGCGTTGGCGGCGGACCTGCGCGAGACCATCAACCGCGATGGCCACGCGATGCTGTGGCTGGATCTGGTGCCGGGCCGCGACGAGGCGCGCCTGCTGGCCGATCTGTCACGCCCGCGCAAGGGCCGCAGCTTCGGCGAGCACCTGCGTCGCCAGGCGGGCCTTGATGCGGTGAAGGCCGCACTGGTGTTCGAGATTCTGGGTAAGGAAGCCGGCAACGACCTGCCTGCCGTGGCGGCTACGCTCAAGCGCCTGCCGCTGCGCCTGCTGCGTCCCCGGCCGATGGCCGAGGTGATCAGCACCGCCGGCGGCGTGCGCCTGGATGCGCTGGATGATGGCCTGATGCTGCGGGCCGTGCCCGGCGTGTTCTGCGCCGGCGAGATGCTGGACTGGGAGGCGCCGACAGGTGGCTACCTGTTGACCGCGTGCTACGCCAGTGGCCTGCGTGCCGCCGAGGGCGTAATCAGGTGGCTGGCCGGGCGGTGACGCCTGCATTGTAGAGTCGAGCCATCCTCGACTGCCTTACAGTCCCCGGGCGCTCACCATGGCCTGCGCATGCTCACCGAAGCCAGCGCCACGCCGCTGGGATGCGGATAGACCTCTTCGCGCACGCTGATGAATCCCTGCCGTTGGTAGAACGGCACCGCGTTGAGCGAGGCCGACAGCACCACCTCACGCTCACGATCGGCCATTGCCAGCAGGCGCTGCATCAGCGCCTGGCCGATTCCCTGGCCGCCACGATCAGGATCAACGAACAACGCGTCGACTTCATTGGCATCGGCATCGAACACACCGAAGCCAAGAAGGCCGCCCTGCCCATCCTCGGCCACCACGCAGCCGCCCTGCCCCAGCAACCGCGCGTACTGCGACGGCGGCGGCGAGGCCGACCAGGGCGCAATCACTTCGGGCGGATAATGGCTGCTGCAGGTCTCGCGCACGCAACGCGTGCGCAACGCCCACAGCGTGGCCACGTCATCCGTGGTGCCGATCCGGAACCGCATGGCATCTCCTTGCAGCGTCGAGCCATGCTCGACGGTTCTTCGTTCCAACATCGCGATGAGAGAAGCAGCCGAGCATGGGCTCGGTTCTACAGCAACACGTTATCGCGACTTGCTGGCCCGCAGCGCCTGGATCTTCGGCGGCGGCTGGAAGGAATCGCTGCGCGCATCGGCCCAGAACGCATGGAACACGGCGTGGTCCGGCACCTTGTGCAGCAGCTCGCCCGGTTCCAGGTAGCGGTACAGCGAGGCCAGCGAACGGATCTCAACAGGCGAAACCCGACGCAGGATATGCTCCGGGCCCAGTTCCGCCGGGTCGTTCAGGCCCGCGGCACACAGCAGTTCCTTCAAGGCATGCAGCGTGTGCTCGTGGTAGCTGTACACACGGGTGGCCTTGTCCGGTGCATCCAGATGCTTCCAGCGCGCCGGGTCCTGGGTCGCGATGCCGGTGGGGCACTTGTCGGTATGGCAGCTCAACGACTGGATGCAGCCCAGCGCGAACATGAAGCCGCGGCCGGCATTGCACCAGTCGGCACCCAGCGCGATGGTGCGCGCAATGTCGAACGCACTGGTGATCTTGCCGGCTGCACCGATGCGGATGCGCTCGCGCAGATCGAGGCCGACCAGGGTGTTGTGCACCAGCAGCAGCGCTTCGTGCATCGGCACGCCGACATGGTCGACGAACTCGGCTGGCGCCGCGCCTGTGCCCCCTTCGGCACCGTCCACCACGATGAAATCCGGCAGCAACCCGGTTTCCTGCATCGCCTTGGCAATGCCGAACCACTCCCACGGGTGGCCGATCGCCAGCTTGAAACCGACCGGCTTGCCACCGGACAGCTCGCGCAGGCGGGCGACGAACTGCAGCAGCTCGACCGGTGTCGAGAACGCCGAGTGACGCGACGGCGACACGCAGTCCACGCCCATCGGCACGCCACGGGTCACCGAGATCTCGGCAGTCACCTTCGGCGCTGGCAGCACGCCGCCATGACCCGGCTTGGCACCCTGCGACAGCTTGATCTCGATCATCCTGACCTGGTCATGGGTGGCATTGGCAACGAAGCGTTCCTCGCTGAAACCACCCTTCTCGTCGCGGCAACCGAAGTAGCCCGAGCCGATTTCCCAGACCAGATCGCCGCCCATCTCACGGTGATAGGGCGAGATCGAACCTTCGCCGGTGTCGTGGTAGAAACCACCACGCCGTGCGCCTTCGTTCAGTGCGCGGATGGCATTGGCCGACAGTGAACCGAAGCTCATCGCCGAGATGTTGAACACGCTGGCCGAATAGGGCTTGGCACAGTTCGGACCGATCAGCACGCGGAAGTCATGCTTGGCGATGGCAGTCGGCGCCAGTGAATGGTTGATCCATTCGTAGTCCACCGCATAGGTGCTGCGCAGGGTGCCGAACGGTACCGTGTCCATCTCGTTCTTGGCGCGCTGGTAGATCAGTGCACGTTGCTGGCGCGAGAACGGCACGTCCTCCAGGTCACTCTGCACGAAGTACTGGCGGATCTCCGGGCCGATCGATTCCAGCCCGTAGCGGAAGTGCGCCATCACCGGATAGTTGCGGCGCAGCGTGCTGCGCTTCTGCAGCAGGTCCCAGGTCCCCAATGCCACCATCGCGGCAGTCAGGCCGACGCCCCAGTACCAGGCCGGCCAGATCGTGGCCAGCCACAGGCATATCGGGAACATCAGGATGGCGAGCAGGTAGACGATGTACCGGTGCATGGCTTTCCTCGGTTGCAACTGTTCCCGAGTCTACCGCGCCGCTCGCTGCCAAGGCTTACAAACGATCGTCAACCACGTTGCGCGGCCAGGCCGATTTGACGTCGTAGACCAGGCCGCCTGGCGCCAGCAGCGCCCGGATTGCGTCTTCATCCATTGCCTTGAAACGGGCGTGGGCCACCGCCAGTACCACCGCGTCATAGCGCCCCGCCCCGGGCTCGGCCAGCCAATCCAGGCCCTCGCCGGTCAATGCCGCCGGGCCGACCCACGGGTCGCTCACCTCCACCTGCGCCCCCGCATCGCGCAGGCGCTGGGCCAGTTCCAGCGCGCGGCTGTTGCGCAGGTCCGGGCAATCCTCCTTGAAGGTCACGCCCAGCACCAGGATGCGTGCCTCCGCCGGTGCACGGCCACGCTCGGCCAGCATCGCCAGCACGCGCGCCGCCACGTGCTCGCCGACGCGGTTGTTGACCTGCCGCGCGGTGTGGATCAGGTCCGGGTGGTAGCCCACGCTTTCGGACTTGTGCAGCAGATAGTACGGATCGACGCCGATGCAGTGACCGCCAACCAGGCCTGGCCGGAACGGCAGGAAATTCCACTTGCTGCCAGCGGCGTCCAGTACGTCCTGGGTATCAATGCCGAGCCGGTCGAAGATCAGCGCCAGCTCGTTGACCAGCGCGATGTTGACGTCGCGCTGGATGTTCTCGACCACCTTGGCTGCTTCGGCCACGCGCATCGACGGCGCCGGGAACGTACCGGCGTCGATGATGCGCTGGTAGAGACCATCGATCACCGCAGCGACTTCCGGGGTCGAACCAGACGTGATCTTGCGGATGTCGGCCAGGCGCCGCTGGCGGTCACCGGGACTGACCCGTTCCGGGCTGTAGCCGCAATAGAAGTCTTCGTTGAAGCCCAGGCCCGA
Organism: Stenotrophomonas sp. YJH_SMC_91; assembly: GCF_059368495.1. Classification (NCBI taxonomy): domain Bacteria; kingdom Pseudomonadati; phylum Pseudomonadota; class Gammaproteobacteria; order Lysobacterales; family Lysobacteraceae; genus Stenotrophomonas; species Stenotrophomonas sp. YJH_SMC_91. The sequence continues at coordinate 78,009 of NZ_JCAFRT010000014.1, read as the reverse complement.
ACCCTGTTCCAGCAGCGGCACGCACACTTCCTCGGTGGTGCCGGGGTACACCGTGGACTCGTAGATCACCAGATCGCCGGCGCGAAGATGACTGGCAATCAGCCGTGTCGCCGAACGCAGGGGCTCCAGGTCGGGCTGCTCGTATGCATCGATCGGGGTCGGCACGGTGACGATATAGACGTTGCAGGCATCGAGCAGCGAAGGATCGCTGCCGTACTGCAGATGCGTGGCTTCGGCCAGCTCGTCGGCCTCCATCTCCAGCGTGTGATCGCGGCCACCGCGCAGCTCCGCGATGCGGCCGGCATCGATGTCAAAGCCCAGTGTCGGCCAGTGCCGGCCAAACGCCACCGCCAATGGCAGGCCGACGTAACCCAGGCCGATCACGGCGAAACGCGGCGTCACCGCCGCCGCAACGGGCACGCTCATCGGCATGTCCCGTGCACCGGGTGAAACCGGATGCGTGCCGCCATGGCTTGGGCCAACCCACTCATTCGCTGTACCACTCCGGAAAACCCGCACCAGAAAGGCTACAGCCTACCGGCCCCGGTACCCCGCCGCCAAGGCGGGCTCAGGAACCCAGCGCGACCGCAGCGGGTTCCAGCTCGCCGTCGGCACCGGTCCAGGCCTGCAGCAGGCGCTCGAAACCACCGCTGCCAAGCAGGAAACCCGGCCACGCCGCGTCAACGATCTGGGTCAGCAGGTCCGCATCGATCCGCCGCGTCCCCATCGACCAGCGCGGGAACGCACGCTGCACCACCGGCGCGCGGCACAACAGCCTCATCTGCGCGTGGCTGCGTGCATTGAAGATGCGCTGGAACACCGAATCGATGCCATCTTCGGGGCCTTCCAGATACTGCAGGAAGCGGCTGCCGTCGAACATCAGGACACCGGTGACACCGGCTACACGATTGAATGCCGTGGCGTCGGCCAGCAGGCGATCAAGATCGGTTGTCCGCAGATCGGCGCGGGCCTCACTGGCATAGGCAATCGCGTGCAGCGACATCGGGTGGCTCCCCCCCTGGGAACGGTGGCTGGGACTATGACATGAACAGGGATAACAGTTAAGCACGTCGCTCCCGCGCAATCCGGCTGCAGCGACACGGGTAGGCTACAATCGGCGCCGCGCTGCAGGCCCGGATGGCGAAACTGGTAGACGCATCGGACTTAAAATCCGCCGGGGGCAACCCCATGCCGGTTCGATTCCGGCTCCGGGCACCACACGCATGCAGCACATCCCGCTTTCAGATCGCCCGCGAGTAACGTGGCTGCTCATGTGCGGCACGCAGATACGGGTCGAAGCACATTGCCAGCAACCGCAGCAACGGTCGCCCGGGTTCGCTCGCACGCACCACGCCATCGCGGTACTCGGCCAGGCCATCTTCCTGCAGCCGCTGTACCGAACGCAGGTCCTCGGCGAAGTACTGCTGGAAATCCACGCCGTGGCGCTGCCCCAGCACCGCACCATCCACCTCGCCCTGGCACATCAGCTGCTGGATCAGCTCCGCGCGCAGCTGGTCGTCGGCACTCAGCGCGACACCGCGCCAGACCGGCAACTGCCCCTGGTCCACCGCGTCCTCCCAGGACGCCAGGTCACGTGGATTCTGGCTGTAGGTGGCGCCGATATGGCTGATCGCACTTACGCCCAGGCCGAGCAGATCGGTATCGGCGTGGGTGGTGTAACCCATGAAGTTGCGATGCAGCTGGCCAGCACGCTGCGCGCGTGACAGATCCTCTTCCGGCAATGCGAAATGATCCATGCCGATGTACTGGTAGCCAGCCGCGGAGAGCTTCTCCACCGCCAGGCCCAGCAGCGCCAGCTTGTCTTCCGGCGACGGCAACCGGCTTTCGTCGATCTGCTTCTGCGCCCGGAAAAGATGCGGCAGGTGCGCGTAGCCATACACCGCCAGGCGGTCCGGGCGCAGCGCCAGCAGCCGTTCGAGGGTGCGGCCGAATCCTTCCAGACTCTGCCCGGGCAGGCCGTAGATCAGGTCGACGTTGACCGAACGCATGCCGCTGTCGCGGCAGGCGCGCAGGATGTCCAGTGTCTGCTGCACGCCCTGTATGCGGTTGATCGATTCCTGCACCTGCGGGTCGAAATCCTGCACGCCCAGGCTGGCCCGGTTGAAGCCCAGGCGCGCCAGCATGGCGACGTCACGGGTGTCGATGAAGCGTGGATCGAGTTCGATCGAGAAATCGCGCTGCGGTGAATCGCTGAAATCGAAGCGCCGGCGCAACCCTTCCACCAGTGTGGTCATCGCCTCGGCATCGAGGAAGTTCGGCGTACCACCGCCCAGATGCAGCTGGATGACCTCGCGACCGTCCTCGAACTGTGGTGCCAGCAGATCGGCCTCGGCCAGCACGCGCGACACATAGCTGTGGCCACGGCCGCGATCGCGGGTGATCACCCGGTTGCAGCCGCAGTAGAAGCACGGGCTGGAACAGAACGGCACATGCACATACAGCGACAGCGCGCGGGCCAGCTGGTTGCTGTCGGCGATCGCCTGGCGCAGCGCCGGCGCGTCGAACCCATCATGGAAATTCGGCGCGGTCGGGTACGAGGTGTAGCGCGGGCCCGGCCGGTCGTGCCGGCGCAGAAGGTCGGGGTCGAAGGTCCAGGCCAGGCCACCAGCGGCGGGAGAGAACGTGTCCATGGCGCCAGCATCGCGCCGGGCGGCCTGCGCCGCCTTGACCCAGATCAATCCTTGGCGGGCATCGCCAGCACCGGCAGGCCGACCTGCGGCCATCGCAGCATCTGGTAGCGCTTCCAGAAGGTGTCACCGATGCGCGCGGCCACGTCGTTGGCCAGCTCCTGCATCGGCGGGTTGTTGCATTCGGCGGTGGTGATCCGGAACAGCACCAGCCAGCGGTCGAACAGATCCTTGTCCAGCTCGATGGCCATGTGCTTGGACATCGGCGAACCCTTGAAGCGCCGGGTGCCGCGCAGCATCGCCGACCAGAAGTCGACCAGTTGGGCCAGATGCTCCGGCCAGTCGTGGACGTGGGCCTCGAACACCGGCCCCAATCGCTCCTCCCCGCGCACGCGGGCGTAGAAGTCGTGGACCAGGCGGGTCACTTCCTGCTCGGTGCACAGCTCGGGCGAGGCGACAGGAAGGACAGGCGGCGTTGCGTTCATCGGGGTACCCAAAGCGTGCCGGCAGTGTGCCGCAGCCGGCCGGCACCACCGTTGATCCAGATCAATGTCGGCGCAGTCCGCTGCACCTAGGCTGGCACGCTTGCAGGAAGCATGCCCTGCGGATGCCGCGCCAACCCAGGCGAGTATACGCGCCGCCCACTTTTCGATCCGGGACAGCATGAACAGACCCTCTCCCAACCGTCGCCAGCAGTTGATCCAGCAATGGGGCGCGATCCTCTGGCCCAGCTTCATCGCTGCCGGCCTGGCCAGCGTGGTGTTCTTCGCCTTCGTCGACCCGCTGCGGTTGCAGGCCATCAGTTTCCCGGGCACGCAGATCAGCCGTGAAATGGGCTACACGGCAGGCTTCTTCATGTTCTGGACGGTGACGGCGCTGTCCAGCGCGATCACCTGGTACCTGCAGCGACCGATGCCCAGCGGCGACGACGACGAGTTGCCGCTGGGATGAGTACGACCTGCACACCGAGACCACGGCACTGGCGCGGCACGCTCAGCGCCGCCTTGCTGGTGCTGTTCTACGCATTGCCATGGCTGCACTGGGACGGCCGCCAGGCCTTGCTGCTGGATATCAACGCCCGCCGCTTCGATCTGTTCGGCTGGACGCTGTGGCCGGGAGACGTCGGGGTGCTGGTCGGCCTGCTGGCGGTGCTCGCGGTGGGGCTGGCACTGCTCACCCACCTCGCCGGGCGCATCTGGTGCGGCCACGCCTGCCCGCAGACACTGTGGCGCCGTGCCTTCGACTGGATCGCCGACGGCATGGCCCGCACGCTTCCGGCACGCGTTGCGCGCACGGCCACACAGCTGGCCTGGGGGCTGCTCTCGCTGTGGACCGGCATCACCTTCGTGGGCCTGTTCAGTCCGATCGCCGAGCTGGTGATCGCAGCGCCGCGTGCCGGCTGGAGCGGCTGGGAAACGTTCTGGGTGCTGTTCTATGCCGCCGCCACCTGGGCAAACGCCGGCTTCCTGCGCGAGCAGGTCTGCCGTTCGCTGTGCCCGTTCGCACGCATGCAGCCGCTGCTGACCGATCCACATACGCCGCGCATGCTGTACGACGCCCGCCGCGGCGAGCCACGTGGGCCTCGCCCATCCGGCCTGGGCGGCGTGCTGGGCCGCGGCCGCGGCCTGCTCGACCCGACCACTGCACAGGACTACGTGTTCCGCGCCGCGCATCCGCTGCTGGCCGGACCGATGCCGACCTTCAGCGCCGACCGTCTTGGCGACTGCACCGATTGCGCGGCCTGCATCAGCGCCTGCCCGATGCAGCTGGACATCCGCCAGGGGCCGCAGGCCGACTGCCTGGCCTGCGGCGCCTGTCTGGAGGCCTGCGCACAGCAACAGCACCGGGCCGGGTTCGGTCCGGGGCTGGTGCGCTACTGCAGTCCGCAGGCGATGGCCGGACAACCGAAGCGCTGGTGGCGCCCCCGGACCCTGGCCCTGCTGTCTTTGCTGCTGGCGCTGCTTGCCTGCGGCGCCTGGCGCCTGCTCTGAATCAACGCGGCCCGTCGGCGTGCGGTGGTACCAGCTGCGCGCGTCGGACAATGCCCAGCTGCTCGATGATCAGCGCCATTTCGTTGGTGAACTCGGTACGCTCGGTCCCCTGCGGGACGAGCCGGTCCAGCACCTGCTGGTAGGTATCCCAGAACGCCGGACCGCATCCGTGTTTGTGATAGCTGGCTTCCAGTTCGCGGCGTACCCGTTCAGCCAAGCCATGCATGCCGTATTCCATACGACCTCCGTTGGACTTGTTCTGCATCGTTGACGGTCTACCGACTCACTTGCGTGCTACTGAAAGACTCCCAGGCTTCACGCCCGGTTGATCCAAATTAGTCACAGATTTCACGACAGGTCAATTACACGCAGCGACTTTCGCGATTGAAATTATTAATCGTTCACGAAACCACATACGGGACCCCGCCCCTCCCGGATGGGGTGAAGCCGACAACGCGCCCCAGCCACCTGTCCGGCAGCCGGTAGGCGTCGACAATAGGTACTGCCAAAACGATCAGTTTTTCCTATTTTGCTAAGTGTACTTAACAGAATGCGCTTAGCACGCTAAATGCGACAAAAGGCGGCGTAATTCAGGCGGATTCGACTTCGGCGGCGCCCGTTGCGGGGAACAGGTTCGGGTAACGCTGATGCAGGATGTACTGCCGCAGAGCGGGGATCGGGAAGTCTTTCGGCCATTGCGATACTGCGGAACGGCTGATGCCGAAGAAGCGCGCCAGCTCCGCATCGGTCTGGAACCCCAGCCGCGTGCGCACCTGCCGCTTGTTCCAGAATTCGGTCATGGTCTGCCCTTTTGTTAACCAGACTTATTCTTGCGGCAAGGATTCTTCGCATTCCACGCGTTAAGCTGGCTTGCATAGATGAATACTCTCGGCCAACGACTCGCCGCCGCCATGAAGAAAGCCGGGCACCCCCGCCCGGCCGATCTGGCCCGCGCCGCCAAATCCACCACGGCAACCATCAGCAACTGGCTCAACGACCATGTCAGTGCGTCCCATGTGAAAGCCGAGCAGCTGTTCCGCATCGCCGATGCGGCCAAGCTGGACGCACGCGAGCTGCTGTATGGAGTGAACGGGCGCGGCGTCGGGGAGCCGGGTAACGCCTACATTCCCAGCCAGGCCCACCTTGACGTCTGGCAGGACGCCTACGAGCTGGTCAGTCACCTGGTGGCCGAGAATGGCCTGGAAATCGACCACCGCCGCCACGCGGCGCTGGACCTGCTCGCGTTCGAACTGCTGATGGATGGCTTCAGCCGCAGCAAGGTGGCCCGCGTGCTGACGACCTCGATGACGTGAATGCACCGCCGCTGGTAGCATGGACCGCGATGGGGATGGGGCTCCCCCGATAACCGCCTGACAAGGCTGATGGCTCCTGCCAGGACGAACCCGGTGTTCGTCGACGGCAGGTCTTGCCTGCCCTCGGCGTTCGCCATTGACCCTGCGAACCCGCATTCGAGGCACGCCATGCAAGCATTGAACAACTATTTCCTGGTCTTCGTCGGCGGCGGCATCGGTGCCTGCCTGCGCCACGCCTGCAACCTGATCGGCGCCCGAGTGGCCGTCGGCAGCCCCTGGCCGTGGTCGACCTTCCTGATCAACATCAGTGGCGCCCTGCTGATGGGCGTGGTGGTCGAGGTCTTCGCGATGCGCAATGGTGCCTCGCCGCAGCTTCGCCTGTTGCTCGCCACCGGCATCCTTGGTGGCTACACCACGTTCTCTACCTATGCGCTGGAGATCGGCCTGCTGCTGCAGCGCGGGCAGCACGGACTGGCCGCGCTGTATGCCGGTGGCTCGGTGGCGCTGGGCCTGGCCGGCCTGTTCGGTGGCATGAAGCTGGCCCGGCTGGTGCTGGGCTGAGGCTCAGGCCGCGCCAGCACGCGCCTGTCCGCGCCATTCGCGTGGTGACTGCCCCGTGTGCGCCTTGAACGCGCGCGAGAGTGCCGCCTCGCTGCCATAGCCCACCTCGTCGGCAATCCGCTTCAGCGGCCGGCCCTGGCGCAGCGCCTGCTGTGCCAACCCGACCCGCCAGCCTTGCAGGTACTGGCCCGGGGTGGTCCCCATCGCTTCGCGGAAGCTGGCGGCGAACACGCTGCGTGACATGCCGGCCACCTCGGCCAGATCCTCCAGCGTCCACCCCTGCGCCGGGGCTTCGTGCATCGCCACCAGCGCCAGCCGCAATCGCGGGTGGCCAAGCCCAGCGAACAGACCGCCGCGCATTTCGCCACCTTCCATCAGCTGGCGCAGCACCTGGATCATCACCACCTCGAACAGGCGGTTGACCATCGCCGCGCGCCCGCAACGCTGCTCGAACGCTTCTTCGAACAACAACTCCAGCGCTGCGTTGCCGCCATACAGCCCAGCCAGCGGCAGGCAGATGAAATCCGGCAACGCGGCGCTGATCGGATTGAGCCGGCCGCCTTCGAAATGCAGGTTCGCGCAGGCCATGTCGGCGCCCTGCTGTGGGTCGGTACTGAAGCGGTGCGGCATCGGCCGCGGATACAGCAGCAGGCTGGGCACATCCACCTGTACGGTCTGCTGGGCATGACTGACCTGCAGCGGGCCACGTCGCACCAGGTGCAGCTGCCCGGCTTCATCCTCACCCTCCAGCGTGTTGATGCCGCACAGCGCACCGGCATGGAACACCGAGGCGGTGACCGCGAAGCGTTCAAGCAGAATGGCGAGACGGTCGACCATGACGGGACTCCGGGTCAAGCGAGACAAGCTCAATGTGACAGATCGTATCGGAATCGGCACTGGAAAGGACGGCACTGGCCGCATGATCTGGCGGGCGCTATACAGGCCGCACATTCCCGCGCATGGAGGCACCGATGTCACTCCGCATCGCCCTGGCCCTGTTGCCGCTGCTGCTCGCGGCCCCGCACGCGCTATCCGCCTCACCCTCGAAGATCGAACACCTGGCCTGGCTGGCCGGTTGCTGGCAGCTTGATGGGCAGCCACCCGGTGCCGGCGAGCAATGGACCAGCCTGGCTGGAAACACCCTGTTCGGCAGCAGCCGCAGCCTGCGCGACGGGCGAACCGTCGGCTTCGAGTTCATGCAACTGCGCCAGCACGATGATGGGCGCCTGGTGCTGACTGCCCTGCCCTCTGGCCAGAACGCCACGGACTTCATCGCCACCCGGGTCGATGCCAACGAGGCGGTCTTCGAGAATCCTGCCAACGACTTCCCACAACGTATCCACTACCGGCGCCTCGACGACCAGCGCGCACATGCGCGCATCGAGATCGCGCAGGACAATCCGAAGCAGGCAATGGACTTTCCCATGCATCGCGTCGCTTGCGGTGGACCGACGCCCGCACCCTGACACGCAGACGCCCCGGGCCGGCCGGGGCGCCTGCATGCGGTCAACGCCACACGGGCATTCACCCGGCCAGCGTGGTTTCCAGGGCCTTCAGGCCATCGCGATAGATGCCCTCGAACAGCGCGGACGCTTCTTCGTTGCTGACGCCCACCGGAGTGAACTCACCGGACCAGTCGATCCGCGAACCGTCGCCCTGCTCGACCACACGCAGGGTGGATCGATAGCCGCTGACCGGGAACGGGGCCTGCAGGATCGAGTAGGTGTAGCTGCGATCGGCCTGGTCGAAGGCTTCCAGGCGCTCGACGATGGCATCGCCATCGGGATTGGCCAGATGGCGCACGCGACCGCCTTCGCTGAGCGTGCTCTGGGGAATGTACGGAAGCCAGTCGGGCAATGAATCGAAGCCGCCGATGAGGTTCCAGACCTGGTCGGCCGGGGTCGGCACGGTGATGGATACAGAAGCAGTTGCCATGGGAATGTCTCCTTCGGGACTCAGATGTTGTCGATCGGCAGCGGGGCGTTGGCCGCGACCAGGCCCTGGGCGCGCAGCGCCTGCCAGAACCCGGCCGGGATGATTTCCTTCAGTGCGGCGTAGTCTTCGGCGATGCGCTCGGGACGGCTGGCGCCCGGAATCACCGCAGCCACTGCCGGGTTGGCCAGCGAGAACTGCAACGCGGCCGCCTTGATGCTGATGCCGTACTCGGCCGCGATGGCCTTGATGCGCTCGACCTTGGCCAGGATCTCCGGCGACGCCTTCTGGTACTCGAAGTGGCTGCCACCGGCCAGCACGCCGGAGCTGTACGGACCGCCGACCACGACGCCGGTGTTGCGCTCGGCCGCCTTGGGCATCACCCGCTGCAGCGCACGCTCGTGGTCGAGCAGCGAGTAGCGGCCTGCCAGCAGGAAGCCATCCGGACGGGCTTCGTCCAGGTCCAGGGTCAGCTCGATCGGCTCGACACGGTTGACGCCCAGGCCCCAGGCCTTGATCACGCCCTCCTCGCGCAGGCGGGTCAGCACCTTGAAGGCACCGCGGCGTGCGGTCTCGAAGTACGACAGCCACTCATCGCCATAGAAGTCCTGTGCGATGTCGTGCACCCAGACGATATCCAGGCGATCGGTCTTCAGGCGCTTGAGGCTGTCGTCGATCGAACGCAGGGTGGCATCGGCCGAGTAGTCGTTGACCAGCTTGTTGGGGCGGCCGGCGACGAACAGGCCGCCCTTCTCGCCAAGGTCGCGGGCGCTGGTGTCTTCCACTTCGTCCAGGATCAGGCGGCCGACCTTGGTGCTGAGCACGAAGTCATCGCGGTTGCGCTTGGCCAGCGCGTCGCCAAGGCGGATCTCGGCCAGGCCTGCGCCATAGAACGGGGCGGTATCGAAGTAGCGGGTGCCCTGTTCCCAGGCCGCGTCCACCGTGGCCTGGGCCTCGGCTTCCGGGATGTCACGGAACATGTTGCCCAGCGGCGCGGTACCGAAGCCGAGGGTCTTGCCAGCCAGCAGCGTGTTGATGCTCATGGATTCCCCCTTGGGGAGGTTGTTGAAGTTGAGGCACAGGCTAGGCTTGCCCGATAAGACTGTCCAAGACATAATTTAATTATCTTGAGTCCTACAAGGTCTTATGCTCGACCTCCGCCAACTGCGCTACTTCGTGGCCGTCGCCGAAGATGAACACGTCGGCCGCGCTGCCGAGCGCCTTCACATCTCCCAATCCCCGCTCAGCCGGCAGATCGCCCAGCTGGAGGAACGGCTGGAACTGCAGCTGTTCGAACGCTCGCAGCAGCGCATCCGGCTGACCGCCGATGGCCGTACCTTCCTGGCCGAGGCGCGGGCCCTGCTGACCCATGCCAACCGGCTGGAATCGCTGGCACGCCGGCTCGGCCGCGGCGACGAAGGCGGCCTGTGCATCGGCTATCTGGAGTACGCGATGCACTCCGGCGTATTGCCCACCGCCCTGCGCGAACTGCGCGGCGATCGCCCGGCGGTGCATATCGCGCTCTACAACCAGCAGTCGGACGTGCAGCTGGAAGGCCTGCGACAACGCAGCCTGGACATCGCCCTGGTCTGCGAACCACCGGCGTTCGACGATCCGGACCTGGAGGCCACGCAGGTGCTGAACGACCCAATGCTGCTGGCCGTGCCGGCAGCGCACGCACTGGCCAGCGCAGAACTCATCACGCCCGCGGATCTGGCCAGCCAGCAGTGGATCGGCGTGATGCACAGGGAAAACGCACTGCGCCACGACACCTTCATCGCCGCGTGTGCGAAAGCCGGGTTCACCCCGACCATCGCCATGGAAGCGACCGAGCCACTGGCCGCGCTTGGCCTGGTGGCCGCCGGCCTGGGCCTGACCACCGTCCAGCAGAGCCTGGATCACCAGGCGCCGGACGGCGTGGTGCTGCGCGAGCTGCCGTGGTTCAGCTACCGCACACCGCTGTGGGCGGCCTGGCACCGCATCAACCTGCGCCCCCTGGTCGAGACCTTCCGCAGGACGCTCGTGCGCACCGCCACCGAAGGCAAGCCGGCATTCGGCGACTGAGCCGACCGCGCTATGCCGGGCCTGCCTCGGTGTAGCGCATCACCATGAAACCCTCTTCTGCGGCCGGTGCAACGAAGTGGCGGGTGATCTGCTTGAATTCCTCATCGCTGGCCTGGAAGGGATGCTCGCCGCATGCATTGCGTGCACGCAGCCGCGCCTTGCAGACCTCGTCGGCGATATCGAGGAAGTGCAGTTGATGCGCGGCGCCCACTGGCGAGAACACCTCACGTGCCCACCCGCGGGTGGCGGGCGTGTTGAAGGGGAAATCGAGCACCACCGAGACGCCGGCCCGCAGCAGCGTACGCAGATGATCGGTCAGCACGCTGCGCAGCGTGGCTGCGCGCTGCAGATAATCGGCGACGGAGTGGATTTCGCCCGGGTGCAGCGTGGCCAACCAGGCATCTTCGCTGATCAATACGTGGCGAGGCTTGGCCGCCAGCTGTTGCGACAACGTCGATTTTCCTGCGCCGATCTTGCCGCACAGCAGGTGCAGGGTTGCGCCGCCATCGGCGGATGAAGGGTGTTGCATCTGCGATCTCCTCGGTGGATTCCAGTTCCCGGGAGAGCGCTGCATGCAATCCGCCTTCCCGGGCGGGTTGCAGGGCCGTGACGACCGCGCGCTACCCCGCCTTCCCGTGGGGAATGCGGATAATCAACGCGGTGACGTGCGGGACCATGTCGCCAGCGTAGAGCGCCGCCTGTTCGGCCCGCAATCCCCTGCGGCAGTGCAGCGCGCGCAACATTCCGCTGGCATCTATGCTCTGCGCCATTCCCGCATGGAATGACCACGATGCGCCCCTTGCTTCGATGTGCCCTCGCCCTTGGCCTGCTGCATGCTTCGACGGCATCGCTGGCAGCACCAACCACGGCACCACGCACGCTCAGCGGCGAGCTGCAGGGCGCCCCCTGGCGGCTGGATGTACCGGCAGACTGGAACGGCGACCTGGTGATGCTGGCCCATGGCTATGAGCCCGTGGGCGTGCCACGCACCACGCCGATGGCCGCCGGTGACAGCACCGCAGCACTGCTGGGCGCGGGCTACGCCGTCGCGCAGAGCGCGTATTCCAGCCAAGGCTGGGCGGTGGCCGAGGCGATCACCGACATGGAACACCTGCGACAGCATGCCCTGGGTGAACTCAAGCGCGTGCGACACACCTGGATGCTGGGCTTCTCGATGGGTGGTGCCGTAACCATTGGCAGCCTCGAGCGTTTCCCGCAGCACTATGCCGGTGGTGTGTCGCTGTGCGGCGCCAATCTCAGTGGCGAACAGATCGCGGCCGACCTGCTGACCACACTGGTCGCGTTCGATTATTTCTTCCCCAAAGCTGAGGGGCTGCCGGTCACCGGGTTGGCGTCGCGCGAAGCAGCCATGCTGCCCCAGAGCGAGCTTTACCAGGGCATCGTCACCGCGCTGCAACGCGACCCGGCGCATGCCGCGTTGCTGGCGCAGCGGCTGCAGGTTTCCCCCGATGAAGTGGCCGGCACGATCAGCCTGCACGCCCTGGTCCTGCACGAGCTGGCCACACGCAGCGGTGGCATGCCGGTCGGCAACAGGGGCATGGTCTACAGCGGCTTCGGCGATGACGCCGCATTCAACGCCGGGGTGCGGCGCATCGATGCTGTACCTGCCGCGCAGGCCAGGGTGCGCGCGACGCTGGCGCTGACCGGCGCACTGCAGCGCCCGCTGGTGATCCAGTTCAACCACAACGACCCGACCATCGTGCCGCACATGCAGACGGTGTATCCGCAGTTGGCCGCACACGCAGGTGCGCGGCCAGCGCCACGGGTACTGCCATCGGTGGGCGAAGGACATTGTGGCTTCTCTGAAGCACAGGTTGTCGATGCCTTGAAGACAGTGCAACGCTGAGTCCATCGCGTAGCGAAACGCGTCCGCCACGCTGGTAACGCTTACGGTGCAGGGACCCGCGCAGCATGTGCCGCCTCCCCTCGATCTGACCGCGCACCTGTTCGGCATGCCCGAAGGCGAGTGGCTGGGCTTCGACATGTCGGTGCCGTTTGGCCACCCGGGTGTCGGCCGACCAGCACAGTGCCGTTCGATGCGCGCGGTCAGATCGGCGCGCTCGGCCAGGTCTTGGCCGTGCGCCCGTGGCCGCGGCAGGCGGGGATCAGCCGCCCAGCGTGCCCATCGTGAAGGTGTAGCCCGAGCTCATCAGGAATTCGCGCATGCGCATTTCCGCGCGCCGCGGTGAGGCCAGGTTGGCCGGCGCATACAGGGCATACACCAGGCCCGATCCCTCGATATGTTCGCGGCGGACCTCGCAGCGGGCGGTTTCCGAGGCTATCACCCATCCGTCCTTCAGCCGCTCCGGCCCGATGGATTGCCCGTTCTTCAACCGAAAGGTCAGCCAACGCACATCTGCCATGATTTTGCTCATTTCCGATTCGCTCCGTGCCCGAAGCGACCCGTGATGTCCTTGCTCGCCATTGCAGCTCCCTGAGACGTGGAACTCGACCATAACGCCTTGCCATGTCGCGGGTGACTGAGACTGGCCGCGCCGCTCAGGTCGCCAGGTTGAAGAGCCGCCACAACGCCTCGCGCCCGGGTGGCGTCAGCCGTAGTTCGCGCCGGCCCTCGACGCGCCGCAGCCAATCGTTGTTCACGAAACTATCCAGCATCGCCTCACCGACCAGCCCTGCCAGGTGTGGCCGCCGTTCGGTGCAGTCCAGGCAGCCACGGCAGTAGCGCGCCGGGTTGGCCGCCACCGGCTGCTGCAGGAGCTCGCGCAACGGCAGGCCCAGTCCGGCAAGGAATGCGGCGCCTCCAGCGCTGATCTGCCAATGCCCTTCGCATGGCAGTACATGCCCCGCCTGCAGCAGGCGATCGGTGATGGCGACCGCGTGCACGCCGGCCAGGTGCCGATAGCAGGAACGCGCCTCGCGCAGTGCAGGCATGCTGCGCGTGGCCGCAGCGGTACACGAAGGGGTACGGTCGGCCACGCGCAGGATGCCTTCGAGCATCTCTGCCACCTCGCTCGATGCCAGCCGGTGGTAGCGATGACGCCCCTGCGCCACCGCCACCAGCAGGTCGCCCTCGACCAGCCTGCGCAGGTGCGTGCTCGCCGTCTGCGGCGTTACCCCGGCCACGCGCGCCAGCTCCATCGCGGTGTAGGCCCGTCCATCCATCAACTGCAGCAGCATGGCGGCACGCGCCTGGTCCCCGACCAGGGCACCGACACTGACAAGGGAACCGGAGGTGTGGACCATGCCCCATTGTGGCATGCCGTCATCTGCCAACAGTTCGATGCAGGCCGAAGCGTCAGCAGCCGACTGCGCGGCACAGTGCTCGCCCGCAACCGCGAGACCTGCCGTGAGGACCGCTTCGATCCATCGCCGCCGCATCACCCCTTCGGTCCTGTACCCAGGCACGCCCGTGCTGCTGATGACCACGTTGAATGACGACGGCAGCAGCAACATCAGCCCGCTTTCTTCGTTCTGGGCGCTGGGCAACCGGGTAGTGCTGGGTCTCGGTACGCAGGGCCAGGGCTATCGCAACCTGCAGCTGCGCAGCGAGTGCGTGCTGAACTTCCCCTCATCCGCGCAGGCCGCACAGGTCGAGGCGATCGCGCGGGCAACCGGCTGTAACCCGGTGCCGACCGCCAAGCAGGCGATGGGCTACGTGCACGTGCGCGACAAGTTCGCACTGGGCGGATTCACTGCCGTCGTGTCGACGCATGTTGCTCCGATGGCCATTGCCGAGTGCCCGCTGCAGGTGGAGGCCACCGTCATGGCGATGCATCCACCCGGCGAGGATGATGGCCAGGGCTTCGTGATCGTCGAAGGCCGCATCCGCTGCGTGCATGCGCACGAAGACATCACCGTGGACGGCACCCAGCACATCGATGTGACGCGCTGGAAACCGCTGATCTACCTGTTCCGGCACTACCTGGGCGTGAGCGCGCCGGTTGGGCGCAACTTCCGTGCGGAGACACCCATGCGCCTTCCCGCCTAGCGGGAACGACTCATGGCGTACCCGCGGGTACGTTGCTGAACTTGTCGCGCACCGAGCGCTCGCGTTCACGCCGGGTCGAGGCGCACTGTTCGCGCGCACTCGCCATCTGTGTATCCGCCGCCATCCGCTCGGCACTCAACGATTGCTGCAGGCTGGCAATCTGCGCACGGATGCCCGAGTCACGGGTTGCGCCGGCCAGGTTGTTGCTCGACGCGGCCATCTGCCGGTTCAACTCGGCGATCTGCCGACCGATCTGCTGGCTGCGCGACTCCAGCGGACCGTAGATGCGCGAGCGCTCGCCCTGCACGCAGTTGCGCTCGGCGATACCGGCGTCGGCCAGTTCGGTGTTCTGGTACACCGCCGCGCGGTTCGATGCCTCCCCCGCCGTTTCCGTGGAGGAACGGCTGGAACGCAGCTTCATGGGTTCAGCGCCGGCAGCACAGGGATTCTGGCTGTATACCGTTTCACCGGAAGCGCCCTTGCACTTGTAGACCTGGGCCGATGCCAGCGGGAAACACCCCAGCAGCAGCATCGCCATCACTACCTTCCCCTTCATCCTGCACCGCTCCCTGGTTCATTGGACAACCGCCACGATACGGTGGTTTGGTGGCGACCGCACGCTGGCGCCGTTCAGACCGTTTCGCCCTGCAGATCGAGCAAGGCCGTGGTCCAGCGGCGCGCTCCCAGCGCGGCCACCATGCCGCCGCGATAGACGAACCTGCGTACGTGGCCGTCTTCAATGAAGCAGGTCTCGTTCTGCATCGGTACATAGCCCGCAGAAGCATAGTGCCGATGATCCAGGGCGAACAGCACGGCGAAATCGATACCGTGCCGGCGCAACTCTGCATGGGCCGCTTCGATCAACCGCGAGGCAACGCCCTGCCGGCGAACGTCGGCACGCACCACCACGCCGCCAATCAAGCCCATGCGTTCCGGCTCGCCGTCCAGCAGTACGTTGCGTTCATACAGCGCGAGATGTGCGACAACGTGATCACCTCCCATTGCCAGGACCAGAGCGACCTGCCCCGGGATGGCGTAGCCCTCGCCCTGCATGTCCGGGAAAGCCTGGCGGAGCAGATCCACCGCCTGCTGACGGTGTTGCGGCGCTACGCTTTGCCAGCGGCATACCTGAACGCGCATTGCCCTATCTTCGTCGAATGAATGTGTGTCCAGGCCCATCGTGCCACGGAAACATGACCGGGCCCGCAGTAACGTTTCACTGTCAGTGCAATGTGATCCAGTACGAGACGATATCCGTGTAGATGCCCTCGCGCTTGACTGCGCGCGGCTCCCTGCCGAG
Source organism: Stenotrophomonas sp. YJH_SMC_91 (assembly GCF_059368495.1). Classification (NCBI taxonomy): domain Bacteria; kingdom Pseudomonadati; phylum Pseudomonadota; class Gammaproteobacteria; order Lysobacterales; family Lysobacteraceae; genus Stenotrophomonas; species Stenotrophomonas sp. YJH_SMC_91. The sequence goes on along the minus strand of NZ_JCAFRT010000014.1, from coordinate 62,230 downwards.
TACGCTGAAACCCAGCGATTCATACAGCCCGCGCGCAGCAGCATTGTCCTCCAGCACCGTGAGGGTGAGCGATTCAATGCCCTCGGCGCGCGCAGATGCAAACGCAGCAAGAAGAAGGTGGCGGGCGATACCCTGGCCACGGTGGCCGGTGCCCACATGGACACTGTGCACTTCCGCCGTATGCCGTCGCGCCGTCCGCATCGGGCGTACGTAGCGCAGGAAGCCCGCAAGCTTGCCGTCGATGAAAGCGCCGAAATAACGCGTCCCGGGATCAGCAAGCTGGGCGCGCATCACGTCTGCTGTCTCATTCTGCGCCTCGGCCAGCGTGGACAGGAACGCAGCGGGCGACTCGCGAAGCGCCTGCAACCGCGCCTGCCAGAGAATGTCGGCGTCGTCAGCACCAAGTTGCCGGATGACCATGCGACACACCCGCGAGGTTGTTGATGCACAGGTGTCCAGCTTAGCGCGGGTTCGCCTGATGCGGCGTGCATGCAAGAATGAAAACCGTCCCTTCTTCATTCACCGCCATGACTGAACTGCAGATTCCCCGCCTTGGATGCGGCGCCGTCGTCCGTGATGCCGGCGGCCGCATCCTGCTGATCCAGCGCGGACGCGATCCGGAGCGCGGGTATTGGGGCCTGCCTGGCGGCAAAGTCGACTGGATGGAAACGGTGGAGGCTGCCGTGGTCCGCGAAGTCCGCGAGGAGACCGCCTTGGAAGTGCAGCTGCTGCGCCTGCTGTGCGTGGCCGATCATTTCGAGCCGGCGCTTGCTCAGCACTGGGTCGCGCCTATCTACGAGGCACGGGCACTTGCGGGTGCCGAGGCTTCCATCCAGGAGCCGGGCGTGCAGACCGGGCTGGGCTGGTTTGCCGGGGATGCTCTGCCCCAGCCGCTGACGCAGGCCACGGTGCAGGCGCTGGCCAGGCTGTAGCCGATCAGGCCACGACCAAGGCGGCACGGATGCCGCCCGGCCTTGCGGCTCACTCGATCGGAAGACCGTGCATCTTCAGGAACGAGAGTTTGTCCCAGTAGCCGCGCTGGAACGTGATCAATCCTCCGTCAACCGTGAAGAAGCCGCATCCACGCAGGCCAAGAGGGTCGCGTCATTCCAGCGCAGCGACATTGCCGGCCTCATGGATGACTTCGGGAATGCAGACCATTTCAGCAGTGCTGAATTCACGCTCGAAGGTGGCACGGATCGCATCGCGGCCCTTGATCGGGTCCTGGGTGACCTGGTGATTGATCGCGTCGGGGTGATACAGCTCCGCCAGGCCAGCAGCATCGCCTGCGTTGAAGCGCTCGATCCAGGTTTCCACGATGTGTCTGGGAGTCATCCGCATGAAGTCCGCTAAGGCCCAGACCCGATCATAGCGCTCGTACAGCACATTCCAGACCGCAGAAAAACGAAAAGCCCTGCCCGGAGTCAGGGCTTTTCAATTGGAGGCCTCAAGCGGAATCGAACCGCTGTAAACGGATTTGTAATCCCAATCAAATCCTTACTCATCAATAGCCTGAGCGGAGGCGACACCGGCCCAACCGCCCCAACCGATCGAGTGCTGCCTTGATCCGCTCAACCGCCTTCGCTCTGGCCTCGGCCAGGCGTCGGGCCTGTTGCTGCTGTTCGCGGGTCGGCGGCAGACCGGGCAGTGGCGGGGGCAACTGGATCGGCGTGCTGTCGGTCAGCCGGGCGACGGCCTCACGCAGAGGCAGCTCGGGATACAGCCGGGCCGCGCACCAGCGTTCCGCGTAGCGCTTCGCCTGCCGGACGTTGGCCGCGCGCCCCCTTCACCTGCCCCATCTTCTGGCCTTCCATCCACAGGCGCACCCCAAGGGGAGTGACGCCGGCCGTCTCCTGACCGTTCTACCAGAGCGCCCAGCGCTCACCGGTCTGGACCCAACCAGAGGGAATGGGCGCAGTGCAGAAGCCCTGGTAACCGTAGGAAGGGAAGGACGCATGGCCAGAAGGACACGACCGGCCACCGCGTCAACGATTCGACAAGGCGCGCCCAAGTCCCCGGCCTGTAACTGAGCCAGTCGCCGATGCCGCAAAGCTCCCACCAGCCACTATTGTGAACAAAAAATGAACTTCAGTTGCACCTTGGCCGGGGGTGGTTCCGCCCGTCGCCGTTTACAAATAGAGGTCTGTAAAGCACTTGGCACTCGGAGACACCCCAGATCGAGCACCATCTATGCCCCCCCCTGTACACGCACTACGTTCATCAGCAACAAAGGAGCGCTATGAGTCGACGGATCAAAGCCCTGAGCCTCGCTGTACTAGCCATGCTGGCAGGAGCGGCAGTTTGGTACGGAACAACCGCACCGAGTACGCAGCCAAACAAAGCCGCCTCATCGTCAGAGCCATCCAGCGCTCTGGAGCACGCCACTCGAGGGCCCGCGATCTCCGCCTCGCGGCCGGTCTCTTCAAGATCCACACCAGGGTCTGCGGCCAACAGATTAGTTCGTGTGCGGCAACTGTCCGGACGCGCGTACGCAGTGGAAGACTATGGACCAATCCCACCAGGGACAGTGCACGAAGTCATTTCAAGACTTTCGCCGTTGGCATTAGCTGGTGATGCGACAGCGTCCTACGGAATATTCCAGAAGCTCAATGAGTGTAAGGACATCAATCGACGCGCGTCTCGAGGCGTCGCACTTCACGCTTCCGAGAATGTCGCGACCGCGTGCATTGAACTATCCGCTGAAGATGAACTGAGTTCCAGTAGATGGCTCTCGCTTGCAGCAGAGCAGGGGAACATTGGAGCACGACTCCTTTATGCCGCGGACTCACAATCCGCCCTTGGAGGACCAGCGGAGCTGCTTCGCAATCCAGACCGCACGAAGGAATACAAGCAGACAGCTGTTGGCTATCTGCAAGAAATGGCAAACCAAGGCAGTGCGGACGCACTCCTACAGCTTGGTAATGCCTATCACGCTGGTGTACTTGTCGACGAGGACCGAGTTACAAGCAGAGCTTACTTTGAAGCAGTTCGTCTCGCAGATCCGTCGATAGTGCCAGCTCGACAAGTTAGTACCTTGGACAAATCGCTAAGTGCAGAACAGCTGAACTTGGCACTTCGAAAGGGAAATCAACTCTATGACTCATGCTGCAGATAAGAAGTTCTTCCGCATCCCCCGCCGCAAGGCCATTCTACTTCTGATAGTCGTCGCTGCGATCGCACTCGCAGCAAGCACGTTCGCTTTCGAACGCGGCCCCTACTTCTGCACCGATTGTCACGTCGAATCACCGGTACCCGACGCAAGAACCCTAGAGGTCATTAAAGACTCGCGGGCACCAATCGACTATGTGCCATTCTTTGCGTGGGCGACTGGAACAACGTACCAGATATGCAATCCCACCCACTGCACCGTCTATCACGAGAATTTTGAATCCAATTGGGTGGGCGAAGGCCGGACCCCTCGCGAGGGTGTTATGCCCGAGCCAATCTACGAAGGCGGCGGCGTGGAGACTGGCGGAGGCGGCACCGAGAATGGGGGTGGCGGAGTTGGCGTCGGTGGCACCAACTTTGGCGGTGGATGTGTCGGCAACTGCAGTGGCAGGATAGATGTCGGCCCAGTCCAGCAAATTTGATTTACCGATGCAAAGCCCAGCTCACTCAACGAGCAGGGCTTTTCTCACAAATGCCACGCGCGCCGGTCATCCTGACCAGATTCCAGTAGGCAGCGATGATCCGGGCGTAATAGCACATACGCTTCTCCTGTGAGGAGTATTTAGATGGTGACCTCCATCACTGGAAGGTTGGGAGCCGCTTCAATCAGGCGACCACCTCGAACCCAGACGTTGTAAGGAATGGTTTGCCGCCGCTGGCCGAAAGCCCGCACCTGTACCCCGTCATACGTCGTCAGCTTGCTGGTGCCATCACTGTTGTGCGCGGTGACGGTCGCCAGCAATCGAGGATTGCTGCTGACCAGTTCGCCGAATTGATCCCAAAGGTCAGTTCGCATCGTTGTAGTGCCTTTCGAGGGTTACGGTGTGCTCGATCACAACATCAACGCGCAGCGACTCGCACTGCCCATGCCATCTCCCCGCAGCGCCAACCACTTCCACCAGGTCCAATGGCATGACTGGGCCGACCTCACCTGGCTTAATCGGCTTGGGGAACAGCGGCATAGTGAGGTCGACGGCCGCTTGCTCACTTCGTTCACCAAGGATGTTCCGCCCGCGCTCGGCGCCGACGGCAGCAGCATGATCAGTGGGCTGCTGACCTGCTGTGCGAAAAGCTGACCTGCCTCACCGTCCTTGCGTACTTTGCAGGTGACGCCCTTTCCCGGCAGCTCACCAGTGACCACCACCGCATCGTGCAGCGGTTCGCTACGCATCTGGAGGCTCTCGGCAAGGACGATGTCCTCCTGCACAACGTGATCAGGAGGTGATTCCCGCCAAAGCTACGGGCTGACTGGATAGCTGGCCCGAACCCGCAACACCGGCTGCGCCGGGTCGGACTGCACACCACCGCGACACTTGCCCCGGCCAAGCCGCTGATGGCATCGAGAGGCGTGTTCGCGTCGCAGATTCTCCGCTGCCGCCTCGGTGTTGGCTAGCTCCTCCGGCACCACGCCGCGGTCAAGCAGCACGTCCAGACGACGTACATACTCGTTCCTCGGCTTCATAGGACCTGCTGACAACGGGTGGCAAACAGATGATTTCATGGCCGAATCAGGAGATTCTGCACAAAGGCATCGAACGCCACGCAAAAAAAAGCCCTGACCGGAGTCAGGGCTTTTCAATTGGAGGCCTCAAGCGGAATCGAACCGCTGTAAACGGATTTGCAATCCGGTGCATAGCCACTCTGCCATGAGGCCAACGTACTGCGCGCCAGGAACTGGGCCCTGACAAGACAAAACCCCATGATGGGGCCTGTCGGAACATGGAGCGGGAAACGAGACTCGAACTCGCGACCTCAACCTTGGCAAGGTTGCGCTCTACCAACTGAGCTATTCCCGCGTAAGCCGACATGCTACCGGAAATCCGGAAAACACACCAGCGATTTCACATTTCTGACTGCGCGCAAAGCCTTGTGGCCCAACGTGCCCCGCCTTGCCGTGGCGGGAGAAAAACAAGGCCCCTGCCGGGGCCCTGTAGAATCTGGAGCGGGAAACGAGACTCGAACTCGCGACCTCAACCTTGGCAAGGTTGCGCTCTACCAACTGAGCTATTCCCGCAGATTCCGTTCGACCTGCGTCGAAGGAGCGCTATTGTGTCCAAATTCCTTCACGCCGTCAACAGTCTTCACATCATGCAGTCACGGGCGTCCGCAGTGGGGTACGCTGCCCCGCCCGGCCCCGTTCGCCCATGCTCCTTCGCGGCACGCCTCTGTTGATCGCCCTGCTGCTGCATCTGCTGGTGGCCCTGCTGTACTGGGCGCTGATGCCGATGGGAATGAACTGGTATCGCGACCATTTCGGCTTTGCTTCACATCGTGACATCGGCCTGGGCATCGCCCAGTTCTATCTGTTCTGGATGTTCATTGGCGCCCAGCCGCTGATCGCGGTGCTGCGGCCACTGTTTGCCAAGCTGCTGGTGCTGGCGATTCCCCTGGCGTTCGCGAGTTGGACACTGATGCACAACCATCCGCTGCGCCTGCTGTACTTCACCCTCGGGCCCGGCCTGCTGGCACTGGCCGCGATCGTCACAACCGCGTGGTATGCATCACGCAAGCGCCTGCCTGCCACCACGGACACCGCCGATGCCTAGACGCTACGTCCGCCTGTTCTGGTTGCTGGTTGCGTTGACCTGGCTGGCGCTGATCGCCGCACTGGTCAATGCCGGCTTCACCCCAGACTACTGGCTGCTGCATCACCTGGAAGGCGCCGAGTCGCCCTACCCGACCAGCACTGTCATCGTGTTCGCGTTGCTGGGCACCGTCGAACTGGTGGTAGCCGCCTTGATCGTGCGGCCGTGGCGACTGAAACGACTGTGGCTGCGCCTGCTGATCGCCTTCGCCCTGCTGCTGGCATGGTCGGTGCCGTGGATGCTGTCAGCCATGCACCAGCCGCCGGTACACGGCATGCATCTGCTGTGGTTGTTGATGCTGGACGTGGGACTACTGCTGGCGCTGTGCTTGGTGTCGGCGGTGAGCGCGTGGCGGGCTTTCATAAGCTCACCGCATGGCTTCCGCAGGGAGAAGACGCGCAGAGATGGCCTACGCATTTCAGAATAGTTGCATGGACCCGCAGCGGACCGGCGAAGGACAGTACCTGACCCGAGGCCCACAGAGCCGGCAATACTTTCACTGTCGCTGCTCTGCATATGCCTCTGCCAAACCGGGATAATTCATGCAGCAGTCGAGCCAGCAGGCATCACAGCTCCCCGACGACGCGGATCCGCTTGAGGCAGCGTTACCAGCGATGGCTGGAGACCGGCCGATTACTCCCCTGGAACTTGCCACGCGACTTTCCGCAGCCTGCCCCTTTCAGGTCGTCCGATACGCCGACATCAAGGGTGAGGTACCGCAGGACTCAACATACGCACCAGAGCACTACGTCTGGGGTGATCCCGATGAGTTAGTTCTCTTGGTTGATGGCGACCTCAAGCTCGACACGCTGGACCTGGACGACCCGCTGGCCCCGTGGCGGGAAGAAGATCTTGGTGCGTACATCCGTTTCATCCTGGTTCGCGGCAATGCAGAGATAGCGCGCCATGTTCACAGCCTTGAAACCGACGGCGCATGCGGATTGCTTGTCTCGGGCGACCTGACGACAACCAATGCCATCGCCGGCGGACAGGAAATCCGCGTAGGCGGCAACCTGCTGATACGCGAGCTGTTCTGGGGCGACTACAACCACGGGGAACTGCACGTGGTCGGGAACACCCAGGCAGCGCTTCTCATTCAGACCGACTACTCCATGCAATTCGATGGCTCGGTTCACTGCATTCGCAGGATGGACGACGAAGCCATCATTGACGACGGAATTGAGCAGATCATCGAGCCCGATTGCCTCTCACGCGAATCCGAGGGTCCGGACAGCTTCTGGTCACTGGATGCAGGAGCCATGCTGCAAAGGCTCACTGCCGGGAAGAGCGTCATCCGTGCGGAGGGTCTGTCAGCGCCGGACCCGACGCTATGCACAGTGAACCTGTTTGGCGATGCAACTGTCAGCCCAGAAAGTCTGCTACGCGTCTGTGGAGAAGACATGCTTCCCATGGATACCCGGACCTATGAATTCCACCGCAGCGGCATCTCACTTCTAGCAAGTGCGGACAACACCGACGCCGACGCCCGCGCATACACCGTGCAGATGGAAGATCCATCGAAGAACATCGCTGCACGCCTCGTAATGCGGCGCACTGAAGCGACCGCCAGCACCACAGCCTCTCACATGGGAGGTGCTGGATCTGGTTGGAGCCTATTGAAATACGTCTGCAGCGATGCTGGACAAGTTCAGCCCGAATGGGACGAGGTGGAGTCACACGACATCCAGCCCCCCTTCATCGCACTTATCCTCGACGGGTGGCGATTTCTTAAGGAAGGCGCATCGAACCGCCAAAGGACCACGGAGACAATTTCAGCGGCCGAGATACGCGATCTCCTGGCGCTTCCGATCTGCCAGCCATACGACGACTACGGCGATGGTGAACGTTGCGGATTCTGGGTGGGTCACTGTCATGCTGCATTTCGCCAAGAGAAACGCGGGCCTGGCCGCGAGGAGCCCATGCTCCGCCTTTCACGGGAACTTCAACAGGTCGACGGTAGCAGCGTCATCGAAAGCTACTACTACTGCATTGAGACATGCATGGATGGAGGGGAGCGCGTTCACATTCGTTACAAGGCAGACCTGCGCACTGAAGACTCGCCGGTTCAGATAGATCCCGTCGGAGGGGAGGCGCTGGCCGACGCACTACACCTGTTCAAGCGTGGCGCAAGGGAAATGCGCGGCACAAATTCGGGCTTACTGAAAGGAAGAACACCCTACCTCGCGAAAGACCATGCGTTCGCGATGAACTTCTGGAAGCAGCAGGGATACCTGCCCGAGTAGATGCCAAACCTCTTTCAGAAACCGACGGCAATCCAGGTCTTCTGGCTATCCGCATCCGTTGTATGGCTGCTACTGGCGTTCGCACTCATCCATGCCGGCTTCAAGCCAGACTACTGGCAACTGCGTCACACCGAGTCTGGAACACTGCCTTACCCCACAAGTTCAGTCGTCACCTTAACGCTGATCATTCTGGTGGAGATTGTTGCCCTGGGCCTGATCGTGCAGCCATGGCGATTTCACCGTCTGTGGCTGCGAATGCTTGTCTGCGCCTTCCCCTGGCTGGGCTGGACAACACTCTGGGGCGTGACCGCCATGCATCAGTCTCCCGTGCGCGATGTGCACCTGTTCTGGTTGCTTGCAACCAGCGGCATCCTTCTTCTGGCGCTGCTGGTCGTGGTCCCGGCCTCCGTCTGCCCGCGCCTACGCCGCTGGCTCAACGGCTGACCGGACCTACTTCCGGAACTCCACCCGCACATGCTGGCCGAAGCGCGCCTTGGCCTCGCCATCGAACTCCAGTACACACTCCACTACCTTGGCCACGCCACGCCCTGCATCTTCAGGCAGGCGTGCCTGCGCGAACACAGGGCTGATGCGCACCACGCGTGCGGACGGCAGCGTGCCGGTGTTCTCGGCACCATCGCTGTCCGGCACCACGGTAGCCTTCATGCCCACCTGCACGGCATCGGCATAGGCGGCGCTGAGTTCGGCACGTACCTGCAGCGGGCGCGCGGGCAGCAGGGAGATCGCCGGCTTGCCCGCCTGCACGAAAGCTCCGAGGCCAGGCACCTGGCCGACCACGGTGCCGGCTTCCGGCGCGCTCAGCGACATCTGCTGCAGTTTCAGCCTGGCGTGTTCCAGCTTGTGCTGGGCCAGGTCGACCTGCGCACCGGCCACGTCAACATCGGCGCGCACACCCGCCAGCTGCTGCTTGGCCGCATCGGCCTGCTGGTTGGACGACACGCCTTCGCTGGCCCCCGTGGAAAGGCGAGTAGCGTTGCGCTCCAGTTCGCGCAGCTGCGCCTGACTGCCCTTCAGGCGGTCATTGGCCAGGGCGAGATCGGCGCTGGCCATCGCCACCTCCTGCTGCAGCAAGGCACCATCCAGCGACAGCAGCAGCTGCCCCTTCTTCACCGTGGCGCCTTCCTTCACCGGTGCGGCGGTGATCGAGCCATCCACCGGCGGTGCCAGCGCGATCAGGCCACCCTCGACGTCGATGATGCCGCGCGCCACCGCGACCTTGCCGACGGCGGTTGCACCGGCCTTGCCCGAAGGCGACTGTGCAGGCGCAGGCGCGTCCCTGGAACAGGCGCCGAGCAGCAGTGCCGCGGACAGGGCCAGGCTGAGGGGAAGCAGGTGCGACGTCTTGGTCATGGGGCGGACTCTACAGTTTCGTTCTGGCGGCGGTCATCACGGACCATGCCGTCTTCCATGGCGATCACCCGATCGGCATGCCGGATCAGGCGCGGATCGTGGCTCACGCACAGCACGGTGGCGCCATGCGCACGTGCGTAGCGATGCAGGATGTCGATCACGCGCTGGCCGTTCTCGGCGTCCAGCGCGCTGGTGGGTTCGTCTGCGAAGATCAGCGTCGGCGACTTGGCGAAGGCGCGGGCAACGGCCACACGCTGCTTCTCGCCGCCGGACAGCTGCGCCGGGCGCATGTGACTGCGGTGGCTGAGGCCCACTTCTTCCAGCGCCTTGCGCGCCAGCGGTTCGCTTTCGCGATTGCGCATGCCGCGGTAGCCCAGCGGCAGCTGCACCTGCTCCAGCGCAGTCAGTGCCGGGAACAGATTGAAGCCCTGGAACACGAAACCGACATGGTGCAGGCGGAAGCGCTCCACCTCGCTTCGGGTCATGTGCCCCACATCCTGGCCAAGTGCGTGCACGCGGCCACCATCGGGCGCGGACAGGCCGGACAGCAGCGACAACAGCGTGCTCTTGCCGCAACCCGACGGGCCCGATACCAGGGTCAGCTCGCCAGGATAGATGTCCAGCGACAGGCCGCGCAGCACCGGCACCTGCACGTCGCCGGACATGAAGCCCTTTTCAAGTGCATCGGCCCGCAGGGTCGGGGCGACGGCGCGTGTGGAAGTCATCGGCCGGTCCTCAACGCAGCAGCAACGATGGATCGGAGCGGACGACACTGCGCACCGCCATGATGCTGGAGAGCATGGCCATCACCGCAACCAGTGCGACGCAGCCGAGGATCACCATCGGTGTCAGCTGCACCGGCACGCGCTGGGTCTGCGCGATCAACAGCACCACGGTGCTGAAGGCCGCCGCCAGCAACATGCCCACGCCACCGATCAGCAACGCCTGCTCGAACACCACCCGTGCCAGCGCATAGCGGCCTGCACCGAGTGCATTGAGCGTGGCGTACTCGCGAACCGAGCCAGCCACCACCGACGCGAACGACTGGTTGGTGATCACCGCGCCGACGAAGCAGACGATGACGGCCATGAACAACACCGCGATGCCGGCACCGGTGTCGAACAGCCAGTACTGCTGCGAGCGGCTGGCGAACTCCGGCGCGGTCCAGAACTCGACCGGCGTAGCCTGGCCCATTGACGCGGCCAGGCGATCGCGCACGCGGTCGGCCAGGTCCGGCGAGCGCAGGCCCGCCACGAAGTAGGTACTGCCCTCATGTGGGTCGGTACCGGCGATGGCGCGCGCGGTATCCAGCGAAGCCAGTACGTTGACACCACCAAGGCCACGCAGGCCCGGCTGCGCGGCAACCACGCGCACGGCCTTGCCATTGATCCAGGCGCGGTTGTTCTGCAGGTCCACGCCCAGCGTATCCAGGTCGGCGCTGTCGACGATCACCGCACCCGGTTCGCGCAGCTGTGCACGCAGGTCGGCAGGCAGGATGCGCGCGAACATCATTGCATCGTCGCGGGTGGAGATGCCGGACAGGTACACCGACACGTTGCCGGTGCCCTGCGCGCCGGACCGCCACTCACCATCGACCCATTCGTAAGGTTCGACGCGGGTGACATCCGGATCCATGCGCAGGTGGCTTTCCACATCGGCGCTGATCGCATGGCCGTAGTTGACGCTCTGGGTACCGGGGAAACCGGCCCAGATATCGGCCGAAGATGCCTTCACATAGATCGCGGCGGTGCCGAAGATGCCCAGCACCAGCGCCGCCTGCACGATCAGCAGCACGCCGGCGAAGCACATCGCCAGCACCACCGGCAGGAACCGGCGCCACTCATAGGCCAGGGTCTTGCGGGCCAGCGCGATCATTGCGGTTCGCCCTCAGCCTCGACCGGCAGCGGTGCGCCACCAAGGGCGCGGTACAGCGACGCAAACGCCAGCACGCGCGCGCCCTGCGCACCGATCAGGTCGGCCTGCGAGGCCAATGCGGCACGCTGCGTATCCAGCCCATCAAACTCGCTGGACAGGCCCAACTGCACCTGCCGCGCCTGCCGCTTGACCTGCTGGTTGGCGACATCATTGGCCGCACGCAGCGATTGGATGCTGCTGTCCTGGCGCGCCAGGCTGCCCAGTGCACCTTCCACTTCGCTAACGCCTTCCAGCACGGCCTTGCGGTAGCCGAGCAAGGCGGCGTCCAGTTGCTTTTCGTCGGCATGGAACCGCGCGCGGCGCTGGCCCCAGTCCCACAGCGGAATATCGACGTACGGGCCGATCGACGGACTGGAGTCGGAATTGGAGCGCGCGTTCTGGGTAAGGTTGTAGGCGTACAGAATGGAGCCGCCGAGGCTGATCCGCGGGTACATCGCGGCGCGCGCCGAGCCCTTGCTGGCGGCGGCCTGCATCACTTCCGACTCGGCCAGCAGGATCTGCGGCCGATGGCGCAGCAGATCGGCGGGGACCTGCTGCAGCGAGAACGTGCCCAGCGTCGGCGGCGTGCGATAGGCGCGCCAGGCCGGATCCGGGCCATCTCGGCCCAGCAACACTGCCAGCGCGCGGGCCGCGTTGTCAGCGTTTTCCCGGGCCTGTGCCGTGGCCGCGCGGGTGGCGACCTGGCGTGCACGCAGGCGATCCAGTTCGCCCGGCTCGTCCAGACGCAGGCGCTGGCGGACCAGCGCCAGCTGTTCGCCGCGATCATCCACGGCCTGCTGTCGGGCCAGCAGATCCTGCTGGGCCTGCGCCACCGTCAGGTCCAGATAGCTGCGCACCACGTCGGCAATCACCGCTACCTGCGCGGCATTGCGCAGCGCCTCGGCATTGCCGGCCGAGGCCTGCGCGCTCAGCTGCGCACTCTCGGCGGCGCCGAACAGGCCCAGGTCCCAGATCGCTTCAATGCCGGCATGGAAGTAGGTATCGACAGCGGCGGCGTCCTGCACCTGCTTGGCGCTGGCGGAGATTTCCGGCAGGAAACGCGAGTCGGACGTGCCAGCGACGATCCGAACGGCCTGCAGGCGCAAGGTGGCCTGCTGCAGGTCGAGATTGCCGGCGACCGCCTGATCGACCAGGCCATCCAGCGCCGGGTCGGCCAGCACCTTCCACCACTGCCTGGCGTCCACCGCCACGCCCTGGCCCTGCGGTACCTGGGTCCAGGCGCTGGGTGTGCGATCAGGCAGGTCCGGGACGGGCACCGACATGCAGCCGGCCAGGGCCAGGGTTGCCAACAACGCACCGGGGCGCAGCACTGCCTGCAGGGAGAGTCCGCGCCCGGTCCTGGGCACTGCCACTGAAGTGATACGCCTGACCACCAGCCCGCCAACGTGTAGAAGGAGCATGAAGGCTACCGTGCGATTGTGGAGCGAACATGGAGAATTGGTCCGAAAAAGGTCACAACACGCATGCGGTTCAGGCAACGATGGCGTTGGCCTTTCGCCAGCCTTTCACTGCATGCGACGCACGGAACGCTGGTGCGACATCCGGGCCATTGCGTCTTGTTGCCAACTTCCCCGAGCCCCGCCCCTGCGGTCATCCCCACGACCGATACGCCCCGCCATTCCGATTGCGACACTAACGCTGGAATCGTCCCGCCAGGCCGCCGATATCACGCCCGCCATGACGACGCCATGGCGCGACTGTAGCGCCCCGTGCCGCCAACGTCATGACAAACGAAAAACGCCCCCTTGCGGGAGCGTTCTTCTTGAATCTGGAGCGGGAAACGAGACTCGAACTCGCGACCTCAACCTTGGCAAGGTTGCGCTCTACCAACTGAGCTATTCCCGCAGATTTCGTTCGACCTGCGTCGAAGGAGCGCTATTGTGTCGATATTGCTGCACGGCGTCAACAGGAATTTTCGCCTGCATTTCGGGGAGGCGTTCAGGCCCCCAGGACCGATACCTCAGGTTCGCAGGCCACGGCGGTGGAAGTAGACCTGCTCGGCGATGCGCCGCGTGGCCGCCGTGTGCAGCAGTGCATTGAGCGGCCAGTCGGCCTGCAGATGGTCCATCGCCCAGCGCAGCAGGCGCTTGCCATGGAATGCCGGCGCCACCCGCCGCGCCACCCGTTCCGCTTCCGGCCCTTGCCCACGCAGATGGCGGGCAATCGCCTCGCCGACCGCCCAGCCGTGCCGCCACGAGGAGTGGATGCCCCCGGCGGACAGCGGCGAGACGATGCCTGCCGCGTCGCCGGTCAGGATCACGCGTTGGCCGGTGAACGGCCCATCCGGCCGGCCGCACGGGACCAAGCCGGCGCGGGTGGCCGAGGGACGCGCCGAAGGCGGAATGCCGACCACATCGCGCACGTGGTCGAGGAAGCCATCGATATCCGGCGGCCGCACCTGTTGCGGGTCATGACGCAGCGCCAATCCCACCTGCAGCCCGGTCGGATTCTGTGCGACCCAGCCGATGTAGCCCGGCGCGTAGCGCTTGCTGACGAAGCAGTGCAGTGCGTCGCCCTGCGACACCTGCAGGCCGGCGAACTCACGCTCGATGCCGTAGAGGTTGTCACGCACCTGGCCAAGTCCGGTGCGATGTGCCACGCGTGAGCGTGCGCCATCAGCACCAACCAGATAGGCGCATCGCCCTGCCCCATCCACCTGCCAGCCGTCACCACTGCGATGGGCATCGGTGAAAGACCGTTGCAGGCGCAGGTCGACACTATTCGCGCGCAGCTCGCTGGCCAGCCAGCGCATCAGGTTCGGCGTATCGGTGGTGAGGAAGTAATAGCCCGGCGCGGCCAGCAACACGTTGCGCAGGTTCGGCGCATACAGGCGCACGTTTGCGACCCGCTGCACCAGATGCTCGGGCATGCGCCCCAGCCAGGTCTGCTCCATCGCTTCCTTCACCACGATGCCGGTGGTGTGCAGGCGCTCGCCGGGGTCGGCCTTGCGTTCAAGCACGCAGACGCGCAGACCGTACTGGGCGGCAGCCAGTGCGCAGGCGGCACCGGCGAAGCTGGCGCCGACGATGACGACGTCGTGGTCGTAGGCGGAGAGAGTGTGAGGCATTGCGGCATCGCCGTGGAGAGTCGGAGATGCAGCTTCGAACTGCCGCGTGGTGAGGCGAAGGAGTGGCGGTGAAGTGAGGATGAAGCGTGGAACACGCAAACGAAAAACGCTCCCTTGCGGGAGCGTTTCTCTTGAATCTGGAGCGGGAAACGAGACTCGAACTCGCGACCTCAACCTTGGCAAGGTTGCGCTCTACCAACTGAGCTATTCCCGCTTGGGAGGCGAAATTTTACCTATTCCAAGGATGGCGTCAAGGGCTTTTTTCAGGGTCTGTGAGGCGCCTTGCACCGCCTATCCACGCATGGCGTGGATCTACTACAGCGTCTCCGCAAACTGATGGATCCGCCCCCTCCGTGGATGCGGCATTTCCAATAGATCCACGCCATGCGTGGATGGCAGCAACCGTGGGGTCAGAGCCCTTTCCTGCAGAAAGGGATCCGACCCCGGGCTCAGTTGCCCAGCTTCTTCTGCCGCGCACGCTCGCGCGCAGCGCGCTCGTCATCGCGCAGGCTCGGCCAGGCGGCGTGCAGGTACTGCAGTCCCGACCACAGGGTCAGCACCGCGGCAATCGCCAGGGTCCAGTCGCCGATATGGAACACCGGCCAGCCCATCCAGATGTCTTCCACCGGCACGTTCGGGGCCACCGAGTACAGCAGGCACAGCAGCGCGACCATCTGCGCGGTGGTCTTGACCTTGCCGATCATCGCCACGCGCACCTTCGCACGCTGGCCCAGCTCGGCCATCCATTCGCGCAGCGCCGATACCGCGATCTCGCGGCCGACGATCACCGCCGCCCAGAACGCCATCCACGGCGTCGGATGGCCCTGCACGATCAGGAACAGTGCCACTGCCACCATCAGCTTGTCCGCGACCGGGTCGAGGAAGGCACCGAAGGCCGACTCCAGCTGGTAACGGCGTGCGATCCAGCCATCGAGCCAGTCGGTGATCGCGGCCAGGCCGAAGATCGCCGCCGAAGCGAAGTTGGTCCAGGTGTAGGGCAGGTAGAACACCAGCACCAGCACCGGGATCATCACGATCCGCAACAACGTCAGCCAGGTGGGCAGGGTCAACTTCATGCTTGCGTGCTTCTCTCTCTACTCGGCCGCATCAGGCGTGGCCAACCCGTGCAGGTTAGCGTAGATACGTGCCGCGAGGGCGTCATTGATGCCTTCCACCTTGGCGATTTCCGCTTCGCCAGCGGCTTTCAGCCCCACCAGGCCCCCGAAATGCTTGAGCAGGCTGGCGCGGCGGCGCGGCCCGATACCGGGAATGTCCTCCAGCTTGCTGGTCATCCGCGCCTTCTGCCGGCGGCCGCGGTGGCCGGTGATGGCGAAGCGGTGCGCCTCGTCGCGCACCTGCTGGATGAACTGCAGCGCCGGGTTGGCCGCGCCGGGGCGCAGCTCGCGGCCGTCGGGCATCACCAGCGCTTCATGGCCGGCGCGGCGCTCCACGCCCTTGGCCACACCCACCAGCAGCACGCCTTCCACGCCCAGGTCGGCCAGTGCGGCCTGGGCCTGCGCCAGCTGCCCGGCGCCGCCGTCGATCAGCAGCACGTCCGGCAGCACGCCCTGCTCTTCCACCGCACGGCGGAAGCGGCGGTCGATGGCCTGGCGCATGGCGGCGTAGTCATCGCCCGGCTCGATGCCGCTGATGTTGAAGCGGCGATACTGCGCGCGCACCGGACCGGCAGCGTCGAACACCACGCACGAGGCCACGGTAGCCTCGCCCAGGGTGTGGCTGATATCGAAACACTCGACCCGCTTGACCGGCTCGGCCAGGCCCAGCATCTCGCGCAGTGCGTCGCTGCGCGCATGCTGCGCGTTGCGGCTGTTGAGTTCGGTGGCCAGGGTCAGCTGCGCGTTGCGGCTGGCCAGTTCCACGTAGCCGGCGCGCTCGCCGCGCACGTTCCACTTCAGCTGCACCTTGCGCTCGGCCGAGGCCGACAGCGCGGCGACCAGCAGGTCGGCATCGGGGATCTCGCGGTCCAGCAGGATCTCGCGCGGCGGCTCGAATTCGATGTAGTACTGCGAGACGAACGCGGCCAGCACTTCCTCCGGGCTTTCTTCACCATTGGTGCGCGGGAAGAACGGGCGGGTGCCGAGGTTGCGGCCATCGCGGAACGCCAGCAGCAGCACGCAGGCCTGCGAGCCCTGCATGGCCACCGCCAGCACGTCCAGGTCGGCAGCACGGCCATCCACGTACTGGCGGGTCTGCATGCTGCGCAGCGAGGAAATCAGGTCACGCAGGCGCGCGGCCTGCTCGAATTCCAGTGCCTCGCTGGCGGCCTGCATCTGCTCGCCCAGCTCGCGGGTCAGTTCGTCGCTCTTGCCTTCCAGGAACAATGCAGCGCGACGCACCGATTCGGCGTACTCGGCAGGCGCCACCAGCTCCACGCAGGGCGCGCTGCAACGCCCGATCTGGTATTGCAGGCACGGCCGCGAGCGGTTGCGGAACACGCTGTCCTCGCAGCTGCGCAGCTTGAACAGCTTGTGCATCAGGTTCAGCGTTTCGCGCACCGCAGTGACGCCGGGATACGGCCCGAAATAGCGGCCGGGAATGGCGCGCGGGCCGCGATGCAGCGCGATGCGCGGCCAGTCCTCGCGGGTCAGCAGCACATGCGGATAGGTCTTGTCGTCGCGCAGCGAGACGTTGTAACGCGGCGACAGCGACTTGATCAGCTGGTTTTCCAGCAGCAGCGCCTCGGCTTCCGAGCGCGTCACCGTCACGTCCATGCGCACGATCTGCGAGATCATCGACATGATCCGCGCATTCTTCGGGCTGCCGTTGAAATAGCTGCCGACGCGGTTACGCAGCGCACGCGCCTTGCCGACATACAGCAGGGTGTCGTCGGCCGCGTACATGCGGTACACACCGGGGGCGGTACTGAGCTGGGCCGCGAAGGCCTTGCCGTCGAAGGCCGGGGCGGGAACGTCGGTCATTCGCTGATCGGCACTTCGCTGAGCACGCCGCTTTCGGGGTCGAATCGCAGTATGGCGTGGGCGTCGGTCTCGGCGATCCACACCGCACCGGCACCCACGGCCAACCCGGCCGGGCCGTGCAGGCGGCGCGGCAGCGGCTGGGTGGTCAGTTCGCCACCGCCCAGGCGCAGCGTGCGCAGGCGGCCATTGCCGGTATCGGCAATCCATAGCAGCGGCGCATCCGGACTCAGCGCGATCGCCTGTGGGAACTGCAGGCTGGCCTGCGCGCGCGGGCCATCTTCGTCACCGAAACGCCAGGGGCCCTGCCCGACCAGCGTCTGCACCAGATCCCCGCGCAGCTGCAGTGCACGGATCGAGGAGCCCAGCGCATCGGCCACGTACAGCACCTGCTGCACCACGGCCAGTGCAGTCGGTTGAGCAAACGCGGCCAGATGGCCGCTGCCGTCACGCTCGTCGATGGCACCGCTGCCGGCGCGCCACTGCAGGCTGCGCTGACCCAGGTGGTAGCTCCAGATGCGGTTGTCGCCGGCCATGGCGATGTGCAGCTGGTTATCGGCGATGGCGAGGCCGACCGGGTGGTCCAGCGAGACCTGCCGCGCCTGTGCTACCGGGCCCTCCACCGGCGCACCGGGGCGGCCATTGCCGCAGAGCGTGTCGACGATGCCGGTCAGCAGGTTGATGCGGCGCACGGCATGGTTGCCGGTGTCGGCCACGTACAGCGCGTCGCGCTCCAGCACCAGCGCCTGCGGGCGATGGAACGCCGCTTCGGCGAGGTTGCCGTCCATGAAATCGGCCGTCCCCAGCCCGAACTGGCGCAGGATGCGGCCGCCGTGGCTGCATTCGAGGATGCGGTGATGGCCACTGTCGGCGATGTACAGGCGTTCGGTGCTGACCGCCAGGCCCAGCGGAAAACGCAGGGCCTGCCGCGGCTCCGGATGCAGCTCGGTACCGCCGCGCGGCGGTGCCGACGGCGCACCGTGGCACAGCGCATTCAACGCACGCTCAAGCTCTCCCGGAGCCCCCAGCCCGACCAGCCGCTGCTGCTCGCGACCCTGCGCGTCCAGCAGCACCACGGTCGGCCACGATGTGATGCCGAAGCGACGCCAGCCATCCCAGTCGGCATCGAGCAGGACCGGCATTGACAGCCCCTGGCGGCGCAGCAGTTTGAGTGCGGCGCCGGCGTCACGCTCGAAATCGAAGCGGGGTACCTGCAGGACCAGCGGCTGCAGCATGCCAGGGTGACGCGACAGCCATTGACTGAATTCGGCCAGGCGCTGCGCGCTCCAGGCAGAAGCGGCGTTGACGAACAACAGCGCCACCGGCCGACCGCGCAGTTCGGTCAGGGTACAGGGGGCGGCATTGAGCCAGGTGGCGAACTCGGGCAGGTCCGGGACGGGCTGGACGTTCATGGCCCGATTATGCCGGAGTCGGCGTCATGCAACAGTCGTGCCACTGCACGTTTTGCAGCATTGTCGACCAGCGTCCAGACCTGTTCGAAGTGATCGCTGCCGCCGGTGTAAGGATCCGGGATGGCCGCCTGCCCCTCCCCGCCCGACCAGGGCAGGTACAGCGCCAGCCGCTCACGCTGGGCGGGTGCCACCAAGCGTCCCGCGTCCCGCAGGTTCGCCTCGTCGGCGCACAGGATCCAGTCGAAGCGGTCGAAATCAGCGGCGTGCAGCTGGCGCGCACGCAGGCCGCCGATGTCCACGCCGTGCCCGGCCGCGCAGGCGATCGCACGCCGGTCCGGCGGCTCGCCCACATGCCAGTCGCCGGTGCCGGCCGAATCCACCTGCACGCGCCCCGCCAGCGGCGAAGCGTCCAGGCGTGCGCGGAGCGCACCTTCGGCCATCGGCGAACGGCAGATGTTGCCGAGGCAGACGACCAGCAGCCTCATCGCGCGGCCAGCGTCTGCAGCAGCGCTTCAGCGCGTTCCAGATCCTCGGGCGTATCGATGCCGGGCGGGAACGGCTCCGGCGAGATCGCCACGCTGATCGGATAGCCGGCCTCGAGCACGCGCAGCTGCTCCAGCGATTCGACCTGCTCCAGCCGGCCCGGGGGCATCGCCGCGAACTGCTGCAGGAAGCCCGCGCGGTAGCCGTAGATGCCGATGTGGCGCAGCCAGGCATGCCCTTCCGGCAGCACGTCGCGGCTGCGCGCGAAGCCATCGCGGTGCCAGGCAATCGGCGCGCGGCTGAAGTACATCGCCTCGTTGCGCACGTTGCGCACCAGCTTGACCACGTTCGGATCGAACAGGGTTTCTGCATCCTCCACGGCGGTCGCCAGGGTCGACATCGGTGCATTGCCTTCAACCAGCGCCTGGGCCACCGCACGGATTCCCGCAGCCGGCGCGAACGGTTCATCACCCTGCAGGTTGACCACCACGGTGTCGTCGGCGCAGCCGGCGATGCGCGCGCACTCGGCCAGGCGGTCGGTACCGGAGGCATGCGAGGTGGCGGTCATGGCCACCTTCACCTCGGCCAGCCCGGACAGCGCGTCGGCAATGCGTTGATCGTCGGTAGCGACCCAGACCTCGCCAGCGCCGGCCTGCAGCGCGCGGCGCGCCACGTGCAGCACCAGCGGCTCACCGCCCAGCAGGCGCAGCGGCTTGCCCGGCAGCCGCGAGGCGGCATAGCGGGCCGGAATGGCGACGACGAATTCGGTCATGGGGCAATACTCGGCAGGCTCGTTACAACGGGGATGCGGCCGGCGGCACGTGAATGCAAGCGCCGCCGCGCCGCTCAGTTCGGTCGCAGCTTGTCCAGGCGGTCGGTCAGCGCCACCCAGAACGCGGCAGGCAGCTCGGCACGCAACGGCACCGCGTAATGCCAATCGTTGCCGAACGCGCGGCATTTCACCGCATCCTTCTCGGTCATCAGCACCGGCAGCTGGCTGCCGAACGACAGGTCCTGCGGCTGGTAGGCCTGGTGGTCGGCAAAGGCGTGCGGCACCACGCCGATGCCACGCGCGCGCAGCATGTCGAAGAAGCGCTGCGGATGGGCGATGCCGGCCACCGCATGAACACGCTGGCCCTTGAAGTACGACAACGGGCGCGCGCGGCCACCGGCCAGCGGCTGCGCACTGTCGATGTGGAGGGCCATCGGCCACTGGCCGAAACCGCAGGCCTGTGCCGCGCTTTCCTCATCGGCCTGGCCCAGGTTGACCACGCGGAAATCGCATTCGCCGGCACGGCTGACCGGCTCGCGCAGCGGTCCGGCGGGAATCATGCGGCCGTTGCCGTAGCGCCGCTGGGCATCGACCACTTCGATCTCGATGTCGCGCGCCAGCCGGTAGTGCTGCAGGCCGTCATCGCAGACGATCACATCGCAGCCGGCCTGGACCAGTGCCCTGCCTGCGGCCACGCGGTCAGCGTCCACGCGCACCGGTACGCCGGTCTTCCAGGCGATCAGCACCGGTTCGTCACCGCCCTTGGCGGTCGGCGTGTCGGCCTGCACCCACAGCGGCTTGTCAGCGTCTTCACGGCCATAGCCACGGCTGGCGACGCCCGGCTTCCAGCCGGCCGCACGCAGGCGCTCGACCAGGGCGATGGTCAGCGGCGTCTTGCCGGTGCCGCCGGCGGTGATGTTGCCAACCACGATGACCGGCACCGGCAGCGCGTAGCGCTTGCGCCATCCACGCCGGTAGGCACGGCGGCGCAGCGCGGTGACGCCGGCATACAGCGGCGCCAGCAGGCGCATCGCCCACGGAACCGGGCTGCCGTCGTACCAGTACGGCGGGGTCTGGGTACCCTTGCCAGCCATCAGTCCTGCCTTTCGCGGAACTGCATGCTGTGCAGATGCTGGTACAGGCCACCCATGGCAAGCAGCTCCTTGTGGGTACCCCGTTCAACGATGCGGCCGTGGTCCATCACCAGCACCTGATCGGCATGCTCGATGGTCGACAGGCGGTGCGCGATGACCAGCGTGGTGCGTTCGGGCATCAGGCGCTGCAGCGCATCCTGCACCAGTCGCTCGGATTCGTTGTCCAGCGCGGCAGTGGCTTCGTCGAGGATCAGGATCGGCGCGTCACGCAGGATCGCGCGGGCGATCGCCAGGCGCTGGCGCTGGCCGCCGGACAGCAGCGCGCCGTTCTCGCCGACCGGGGTCTGCAGCTGCTGCGGCATGCGCGCGATGAACTCCCACGCATTGGCCGCTTCGGCCGCCGCACGGATCTGTTCCTCGCTCGCTTCCATGCCATAGGCGATGTTGGCCGCGATGGTGTCATCGAACAGCATGACCTTCTGCCCGACCATCGCCACCTGCCGACGCAGGTCGGCCAACGGATAGTCATCCAGCGCGACGCCATCGAGGGTGATCACACCACCGCTGGGCTCATAGAAGCGCGGCACCAGCCGGATCAGGCTGGTCTTGCCACTGCCGGAACGACCCACGATGGCGGTGACCGTGCCGGGCTTGGCAACGAAACTGATGTCGTCCAAGGCAATGCCGCTGTCCTCGCGGTAGCGCAGCATGACGTGGTCGAAGGCCAGTTCGCCGCGTACGCGCTGCACGCTGTTGCGGCCCTCGTCACGCTCGACCTGCATGTCGAGGATGCCGAACAGGCGCTCTGCGGCGGCCACGCCGCGCGAGATCGAGGTCTGCACGCTGGTCAGGCGGCGCAGCGAAGGAATGATGGCCATCATCGAGGTCATCAGGCCCATGAACTGGCCGGCGTTGAGGCGGCCGGCCAGCGCTTCGCGGGTCGATACCCAGACGATCACCGCCAGCGCCAGTGCGGCCAGGAACTGCACCACGCTGGACGCCGCCGCACGGGTGACTTCCACCTTCATGTTCAGCGACAGCATGCGGTTGGCCAGGCGCGAGTAGCGCGAGATCTCATGCTGCTGGGTGCCGTGCACCTTCACTTCCTGCTGCGCCGCCAGCGACTGTTCGGCGGTCTGCGCCATCGAACCCATGCCATCCTGGATGCCACGGCTGATGCGGCGGTAGCGCTTGCCCACGTAGGACACGATCACGCCGATCAGCGGCACCACCACCAGCATCGCCACGGTGACCTTCACGCTCATCTGCAGCATTACCGCCAGCATGGCGATGATGGTCAGGGTGTCGGCCACCACGGTCTTGAGTGCGTCGGCACTGGCCTGGGTGACCTGTTCGGTATCGAAGTTCAGGCGGCTGACCATCACCGGCGTCGCTTCGGTATCAAAATGCGAGGACGGCAGGTGCAGGTACTTGGCCAGCACCTGTTCGCGCAGGTCGCGCACCACGCTGCGGCCGGTCTTGGCCAGCGCGTAGTCGCTCACCCAGGTGGCGACGCTGCGCATCAGGAACAGGCCCAGGATGGTCAGCGGCAGGATCACCGCCATGCGCGGTTCCGGGTTGACGAAACCGCGGTTGACCAGCGGCTCCATCAACTTGGTGAAGTGGTAGCCCGCCAGGGCTTCGACCACCATGGCGATGACCGCGGCCACCATGAACACCCAGTAGGCGCGGGTGTACCCCAGCAGACGTTTGTAGATCGGCCACACCGGCGCGTGATTGGAACTCATGGACGCACCTCGGGTGCTGTTGCAATGGCAATACGGCGGAAGCCGAGCTGACCCAGCGCGTCCTGCGCGGTCACCACGGCCTGGTAGGGAGTGCGTGCGTCGGCACGCAGCAGCACGGTCTGCTCGCGATCGCTGCCGGCCACGGCGGCGATGGTCTGCTTGACCGACTCTACGTCGCTGCGCAGCACTTCCTGGTCGTTGATGAAGTAACGGCCTTCGGCGTTGATCAGCACGCTGAGCGAGCGCGGCGGCTCGTTGGTCTGCTGCTGGCTGGCGGTCGGCAACTGCACCTGCAGCGTCGAACGCGCGTCGAAGGTGGTGGTGACCACGAAGAAGATGATCAGCACCAGGATGACGTCGATCAGCGGCACCAGGTCGATATGCGGCTCATCCTGGGATCGGTCGTTGCCGATACGCATCGATCAGGCCTTCGCCGTGGCGGCGCCGGACTGGCGCGCGGCCGGGGCCGGGTTCATCACCCCGGGGCGGCCGTCGAGCGTATCCAGCAGGGCGCTGGCTTCCTGCTCCATCTCCACCACGTAGCCGTGGATGCGGCCCTTGAAGTAGCGATGGAACATCAGCGCCGGAATCGCCACGATCATGCCGGTGGCGGTGCACACCAGCGCCTTGCCGATGCCGCCGGCCAGCTGGTTCACGTCGCCCACGCCGTGGTCGAGGATGCCCAGGAACATCTGGATCATGCCGATCACCGTGCCGAGCAGGCCCAGCAGCGGGCCCGCCGAGGCAATGGTGCCCAGTGCGTTCAGGAATCGCTCCATGCGGTGCACCAGGTGGCGGCCGGTGTCTTCGATGCGCTCGCGGATCTGGTCGCGCGGGCGGTTGCGGGCTTCCAGTGCGGCAGCCAGCAGCGCGCCCAGCGGCGAATTCGCCCGCAGGGTCTGCAGGTGGGCCGGGTCGAGCTTGCCGCGAGCGGCCCAGTTGCGCACTTCCTGGCCGAGGCCGGGCGGCAGCACTTCAGTCCGCCGAAGGGACCAGAAACGCTCCAGGATGATCGCCAAAGCCAGTACGCCCAACAGCAGCAGCGGCACCATCGGCCAGCCACCGGCCTTGACCAGTTCCCACACGTTTCAACCCTCCGGCCCAACGGCCGCTTGTTCGATCGGCGATAGGATAGCAGCCGACCGCGCCCGCCCAGCGGCATCCCACCACCGGGATGCATGGATGCGCTGTTCACGCAGCTGCAGGCCTTGTGCGCCAAGCCATACGCGGATCGCCCCGGAGTCGGCCGTGGCCAGCACCTCCGCGCCTTGCGCCTGCCAGCGCTGGACCACCTCCTGGCGCGGGTGGCCGAAGCGGTTCCGGTGCCCGGCCGAGACCACCGCCAGCCGCGGCGCCACCGCCGCAACCCACGGCGCACTGGAGCTGCCGCCGCTGCCATGGTGCGGCACCAGTACCACGTCCGCCCTCAGCGCGTGCGGGTACGCCTGCAGCAGCGCCCCCTCGGCCGGTCGACCGATGTCACCCGGCAGCAGGACCACGCCGTGACGGCTGGCGATGCGCAGCACGCAGCTGTCCTCGTTTTCGGCTTGCCGGCCGCCCGGCGCCGGGTGCAGGACCTGGAAATCAACCCCGTCCCACTCCCAGCGCATCCCCTGCTGGCAGGGCGTGGCGCCGCCGATGGTGCTGCCCGGTGGCGCCAGCAGCTGCAGCCCGGGCAACTGCCGTCGCAGGCTGGGCAGGCTGCCGGTGTGATCCAGGTGGTCATGGCTGAGCATCACCTGCCGGGGCGGCCCCTGGCCGAGCGCGCGCAGGGCCGGGACCAGGATGCGTTCGTTGCCCTCGCCGCCAGTCGGCGGCCCCACGTCGTACCAGAGCGCGTGCCGTGCCGTGCGCACCAGCACCGCCGTGCCCTGGCCGACATCGTGCACCAGCAGCTCCAGTTCCCCCGCGGCCGGTGCATGCCGGGCCGGCCACAGCAGCGGCAGGCACAGCAGCAGGCCCGCCAGGCCACCGCCGGCGCCGCGCGGCAGCAGCCACCAGAACACGCCCAGCAAGGCCACGGGTAGCGCCCAGCGCGGCGCCTCGGCCAGCCACCACATCGCCTGCGGATGCAGCGCCAACGGCTGCAGGGCCCCCCAGCTGAGCTCGAACAGCCAGGCCGCGGCACGCCAGGCCCAACGCCCCGCGCCGTCATGCAGCACGTGCAGGCCGGTACCGAGCAGCGACAGCGGAACAACCAACATTGTCCACCACGGGATGATCGGCAGGTTGACCAGCGGCCCCAGCCGCGCGGTCCCGCCGAACAAGGCGATGCACAGCGGCAGCAGCCCAAGGCTGGCAACACCTTGCGCGGCAAGGAACCCGCGCAGCCCGCCACCGATTCCCTCCGGCCCCGTCCTCGGCAGGCACCAGAGCAGCCACAGCACGCCACCGAAGCTCAGCCAGAATCCAGCCGAGAGCACCGACAGCGGCGCAGGCAACAGCATCACCATCGCGGCCAACGCCAGCCCCTGCCCTGCGCCCACCGGGCGACGCCCGGCCCTGGCCAGTGCGACCAGCCCGATCATCAGCGCTGCGCGCACCGTCGGCAGCGCACCACCCGCCGCCACGGCATAGGTGGCTGCGGCCAGCGCCGCTCCCCATGCGGCGGCCTGCGGCCGTGGCCAGTACCGTCCCAGCAACGGGCACAGCCACCACCACAAGCGGCACAGCAGTACACCGAAGCCAGCCACCACGCCCACGTGGAAACCGGAGATGGCGACCAGATGGGTCAGGCCCAGCGCGCGCAGGTGTTCCCAGTCGGCATCGGACAGGCCACGGGTATCGCCCAGTGCCAGCGCCTGCACGAACCGCGCGGCAGGATGTGCCACCTGCACGGCGATCGCTGCACTGCTGCGTTCCCGCCAGGCCTGCAGGCCCTGCGCCGGCAGCCATTCCCGCGCACGGGCCGGATCACGCACCGAGGCATTGCCGGAGATGCCCCGCAGCACGGCGTGGCGCTCGCCATCGAAGCCGCCGGGATTGATCCGCGAGCGTGGCGCGCGCACGCGCAGCGACAACTGCCAATGCGATCCTGCGCGAACCGCATGGCGCCCGCCCTCCGCCTCGTGCGCCGGCGATCCGCGCCACGGATCGTTCCAGGTCACCTGCAGGCGCTTGCCACGCAGCGATGGCAGCGCGCCGGCATCTTCGACATGCAGCACGAAACGCGTGTAGCCGGGCCCCTGCCGGGGAAGGTCGGCAACCCGGCCCCGCACCTGCACATCCTGCGGTGGGGCGCCGGGTGGCAGCTGGCCATGCAGGACCCAGTGCCCGTGCACCGTTGCCCAGGCCAGGCCTAGCAGGGCCGCGGCCCAGGCACGGCCGCGCCAGGGCAACAGCCAGCCGCCGACGCCGGCGATCGCCATCGGCACACTCAGCCACAGCGGCAGCAACATCGGCATCTGCACGCAGGCCAGCGCCCCCAGCACCAGGCCTGCAGCGCAGCCAAAGCCAAACAGGGCCGGAGCGGATCGATCGGGAACCATTTCCCCAGCCTGCCGCTGGAGGCCGCAGGCTGCCTATCGGGCCTTTCCCCGTGCGCCTGTCAGCGCCGTACGGTACCGCGGTGGAAATTGACTCTGAAGCTGGCGCCGCCGCCAGCCGCTTCGCCAACGCTGACCGAGCCACCGTGGTGCTGCACGATTTCCTTCACCAGGTGCAGGCCAAGGCCACTGCCGCTGCCGGCTGCACGCAGGCGGTGGAAGGGCTCGAAGATCGCTTCGCGGTCGCCGACCGGAATGCCGGCGCCCTGGTCGCTGACCTCCAGCAGGCCGCGTGCATCGAGGCGCACGCAGATCGTGCCGCGCCCGCCGCCATGGACGATGGCGTTGTGCACCAGGTTGGCGATCACCCGCCCCAGCGCCAGGCTGTCGCCATGGATCCACACGGGCGACTCCGGCGCATCCACCTCGAAGCCATAACCGGCACCGACCACCAGCGGCGCCAGATCGGCGGCCGCCTCGCGCACCAGCAACGCCAGGTCCAGCCGCTGCAGCGCGCCGACATTGCGATCGAGACGCTGCAGGTCGAGCAGGTGCTCAGCCACGTTGCCGAGGCGGGCGACGTCGGTCAGCAACTGCGATTTCAGTTCACCCTGCGGCAGCTGCGACAGGCGCGCCTGCACCACCGCGATCGGTACGCGCAGCTCATGCGCGGCATCGGCGAGGAACTTGTCGCGCGCTGCATAGCCCTGCTGCACCTTGTCGATCGCATCGTTGAACGCTTCCACCAGTGGTGCGACCTCGGTGGACACCAGCTGCGCATCCAGGCGCGCGCCCGGCTGGCCGATGTCCAGTTCCTTGGCCTGCTGCGCGGAGCGGCGCACGCCGCGCATCGCGCGATGGATCACCGTCGGCATCACCAGCAGCGTGACCACGATCAACGGCAGGAAGAACCACAGGCCGATCAGGCGCAGCACCATCAGCGCGCCATCCAGCAACCCGCCCTTTGGAGCACCACCGACCATCACCGTGATGCGGCGTCCATCCTCGTTGCGGATCATCACCCGCGCCACGTCCAGATAGGGTGGCACCAGTGAACCCAGTTCGGTGGCGCCCACTGTCGGCAAGCGTGCCAGCAATGGCGCGTGGACCGCAGGAATCGTGCCGCGCTCCAGCCACGTGCCCCTGTCATCAACCGCCGCGAACCAGAGGTTGCCGCCGGCCCCGGCATTGAGCTTGTCCCAGCGCGCCTGGTCCAGTTCCAGCCGGCCGCCTTCGCTGTGCACGGCTTTGGCCACCGCCTCGGCCGTGAACATGTCCATGCCCCAGGAGTCCTTGTCACCCCAGGTCAGGATCAGCGCGACCACCGCGAACAGCACGGTGAACGCCTGCGCAAGGAACAGGCGCCAGGCCAGGCCCAGGGTGATGGAACGGATCGGGCGTGCCATCTCAGGCCTCCGCCAGCAGGTAGCCGACGCCGCGGATCACATGGATCTCCACGCCGGCCCCGGCCTGTTGCAGCGCCTTGCGCAGCTTGGAGATATGCGCGTCCAGTGCATTGGACTGGATCTCGTCATCGAAGCCGTACACCGCCGCCTCCAGTGCACTGCGGGTGACGGTACGCCCCTGCCGCATCGCCAGCGCCTGCAGCACCAGCACCTGGCGCCGGGGCAGCGCCAGCAGCTGGCCATCGACCTGCGCCTGCAGCGATTCGAAATCGAACTCCAGCCGGCCCAGTCGCAGGCGTGGTGTCACCATTGCCGAGGGCCGTCGCGAGACCGCACGGATGCGCGCCATCAGTTCCTCGATCGCCACCGGCTTGACCAGATAGTCATCGGCGCCGACATCCAGGCCCTCGACCTTGTCCGACAGCGTGCCCTTGGCCGTCAGCATGATCACCGCCAGGTTCGGACGCAGGGCCCGCGCAACGGCAACGAAGCCAGCGCCATCGCCATCAGGCAACTGGCGGTCGAGCAGCATCAGCTGGTGCACCGGTTCGCGCAGCGCGATGGCCGCTTCGGCCAGGCAACCAACCACATCGGCGACCACGCCCTGCCGCTCCAGCCCCGATTGCAGGGCACGGGACAGGTCAGGATCGTCTTCGACCAGGAGGATGCGCATCGGGGGCTCGGCTACCGGAAACGGTGCCGATCATAGTGCCTGGCGCCCACTTTTTCCGCTTCGGCCTGGCGGATGCGCCGACGCAATGTTCTGACAATGTTGCTCCCCCATCATGCGCAGCCATCCTCCGCAACGTCGTTGACCGATGCCGCCACTGCCCTCGACCCTGCTGCGCCCGCTGCTGTTCTCCGCTGCCTTTGGCCTGCCGGTGTTCGCGCAGGCCGCCGACAGCAACCCGGGCGTACAGGCCGGCATCAGTGCTGGCGCGACCTCGGGCGCGTATGCGCACTACGACGTCAAGCCACTGGTGGTCCCGTCCATTGCCTGGCAGGGCCAGCGCTTCTTCGCCAGCCCGGGCTCGCTGGGCATGTACCTGTACAAGCGCGAGGGCCTGCGCCTGTCGGCGGCGGCCACGCCCTACACGCTGCGCTTCAAGACCGACGACGTGAACGATCCTCAGCTGCGTCTCCTGCACAGCCGGCAGATGTCCGCCATGGCCGGCATCAATGGTGAATACAGCGCCGACTGGGGCATCGTCGAGGCCAGCGTGATGCGCGAGGTCACCGGGCACGGAGGTGGCATGGAGTCGCGCCTGCACTACAGCTATCCGATCCAGGCTGGTCGCTTCACCTGGGTGCCCAAGGTCGGCGTGGTGCACTCCAGTGCGCGCCTGCTCGACTACTACTACGGCATCAACGATGAGGAAGCGCTGCGCTCGGGACTTGCCGCCTACAACCCGGGTAGCGCGACATCACCGAGCCTGCAGATCGCAGTCAGCACGCCCCTGGGCACGAAGTGGCGCGCGACCGGCGTGGTCGCCAACCAGTGGTTCGGCGATGCAGTAAAGGACAGCCCGATGGCACGACGCGGCACTCAGTCATCGGCCTTCATTTCCCTGATGCGCTCGTTCTGAACGAGCACCCGCTACGGACAAGGACTCCCCATGGCCTCCGTCTCCCCCACCTCCGAAGCACACGCGATCCTGCGAGCGCCCGATCTGGACAGCGCCGAACGCGTCTACCTTGGCCTGATGCCCGACCTTGAGCACGTAAGCGCGCTTGCACGTCGAGCGCTCGGCCAGTCGCGCGTTGCCGACGCAGCCCGGGGATACGCGCTTTCGATGACCCTGGTCGGGCTGCGCCTGCAGGAACTGGAGATGGGCGAGGCCAGCGCGAAAGAGCACCGGCAGGCCACCCTGCGCAGCCTGCGCCAGGCCTTCAGCGCCTGAGCACCGGCCAGCCGCAACGCGGCGGCAGTGCCGCGCCCCCGCTCAGCGGAACGTGGTCCAGGCCAGCACAGCGGACAACAGGGCGACCCAGATCACTGCCTTGAACGTACCTTCCAGCATGTTGCCGCCGAACAGCAGTTCAAAGAACGGATTGGGCTTGGAAACCGGCACATGATCGCTCATCGTTGAAAGATCCTGGGGATGGGTGGAGGGCATGCACGCATGCCTGCGCGGGCACAACTCTAGTACATGCGCTCCGTCGGAGGATGTGCCGGGAACATCCGCTTAACAACCTGCGCGCCAGTTCGGGTATGTTCGACCCAACGCTGTGTTCAAGGATGATCGATGCTCAAGCGCGTCCTGTTCCCCGTTGTCGCCCTGCTGCTGTCCGTGCTGGTCATCGCGCTCGGATGGCAGAACCGCCAGCTGCGGCAGATCAATGAGCAGATGGCCACGCAGTTGCAGGACATGCGTCTTGCAGCACATGGCCTCGAACTGGGTAGTCGCCCGGATGCGCTGGCGCTGCGCACCACGCAGCAGACCTTCGTCGATATCGGCGGTGCCCGCGAGGTTCCGCAGATCCTCTATTTCTTCTCCACCGCATGCCGCTACTGCCTGGCCTCGGTACCGCAGCTGCAACAGATCGCTGCGGCCCGCGGCAACAGCGAACTGGTCGGTGTCGGCATGCCGCCATACGACCAGCTGGCGGACTACGCCGGCAAACATGCACTGCGCTTCCCGATCGCCATCGACAACGAAGCCGCCGCGTCCACGCGCTATCGCGCCACCGTCACGCCGATGCTGATGGTGCTGGCTGCCGATGGCCGCGTTGCCTACAAGCATGTCGGCCAGCTCGACGCCCAGGTCGTGCAGGCTGCCGTCGCGTCGCTCGCACCGAAGCCGGCGCTGCCCTGATCCCGCGTGCCGCGCATTGCGTCGCGGCCCCCTGTTACCGCATTCGCGCCACAACCGGCACTCCCGTGCCTTCGGCAACTGCAACTCCACAACGCCAACCAAGGAGATACACATGATCGGAAAGAAAGTGCTTTCGTCCGTCGCCGGTATCGTCGTTGTCGCGGCCATGGCCTTCGGCGCCAGCCAGGCCTTCGCCGTCTCGCCCAAGACCGGATATGCACCGGGCTGCGAACCACACCCGCAGTGCCCGTTCGGCAACGCGGGCAAGCACGGCCAGCTGCTGTGCTGCGATCCGTTGTAACCGGATGCGTGCATGGGGTCGGCATCGCTGACCTGCCACACCCGCCGCGGAGCTGAGCCAGCGCCGCGGCCATGACCGGGCCACCCCGCAGTGGCCCACCACGCCGGGCCGCCTTGAAGCGCGGCCCGGCACTTCCTGGCCCGGATTCATCCTTCCCGCAGCGACTTGGCGGGCGCTTTTCCGGCTTTCGTCGCATACCGGTTTCACAGTGCGGGGGGCAGTGCCACGCTGGACTCCCTTCTCCGGAGCACCGTGCCATGCCGATGCTTGCCCTGCTGCTGTTGTGCGCTGGCCTGTTCGGCCGCGATGCCGACGCCGGGGATGCCTCCCTGCGCAGCCAGATCCTGCAGGCCGACGTCGGGCAGGCAGAAACATCGTCGGTGCCGGATCGGAAAGCGGCCCCGGCCACCCTGCAGTTGTACCGGCTACGCCAGGATCGCGTATTGCGCGTGGGCAATCAGCCGCCACAGGCCGACGCCCCTCAGCGACAAGCCGGCTCGGCGCGCTTCGCGCAGGTCTGGGAACGCGTGGACGGGCACTGGCGGCTGCAGCGCATGATCAGCATCGACGAATGGGTTGCCCAGCGCTGACGCTCGACACCGGCAACCGTCGTAAACGAAAAAGCCGGCCCAGGGCCGGCTTTCATCGTGATCCACCGCTGCACCGGCAATGCCGGGAGCAAAGTGGTGGGCGGTACAGGGTTCGAACCTGTGACCCCTACCATGTCAAGGTAGTGCTCTACCGCTGAGCTAACCGCCCATCTTGTTCCTGCCGCCCGAAAGCTGGCCTTGCTACGTAAAAACCCGGCGCCAGGGCCGGGCTCTTCAGTTCACGACAGCCCCCTTCCGGAGACTTCGTGGTGGGCGGTACAGGGTTCGAACCTGTGACCCCTACCATGTCAAGGTAGTGCTCTACCGCTGAGCTAACCGCCCGTTTTTGCTTCTGAACGTCCGCGATTGCGTCGGTGCAGGCCGCGTATATTACGGATGCCGGCCGTGAAGCGCAACACTTTTGTGAAGAAGATGCTGCACCGCCGCGTTCAGCCCAGACTCGCTTCCTTCAGCTGCCGGATCTGGTCACGCACCCGTGCGGCATCCTCGAATTCCAGGTCCTTGGCGTGCTGGTACATCTGCTGTTCGAGCGCCTTGAGACGCGCCGCCAGCTGGGCCGGACCGAGCGAACGGTAATCGGCTCCGTCCTCGGCAACACCCGCCCTGCCCTTGCCCTTGCCCTTCTTGGCTTCCTTCTCCGCCGCATCCGAACGCGCACCTTCGAGGACGTCGACGATCGGGCGCGCCACCGAGCGCGGCACGATGCCATGTTCTTCGTTGTACTCGACCTGCTTGGCGCGGCGGCGGTCGGTCTCGTCGATCGCTGCCTGCATCGAGCGGGTCACCTTGTCCGCATACAGGATCGCCTTGCCGCGCACATTGCGGGCGGCGCGGCCGATGGTCTGGATCAGCGAACCGGTGGAGCGCAGGAAGCCTTCCTTGTCGGCGTCGAGGATCGCCACCAGCGACACCTCGGGCATGTCCAGGCCTTCGCGCAGCAGGTTGATGCCCACCAGCACATCGAACTTGCCCAGGCGCAGGTCGCGGATGATCTCCACGCGCTCGACCGTATCCACGTCCGAGTGCAGGTAACGCACGCGGATACCGTGTTCGGTCAGGTATTCGGTGAGGTTCTCGGCCATGCGCTTGGTCAGCGTGGTGACCAGCACTCGGTCACCCGCCTTGATGCGCGCGTTGGCCTCGCTCATCAGATCGTCGACCTGGGTGCCCACCGGGCGGATCTCCACCACCGGATCGATCAGGCCTGTCGGGCGCACCACCAGCTCGGTGATCTCGTCGCCGGCCTCGCGGTACTCATACGGGCCCGGCGTGGCGGACACGTAGATCGCGCGCGGGCAGCGCGCCTCCCATTCCTCGAAACGCAGCGGTCGGTTGTCCAGTGCCGACGGCAGGCGGAATCCGAACTCGACCAGGGTCTCCTTGCGCGAGCGATCGCCCTTGAACATGGCGCCGATCTGCGGAATGGTCACGTGCGATTCGTCGATGACCAGCAGCGCGTCCGGCGGCAGGTAGTCGAACAGCGTCGGTGGCGGCTCGCCGGCGTTCTTGCCGGTCAGGTGCCGCGAGTAGTTCTCGATACCGTTGCAGAACCCGACCTCGGCCATCATCTCGATGTCGAACTGGGTGCGCTGTGCCAGGCGCTGCGCCTCCACCAGCTTGTTTTCCGCGTACAGCTGCTCAAGCCGCTCCTTCAACTCCACCTTGATCGTTTCCACCGCGGCCAGCACGCGCTCGCGGGTAGTGGCGTAGTGGGTCTTGGGGTAGACGGTGAAACGCTGCATGTTGCGCATCGTCTCACCGGTGAGCGGGTCGAACAGGGTGATCCTCTCGACCTCGCCGTCGAACAGCTCGATGCGCAGCGCTTCGCTGTCCGACTCGGCCGGGAACACGTCGATCACTTCGCCACGCACGCGGAACGTGCCGCGCTGCAGCTCGTACTCATTGCGCGTGTACTGCAGCTGGGTCAGGTGATTGATCAGGTCGCGCTGGTCGATGCGCTCGCCCTTGGACAGGATCAGGCGCAGCGACAGGTAGTCCTCCGGCGCACCCAGGCCATAGATCGCCGACACCGTGGCCACCACGATCGCATCCGGGCGCGACAGCAGGGTCTTGGTCGCGGCCAGCCGCATCTGCTCGATGTGCTCGTTGATCGAACTGTCCTTCTCGATGAAGGTGTCCGACGAAGGCACGTAGGCCTCCGGCTGGTAGTAGTCGTAGTAGCTGACGAAATACTCGACCGCGTTGTGCGGGAAGAACGCCTTGAACTCACCATACAGCTGCGCCGCCAGCGTCTTGTTCGGCGCCATGATCAGCGTCGGTTTCTGCACGTTCTGGATGACGTTGGCGATGGTGTAGGTCTTGCCCGAGCCGGTGACGCCCAGCAGGGTCTGCTTGGCGATGCCCGCCTCGAAGTTGCTGGTCAGCTTCGCGATGGCATCAGGCTGGTCGCCCGCCGGCGAATACGGCGAGACGAGTTCGAAACGGTCGCTCATGGTGTTGCCAGTTCCCGGGAAGGACAAGTATACGGGGCAAGGGGTGACGGCCGGCTGAGGGCTTTCCGGGCAGGCGGGCGCGGCAGTGCCTGATGGCGGCCGTCCCGCTGCGGCGCGAGGCTTGATGCCATGCATCGCACTCCCGCCCACTGTCGTTCAGCATCACCCGGCATGCATCTGGTTGAGATGCTGGTGGTGATCGCCATCCTTTCCGTTCTGCTGGCCGTGGGCTGGCCGGCCCTGCGCCCGGTGCTGTTGCGGCAACGCGCCGACGCCCTGCAGCTGACCCTGCATGCCAGTCTTTCCAGCGCCAGAAGCGAGGCCCTGAAGCGCCGCGAACTGATCGGGCTGTGCGCCAGCGACGACGGTGAGCAGTGCTCCCGCGACTGGAGCGCAGGGTGGATCATCTATCGCAGCGGCAGGCACCGGGGGACACCAGCATCCGCCCAGGACATCCTGATCCACCATCAAGGCCGGACCGACATCGCCATCGTCGCCCAGGCCAGCGGTGGACGGCCGCTGCTGTTCTTCCAGCCTGACGGGCGCAGTCCCGGTGCCAATCTGACGCTGCGCATCTGCGCAGGAGACCGGCTGCATGGCAGGTTGGTCATCAACAACGGCGGCCGCATCCGCAGCGAGCGTGTCGACCGCACCCTTCCCTGCTGACGGGCCAAAACGACAAAAGCCGCGATTTCTCGCGGCTTTTGCAGTATCTGGCGCCCGAAGTTGGACTCGAACCAACGACCCCCTGATTAACAGTCAAGTGCTCTAACCGGCTGAGCTATTCGGGCGGGGAGGCGCATTGTACTGGGCGTTCAGAGGAAGATCAACACCTGATTTACCAGCAATCGGAAACCGTGCCGCTGGCCGTTTTGCGGTTGGCCTGGTCCACGCTCAGCGTCCCGCAGCTGTCCTTGGTCTGGTTGCCCTGGGGCGTCGCAGTCAGCGTGAACGAGGACGCCTTGCCATCGAACGTGATCGCGTACCGTGTGGTCCCGCCCTCGCGCGGCGACACCTTGCTGGGCAGCGCGAAGCCCGAGTAGGTGTTGTTCACCGAGTAGTAGCGCTCAGCACGCTGCGCGTATTCCACCAGGTCCGCCTTGGCCACGCCCCGGTGCGACTGGCGGATGTACTGCTGGTACGACGGAACGACAATCGCGGCCAGGATGCCGAGCACGATCACCACGATCATCAGTTCGATGAGGGAGAAACCGTGCTGTTTGCCGGGACGACGCAGGGTACGGGAAAGAGTGTTCAGGCTCATGGGCATGTCTTCGTTACTGGATCTGGCGCCAGGATTGGCGACCGCAGGGATAAGGCACGTACATCGTCGGAGCACCCGCCACATTGACCGCCATCCAGCAGGCACGTCCGCCTCGATCGGCACCCTTTGCCAGGCGCGGCATCACCGAGACATTGACGTCCTTCACCGGTGCGGTGCCGCCGGTGTCGAGACTCACGCCAGCCGTGCCCGCTCCGTAGGGCGTGCCGGTAATGGACCCGACCCGCGCCTGCTCCAGCGATGCAACACCCGAGATCGGATTGAGGCCAAACAGCCAGTTGCTTCCCTCGGTCGAACAGCCACGGCCACCCGCGGTAGGCATGTAGGTCGGCATGAACACCGTTCCCGACGCCACGGCAGGATTACCAACAAAGCGTTCACCTGCGCCGGGCAGTGCAATGCTCCATCCGCGCGCCGCCCCGGAGAAGGGCGTGGCCGTGACCGTGCGCAACTTGTTGGTGGTGGTCACCGTATAGGCCACCAGATTGGCGGGCACGATCGTGGCCTCCGGCTGATCCTTGCTGGTGTCGTTGACACCGTACAGCGACTGCGCGGTGAGATCCTGAGGGTCATTGTCGAAGGAGAAGCTGCCGGTACCCAGCACCAGCATCACGCCACCACCGGGTCCGGTCACGGCGGTCATGCCACCGGTAATCGGCTGGCGATACACCTGGTTGTTGTTGTTGGTCTGGCGCGCCGTGGTGAACACCGGCGTGGTGACCGAGGTCGCCGTGCTTTCCAGGTCGAACTTCCACAGCGCGCCGCGCTGGTCGGCCGCATAGATCGTGTCCGCCAGGCCGTCACGGCCACGTACACGCCCGGTCCCACCGGCGCTGTCGGCGCGCCAACGGTCGACAGCTACGATGTTGCCCAGGCCATTGTCACCGGCAGGTGCGGTTGCTGCGGCCTCGGTAGCAGTGATCATCCGCACCGCGCCCGATCCCAGGTCGACCACGAACAGCACGGCCTTGCGGCTGAGGCTGTTGTAACCGTTGCCGAAGATCGCTTTCCACGCCACCCCGGTCCCTTCCTTCACCGGCACGATCACCGGCTTGCCAAGGACATGACCGATATTCGCCTTCACGGTGCTGTCGAGCCCCGGCGCCACGTCACTGATTTCCCACAGGCGATTGCCGGTACCGAAGCTGGACGGCGTGGTCACATCCAGCGCGAACACCGAGCGCCCACCGGCGCCGGCCGTACCGACCAGTGCCGTGGCCCAGTTGCCACCGATCTGCGCGTCCGCCACCGCGATCGGTCCATCCACGTAGTAGCGATGACGGAAGCGCTGGTCGGACTTGTTGGCCGCCACGTAGGGATACAGCAGGTTGGCCATGTGGCCCAGCGCGGTTCCAGGGATGTAGGCGAAGGTCTCGCTGCCACCGGCACCGTCACTTACGCCATTGCCGTTCATGCCACCGTCGAAGGCATGCAGCATGCCGTCATTGGCACCGACATAGACCATGTAGCGGCCATTGTTGCGCTTGCGGGTCAGGTACGTCGCATACGAGGTCGCCATCGCGGTGCTGATGCGCTGGTAGCCATAGTCGTCGCGGGGCGAACTGATCACCGGGCTGGAATTGACAATGTCACCCAGCACGGTGGTACGGGTGCGATAGATGCCCCCCGAGTTGCGCACTTCGCGTGATGCGTCGCCGCGCAGATAAGCCATGGCCGTGGCGATGTCGCCGCCCAGCTTTTCAGCCTCGGTCGCAGAACAGCGCGCAATACCCGGATACTGCTTCTCGTCCTTGTTGCAGAGATCGGTGAAGGCGATGTTGGTGCTGCTGAAGTCAACTGCAGCATTGCCCTTGGTGGCGACGATGGTGCGCGAACGCTGCGCGCCCAGTTTCTCGGCCGCTTCCCACACCTGCGTGTACTCGGTCTGCTGCGTCTTGTCGTTCACCGCAAGCTTGGATGCCTTCAGGCGGCTGAACCAATCGGTTTCCTCGTTGGCCACTTCGAACTGGGGCGTGACCGCCAGCGACCCGGTACCGATACGCGCGCCGGTCAGGCCCTGGCTGCCCGAAGGCGCTGGCCCGGAGGTGACCGACGAGAGCACCCGGCGCATGGCCGTGGTGATGTCTGCCGGAGTACGCGCGTTGATGTACTCACCGCGGGTATTGGTCGCGGCGTGCCAGATGTCATCCACGGTGCTGGGGTTGTCGTTCTGGCGACTTGGCCAGTTGCTGTAGACCGCCGAATCGGTATACGGGTTCTGTTGCTTGTTCGGATCGAACAGATTGCCACGCGCGCCCAGCGTGATCCCGTAGAAGTTGATATGCAGGTCCTTCTTGCAGTCCAGCGACTTGTCAGTGCTGGTCGCACATTGCTCCGGCACCGGCACTTGTCCCCGGGGCATCCGATCATCGGTTCGCAACGGGTTCACGTAGTAGTACGCGGCAATATCACCCATGGTGTTGGAATTGCCATCCGAGAAGGGAGTGCCCATGTCCCCGTCCACGTTGCCCGGGGCAGGTGCGAGGGATGACGAAAGGTTGTTGCCATTGTTGCTGTAGCCGTCGGTGAACAGCATCACCGCATTCTTCTGGCAGGACAGCTTGATGGGGGCATTGTCATCGGTCCGCATGAACTGCAGGCCCGCAGCGTTGACGGCATGTCGATTCGGCGTGCCACCACTGGCCGTCAGCGCGATCATGCTGCTGTAGAGCGCGGACTTCTGCCCGATCACGCTCATGTCCCGGATCGCAAGCCGTTTGTTGGAGTCTGTCGAACTGTTGTAATTCTGGAAATCGTTGATCCGGAAATACCCGACATACATGTCATTGACATTCAATGCGCGCGTCATGCCGGCGATCATCGCCCGGTTGCGGTTACCGTAGTACGAGTACCAGTTGGCGAAGTTCTGCAATGCGGCAGCATCACCGGTCCCGATGACGTACTTCCACATGTCACATCCGGAACCGCAGGCGCCGGTGACCTTGGTTCGCTGGATACCTGCATACGCATTGGCAGTGCCTGGCAACTGCGGATAGGCGTCACCATCGCTGGTGTACGGCATGTAGAACGTTGCGGGCACATAGCGCAGCGACGCATAGCCCGCCGAGCTCCAGGTCGTGCCTCTCGTATTGGCGTTCTCGTTGCCAAAATTACCATTGGCCCTGCTTGCAGTCCTGTAGGACTGCCCGGCCGGTACCGTCATCCCTTCCTGCATCCTCTGGACGTCCCAGGACGAAGTACCCAGATAGCTGCTGGCGATCGCGAGTGTATCTGTCTCACGAGGATCGATGAGGGTGGCCGACGTGCTCGCGTCCGGATACGACTGCACCTCTTCATTTACGATCCGCAACCAGGGCTCGTACTTGATTGCGGGGTCGTAGTAGGTTGGATTGTAGGCCGCTGATCGTGCGAACCCGAAGACATCCAGAGCGGGGATGCCGTTGTAGTTGTTGATCCGGGCGCCCGGCAACACGTAGAAATAGCTGCATTCGCCGGTCTGGATGGCATTGCCCCACCGATCATAGGTGGGGAGTACGTCATCGGGCGTGTTGAGAACACCGGCCGACCGGAAGAAACTCTTCCTCCCGTAGTGCCAGCACGCCGTTCCGTCCTGCCCCGGGAACTGGGTCTGGAAGGTCATCGAACCCGAATCGTCCACCGCCATGATGAATGACGGCGGCGCGGAGACCTTCAGGTTCATCGGGTGCTGCGACAATGTGCCCTGCGCCTGCGCGGCGAACAGGTTCATCGCAAGCCAGGTGCCGCCAGCCACCGCCAGCAACAGCCCGGAGCCGGCCAGGATCTTGATCTTTCGGGTCGCCATGACCGGGTTCCTCAAAGCTTGAAAACAGTGTCGACAGCCGCCGAGGAAGTACCCTCGTTGCTGGTGGCGGCATCGCGATCGGAGCCGAACGCGGTGATCTGGTAGACGCGGGTGGGCTCTTCGCTTTCCGGCGTGCCCATGCCCAGCGTCGATTCGCCCTGGATGCAGGCGTCGATGCGGCGCACGCTGACCACCGGCGCCGCCGACAGTTTCTGCTCTCCCACCCAGCGGGTGGGATCGAAGCCGTCATCGCAGATGCGCTTGATGGCGTCAGCCTTCAACGAGCCGCCGTCGCCGGTATTGTTGTCGATCTCCTCGATCGACCGCTCGGCGTCACGGACCGCCCGCTCGCTGGCCTGGAACGCCACGTTGGCGGCCCGGTAGTTGGAGGACATGCGCTCCTGCATGCTCGCCACCTGCATGCCGACCACGCCGATCAGCGACAGCAGGATCAACAGCATCAGAGCCACGTACAGCACCGCACCGCGCTGCTGCGTACGCCCCTGGAATCGACGGGAGACGGAGGGCTTCATGGGTCAGTTCCCGAACAGTCGGTTGCGCAGTGCCACGGACACCTCGTAGGAGGCGCGGTAGCGATCGTCGTAGGTCGTGGGCGGATTGAAGCCAACGCCGAGCACGCCCAGCTGGGCCACGGCCGTATTGGCCTGCTCGGCCGCGGCGCGCTGCGGGCTGCGCACCAGCAGTCCAAACTGCACCAGGCCAACCCGTCGCCACGCAGCGACAGCGGCGGCATCGGTACCGGTACTGACCCCGCTGGCAGTCTTCTGGAAGGCGATTAACCCGGTCGGCGGCGCGGTGCTGCTGATCGCCGTCTCGGTATCCTGGCCGTAGAGGAACTGCAGGCTCTCAATGCCCTCCACCAGCTCCTCACCGGTGGCGAACGTGTTGTCGCCAGCGCCACGCGCGCGGTACAGCGCGGGTTCGCCGGCGGTATTCGTTGCCACGTAGTACGCCATCGATTCCACCCGATAGACCATGGTCACCGCGTTGTTGGCCGAATACGCCGAGAGATCGGCTTTGCTGGCCGTGATCGTGCTGCCGGCGATTTTTCCGGCAAACACGTCCACTTTGCTGCAATCGGCCACGGCAAACGCCGAGGGCGTGGTGACGGCACCGGCCGACAGGCGGGCCGCCGCGTCACTGGCGATCGTGATGTCCGGCGAAGTACCGGAGCCGATGGACAGCACCGGCGAGCCTTCCGGCGCAAGGTAGCGCATCACGATGATGTCGCTGCCGCCAAGCGGTTTGGGCTTCAGATTGGTGATCGCCGACGGCGTGCTGCCGGCAGCCCCCCAGCTTGCGCCGAGGGTCAGCTTGTTGCCAGGCGCGGTGCCCTGTGCCTCGTAACCCTGGATCGGCACCGAGAAGTCCATCGGGCTGCCATCACCCGACTTCACGCCGGCAATGTTGACCTTGACACTGTCCTGGGCGCGCACCAGGTGCGCCTGGTCATTCACGCAGCCCATGTGCCCGGCCATCCGGATGTCGCGCTCGAGGAACTCCAACGCGAATCGGGCGTTCTCCTGGGTGCGCGCGACACCTTCGGACAGCTGCGAGGCCGCCCGCGAAGCCATGAAGATCTGGGTCACGCCCAGCATCAGCACCAGGCCGATGACCAGCGAGATCAGCAGTTCAACCAGCGAGAGGCCAGCCGCATGGCTGGCAGCGGAAGGCGCGCGCTTCATAGACGGGTAACCAGGGTGAACGTGGTGATGCTGTCGGGATTGGCTGCGTTCCATCGCTCGTCTCCCCAGCCGATGCCCACCGTGACCAGACCATCATTGACGGTCACGTTGGCGCTGGCCTTGCCTCCCAGCACCTTGACGACCTGGCATTGCCAGCGCGCCACGTTCGCCTTGGAGGCTGTCACGTCGGCACTGTTGGGCCAGGTGCAGGGGCCAGCCGGCGCGGTGACCGAGCCGGCAGTGAAGGAGGCCTTGGTGTATTCGCCACCGTTGAGGGTTTCGCTGCGCTGTACGCGCATCAGCTCGATCAGATCGTAGGCCAGGCTGGTGGCCTGGGTGCGCTGGCTGGCGCTCTGCACGAACCGCACGTTCATGGTCTGCAGCAGCGCAAAGCCAAGCAGGCCGAACGCCAGCACCAGCAGCGCGATCAGCACCTCGATCAGGCTGAAGCCACGACTGCGGGCAGGCCCGCCCATGCCGGAACGACGACGTTTCATTTGCAGGTTCCTGCGGTGGAGCGGACCTGGCCGGAGAATAGGACGGTCAGGGTCCGCATGGGGTCACCCGTCTTGCAGCCTTGCGGCACCAGGCTCACGACCTGGTCGGCGGACGCGCGGCGGCGTCCCTGGGAATCGAAGGTGATGACGGTTGGGCTGGGAGCCTCGACCGCCAGGCTGCTGCTGCCCTTGGAGAAGCGCAGCACGCTTTCGCTGCCGCTGACGGAGCCATCGCCATCGGCGTCGCCCCAGGCCAGCATGCCCTTGCTCCACTCACCATCGCAGGACGTGCCGTTGCTGCTGCCGCACACCCCGCCACCATGGCGGTTGCGGATGGCCTCGCTGCGAGCGAGCGACAACAGACCGATCACCTCGTTGTTGGTGGTGGTCAGCCGGTTCGAGCGCATCGCGGTGCGGAAGCTGGGATAGGAGATGCTGGCCAGAATGACCAGGATGACCAGCGTGATCATCAACTCGACCAGCGTGAAGCCGTTTTGCCGGCGCAAAGACATTGGACGCTCCCCAGCGTGTTGATGGCCACGATGGGCCATCGTCCCGCCACCGGCAAGCGGCGGCAGGATGAACGGTCAATCCAGGGCGACGGGCGTCAAAGCCTTGACGACCCGCACCTTCCCACCCCGGCCGGCGCGATCCCCATCGCACCGGCCCGGGCTCAGGCCAGCACCTGGTAGCAGGGCTGGTATTCGCCGGAGATCTTCATCCGGCGCTGCTCGACGAAAGCGCGCAGCAACGCGTCCAGCGCCTGCATCATGTCCGGGTCGCCATGGATCTGGAACGGTCCGAACTGTTCGATGCGACGCATGCCGTCTTCCTTCACGTTGCCGGCGACGATGCCCGAGAACGCGCGGCGCAGGTCGGCCGCCAGCGCATGCGGCGCACGCCCGTGGTGCAGGTCCAATGCGGCCATCGCCTCGTGGGTGGGCACGAACGGCTGCTGGTACTCCCACGGAATCTCGATCGACCAGTTGAAGAAGAACGAGTCCTTCTGCGCCAGGCGGTGCTCGCGCACGCGCTTGATGCCGTTGGCCATCTTCTTCGCCACCGCCACCGGGTCGCCGACGATGATCTCGTAGCGCTCGGCGGCCGCGTCACCCAGGGTCAGGCGGATGAAGCGGTCGATCTGCTCGAAGTACGGCGCCGCCACGGTCGGTCCGGTCAGTATCAGCGGGAACGGCAGGTCCTTGTTTTCCTCGCGCAGCAGGATGCCGAGCAGGTACAGGATTTCCTCGGCGGTACCGACGCCACCGGCGAACACGATGATGCCGTGGCCGATGCGGACGAAGGCCTCCAGGCGCTTCTCGATGTCCGGCATGATCACCAGGTGGTTGACGATCGGGTTCGGCGACTCGGCGGCGATGATGCCCGGCTCGGTCAGGCCGATGTAGCGCGTCACGGTACGGCGCTGCTTGGCATGGGCGATCGTGGCCCCCTTCATCGGGCCCTTCATCGCGCCCGGGCCGCAGCCGGTGCAGATGTCCAGGCCGCGCAGGCCCAGTTCATAGCCCACCTGCTTGGTGTACAGATACTCGTCGCGCGAGATCGAGTGGCCGCCCCAGCACACCACCAGGTTCGGGTCACCCGGGTTGAGGATGCGCGCATTGCGCAGCAGGCCGAACACCGCGTTGGTGATGCCCTCGGACGACTCCAGCTCGGCCGCGTAGGCAGGGCCCATTTCGATGGCCATGTAGGCCAGGTCACGCACCACGGCGAACAGCAGTTCGGCAACACCGCGGATGATCTCGCCATCGACGAAGGCCATGGCCGGTGCGTTGACCAGGTCGATGCGCACGCCGCGATCCTGCTGCGCCACCTGGATGTCGAAATCGGGATACAGATCGCGCGCCGCGCGAGGATCGTCAGAGGCACTGCCGCTGGTCAGCACGGCCAGCGCGCAGCGGCGCAGCAGCTCGTGCATGCCGCCGGCAGAGGCATCGCGCAAGCGGGCCACTTCGGCCCGCGACAGCACATCCAGCCCACCGCGCGGGTAGATCCGCGCGTCCTGCACTGGCAGTGCGCGGGCTGATTTTTCGTTCGTGGTCATGTCCAATTTTTTGCTTCCTTCAAGGTTTCCGACTGTACTGCCGCCCCCTTAAAAAGCAAAACGGCCGGGAAGCCCGACCGTTGGATGTGTGCTCCCCGCGTTCGCCTTTCCGGGACCGCATCGGCGGCGTTGGCACCGCGCACATTTCTGGATGCTACGCCGATGCAGAGTGGCCTGCAAGGACTTTCGCCTGAACGGAAAACGGCCGGGTTTCCCCGGCCGTTTCCGTTTACATCATCAAGCTCTGACGGATCAGAACTTGTACTTCACAGTCAGCTGCATGGACCAACGCGACACGGCAGTGTTGCCCTTGTCATTGTTGTTTTCCTGGATCGAGGAATCATCCGCACCGGTGAACGAGTACACATACTTCCCGGTGGCCGGATCGATACCTGCGAAGTTGCCCACGCGGCGGGTTGCATAGAAGCCGTAGTCGTCAATGAGGCCCCACTTCTTGTTCAGCAGGTTGCCGACATTCATGATGTCCAGGGCGACTTCACCCTTGTGACCCTTCACGAAGCCTGGGAATTCCTGGCTGATACGAACGTCGAAGCTGTTGACCCACTTGGCGCGGTGCGAGTTGGCCGGGACCACGCTGCCACGGTAGGCCTCGAGTTCCGGGTTCTGCGCCAGCCAATCGAAGAACTTCTTCTCCATCGTTGCGCCGCCAGTGAACAGCACGTCGCCCACACCCTTCGGCACGTAGAACAGATCGTTGCCGATGGCGCTGTCGCCGTTGGCATCGTTGTAGAACACGTAGCTGTACGGACGGCCCGA
Organism: Stenotrophomonas sp. YJH_SMC_91; assembly: GCF_059368495.1. Lineage (NCBI taxonomy): Bacteria > Pseudomonadati > Pseudomonadota > Gammaproteobacteria > Lysobacterales > Lysobacteraceae > Stenotrophomonas > Stenotrophomonas sp. YJH_SMC_91. The sequence continues at coordinate 18,236 of NZ_JCAFRT010000014.1, read as the reverse complement.
GCGACCTTCGTAGAAGAGGCCGATACGGGTAGCGTTGTCACCGAAGAAGTTGTGCTTCCACTCCAGGGTGCCGGTGATACGGTCCTTGATTGCATAGCGCGAGTTGTACGCGATGTTCTCGTTGGCGTTCAGGATCTGGGTGTTGTTCCAGTTCGAGGTGTTCTGCGAGCTGGTCAGCGGGCTAACTTCCTTCGACTGGGTGTAGGTGTAACCCAGCGACCAGCCCCAGTTCTCGGTCAGCGGCTTGGCCAGCGAGAAGGTAGCCTGGCTGCCACGACCCTTGTCGGTGTTGCGCAGCAACATCACGTCACCGATGTTGTTCGGACGGTTGGCGCGGTTCAGCGCGCCGTTGGTGCCGTTCTCCATGCCCAGGTTGTCGCCGGAACGGCTGTCGATCTTGCTGTTGGCCTGATTCAGACCTGCCGGGTTCCAGTACAGCTCACGACCGTCCTGCGCCGAAACGAAGGTCGCACCCTTGCCCTTGCCGTCCGTCAGGTCCAGACGTTCGAAGTACAGACCATCCTTGACCTTGGTGAACAGCACTTCAGCCGACGCCACGATGCCGTACCACGGCAGCTCATGGTCGAACGCCAGGTTGGCCTTCCACACCGACGGCAGGCGGGTGCCCGGAGCGATAATGTCCACGTTCTGGCGAGCAATGATCTTCGACGGATCCGGAATGAACGGATTGTCGGCATCAGCACTGAAACCACCCGGGTTGCCACTGACGTTGTACTCGACGTAGTTCAGACCGGTGTTCTGGTAGGCACCTGCCAGCCACACGTTCGGTGCTGCACCGCCGAACAAGCCAACGCCACCGCGCAGCTGGGTCGGACGATCGCTGTCGAAGGTGTAGTTGAAGCCAACACGCGGCTGGAACAGGCTCTTGTCCACCAGTTTGGTGTTGTCGTAGCCGTAGCGCGACTGGATGTCGGTGTTGTACTTGTTCTGGCTGGTGAAGTCCGGGATATCAAGACGGACACCAAACATCAGGCTCAGGTTGTAGTTGATCGCCCAGGTGTCCTGGATGAACAGGCCAGTGTTCTTCAGATGGAACTTGGCCGGAATATCATCCAAGCTGCCACCCGGACGCGGCACGCGCAGCTGGTAGCCGTTGGCGGTACCCTTCAGGAACGACGCCAAGTCGCGGAAGTCGTACGCGCCGTACAGATTACGGCCGTAGAAGTTCATCAGGTTATTGTCGGTGTAATCGAAACCGAACTTGACGGTGTGGTCACCGATGTACCAGGTACCGGCACCGAAGGCGCTAAGTTCCTTCGACTCGACCAGATTGGTGTGAGTGTTCTGCTCGGTGCCCAGGTACAGCGAGTTGTTGCCGAAGCGCACGCGCATCTGCGGCAGGTGCGAAGCCGCGACACGATTGGACGAGTAGTCCTTGTGCGAAACCTTGAACTCGGTCGAGAAGTTCTCGGACCAGTCACTGAACAGTTCACCCATCCAGGTTTCGTACTGGGTCGGCTGGGTGTACCAGAAGTCACTCAGCGACAGCGCGCTGCTGCTGACCTGCGGGAAGCGGACGACGTCCTGCTTCATCTTGTTGTAGCGCAAGGCCGCACGGTGGTTCTCGTTGATGTTCCAGTCGAGCTTGACGGCGTACTCTTCGATCGTCGTCTTGTTGTTCAGACCGTCAACGCCGCCGACCGGATAGCCCAGATCACTCATGCGCTTCTGGACTGCCGAGATGTCGGCGTCACTGATGCCGCCCTTGGACGGATCCTTGTTGTACGGGCTGTCACTCAGGCTCACGCCGCCGCCGCTACGCTCGTACTTTTCATAGTTGGTGAAGAAGAACAGCTTGTCCTTGAGGATCGGACCGCCGAACGTCATGCCGTAGGTCTTCTCGTCCTTGAAACCATTGAAGTCCGACTTGTCACCTTCCAGGCGCGAACGGACCATGTCCTTGTCGCGGTACGAGCCGTACACGGTGCCGTGGAACTCATTGGTACCCGACTTGGTCACGGCGTTGATCACCGCACCGGTACCGCCGGCGATGGTGGTGTCGTAGTTGGCCAGGTCGATGTTGATTTCCTGGATGGCATCCATCGACACCGGCTGACGCTCGGTCGGCAGGTTGTTGGAGCCCAGGCCGAACGGATCGGAGGCGCTGATGCCGTCGATGCGGATGGCGTTGTAGCGGGTGTTCTGGCCACCGGCCGAGATCGCGCCGTCAGCCTTGCTGACCTGCGAGATGCGCGGGTCCAGGCGGATGTAGTCCTGGATGTTGCGGTTGGCCGACGGCAGCGCGTCCATCGTTTCGCGCGTCACGTTGCTGCCGGTGCCCATCTTGTTGGCGCTAAACAGGTCCAGGCCGCCGGCGGTCGCAACAACGTTCACCGCGTCCAGGTTGGTCGCAGCCAGGTCACCGCCCAGGTTGGCGTTGACGGTGTTGACCTGGTTCAGGTTCAGGTAGACACCCTCTTCGGTCTTGGTGCCTTCACCGGACTTGGTGATGGTGATGGTGTACGGACCACCCACGCGCAGGCCGCGCGCGTTGTATCGACCCGACGCATCGGTGGTGGCACGCGAAACGGTGCCCGACTCGGTGTGGGTGATGGTGACTTCAGCGCCGGCGACAGGCTGGCCTGCGGCGGACATCACCTGGCCGCCGACACCGGCAGAGGTGCTCTGGGCGAAGGCGGGAGCGGCGGCGAGCGCAGCCACGAGACCAAGGGTGAGCTTGGACATCCGGAGTGGGTGGGTCATTTTTCGGTAGCCTCGATGCGAGTTGGCGATGGCGGAAAAAAAGCGCATCCAAACAGCCCTGCGGGTGGCTGGTCGGAGATTTATCTGGGGTTCCCTACCGCTTGGCTGAAGGCAGCCACAACGGTTAACACTAGATTAACACGCTACGCCATCAATGTGACGGTTGTGCGACAAACGGCACCGGATCGCAACGCAATCGTGACGGGATCTTCACTCCGCCTTTCCCCCGGCCTCATTCCGGCAGGGGCGCCTCACTGGCGTCGAGAATCCGGCCCCGCCAGGCAAGCCCAGCGCTGGACAGCAGGGTCACGGCCGCCGCAGCGGCGGCCTCCGGGCCCCGGGCGGCCGGGTCCTGGTCGACGGAATAGGCCCTGGCGCGCAGCGCCGTGCGCAGGGGGCCCGGATACAGGCCGCTGACCCGCACCGGGCTGCGGCCGAGTTCGTCATGCAGGCTGGTGATCAGCCCGCGCAGGCCATGCTGGGCCACACCGTATCCCCCCCAATAGGCCTGCCCCACCCGTTCGGAGGCATCGACCGCAAACACCAGGGCCGCGTCCTCGCGCTGCCGCAGCAGCGGCAGACAGGCCTGGGCCAGCCACGCCGGGGCAGTGAGCGTGACATGCACCGCACGGGCGAAACTGGCCGGGTCGGCCAGTTCGAACGGGGTCAATCCGGGGAAATGGGCGGCACAGACCAGCACTCCATCCAGGCGCCCCAGCTCGCGCTGCAGGGCCTGGGCCAGTTCGGCATAGTCGTCGGGGCCCGCACCCTCCAGATCCAGCGGATACAGCAGCGGTTCCGGGCCGACGGCCTGGACCTGGGCGTAGACACGGTCCAGGCGGCGCGGCTTGCGGCCCAGCAGGACCACGGTGGCCCCGGCGGCGGCGGCGGCAACGGCCGCCGCACTGCCCAGCCCACCGCCGGCGCCGGCAACCAGCACCACGCGATCCTGCAACGGGCGGCCATCGAGCGCCCCGTTGGTCGGTGACGTCGATGGCCAGGCACTCATCCCTGGGTCGCCTCTTCGACGATGCGCTTGAGCTCGCCGGCTTCAAACAGTTCCAGGACGATGTCGCAGCCGCCGATCAGCTCTCCATTGATGAACAGCTGCGGGAAGGTCGGCAGGTTGGAGAACCGCGGCAGGTTGGCGCGGATCTCGGGTTCTTCCAGCACGTTGACGGTGCGCAGGGTGACCGCGCCGGCAGCCATCAACGCCTGTACGGCGCGGCTGGAGAAACCGCACATCGGGTATTGCGGGGTGCCCTTCATGAACAGCACGAGCGGGTAACGATCGACCTCGGCCTGGATTTGCTGCATTACCGCCACAACCTCACTCCTTGCTTCGCCGGACAAACCGACCGCGGTGGTCGGCTAGACTGCCCACGGTAGCCGCCATTGTAAGCGGATGGAACCGGCTGCCGCCGCCCCTCTGGCCACGAACCTGTCCATGCCTGTCGAATTGCCTGCCCTGCCCTACCTTTCCGGCTCCCTGCAGCCGCACCTGTCCGCACAGACCCTGGAGCTGCACCACGGCCGCCACCATCGCGCCTACGTGGATGCGGTCAATGCCGGCATCCTCGGCACCGAGTGGGAAGACGCGCCACTGGAAGAGATCGTCCGCCAGGCCCAGGGCAAGCTGTTCGATGCGGCCGCCCAGGCGTGGAACCACGGTTTCTACTGGCAGTGCCTGCGGCCCCGTGGCGGTGGCGAACCGCAGGGCCGCCTGGGCGAGCTGGTGAAGCGCCAGTTCGGCGACGTGCAGCGCCTGCGCGAGGAATTCAACCGCACCGCGCTGGGCCTGTTCGGCTCCGGCTGGGTGTGGCTGGTGCAGCATCCGGGCGGACAGCTGGGCATCCAGGCGACCCGCAATGCCGGCACGCCGCTGACGGGTGAAAGTACGCCGCTGCTGTGCTGCGATGTCTGGGAGCACGCCTACTACACCGACTACCAGAATGACCGCGCGCGTTATCTGGATGCGTTCTGGCAGATGGTCAACTGGGAATTCGCTGAGAGCCAGCTACGCTGAGGCAACGGCTCCGCCCCGGGGTAGTGCCGGCCGTTGGCCGGCATCCCCATCGGTGTACAAGAGATGGCGAATCTGCCGGCCAGCGGCCGGCACTACCGGAAAGCAGAGCGTGGCTTCACGCGTTCTCGTGCGCGGCCACCGCATCCATCACCCGCGCCGAGTACACCAGCGCCGCACCGGCATTGAGCGACACCGCCACACCCAGCGCCTCGGCGATTTCCTCGCGGTTGGCACCGTGCTTCAGCGCGGCATCCACGTGCACGGTGATGCAGCCGTCGCAGCGGGTGGTCACCGCCACCGCCAACGCGATCAGCTCGCGGGTCTTCGCATCGAGGTGGTTGGTCTGCGCGCCAGCGTTGGCCAGGGTGGCGTAGCCCTTGACCGTATCCGGTGAGAGCTTGCCGATCTCACCGATACGGCCCTTCAGTTCCTTGCGGTAGGCATTCCAGTCGAGCATGGGGGTGACTCCTGTGAAAGGAGCTCCACGCTACCACCGGGAATGTTGCGCCGATGCCTGCACCGGCGCTTCACAGCGTTGCACTGCCGGCCAGCGGCCGGCACTACCGGGCTCAGCGATTGCGCAGCGCGTGCACCGCCGGCGCCACCTGGGCCTGGCGATCCAGCTCCAGGCCGACCTGCTCCAGCGCATCGGCCAACGCGGCAGCATCGTCATCGCGCAACGTGGCGTGGCCGACCTTGCGGCCTTCGCGCGGCTCCTTGCCATAGTCGTGCCAATGGCCGCTGGCCTGGCCCAGCACCGGTGCCGGGCCAGGCATCGCGCCCAGCCAGTTCAGCATGCAGGCGTGGCCGAGCATGCGGGTGCTGCCCAGCGGCAGGCCCAGCACGGCACGCAGATGGTTCTCGAACTGCGAGGTCTCGCTGCCCTCGATGGTCCAGTGGCCGGAGTTGTGTACGCGCGGCGCCATCTCGTTGGCCAACAGCTCGCCATCGCGACAGAACAGCTCCAGCGCGAACACGCCGACGTACTGCAGGTGCTCGGCGACACGGCGGGCATAGCCGATCGCGGCCTGCTGCTCGGCATCGGACAGCACAGCCGGTGCCACGCTGGCCGACAGCACGCCGTCGACATGCCAGTTGCCGGTGACCGGCCAGGCTTCGAAGCTGCCATCGCGGCCACGCACGGCGACCACGCTGACCTCGCGCTGGAACGCCACGAAGCCTTCCAGGATCAGGCCGGTACGCTCGACCTGCGCGCCCAGTGCATCCCACGCGGCGTCGATGTCGGCCTCGCTGCGCAGGCGGAACTGGCCCTTTCCGTCATAACCAAGGCGGCGGGTCTTGAGGATGCACGGCAGGCCGAACTCAGCCGCCTTCGCAGCCAGCTCGTCACGGCTGCGGATATCAGCGAAGGCCGGCAGCGGGATGCCCAACTGCTGGAACAGGGTCTTCTCGCTCAACCGGTCCTGGGCCACCGCCAGCGCGGCCGGCGGCGGATAGACCGGCACGCGGTCGGCCAGGAACTGCGCGCTGTCTGCGGGCACGTTCTCGAAATCGAAAGTGACCACATCGACCTTGGCGGCGAAGTCCGCCAGCGCGTGGCGGTCATCGAAGGCACCGACGGTGAGCGGCGCCAGCGGGCCACTGCAGGCGTCGGCCGCCGGGTCGTACAGCTGGAAGCGCAGTCCCAGCGGCGCACCGGCCAGAACCATCATGCGGGCGAGCTGGCCGCCGCCCAGGATGCCGACGGTCAGGCTCATTGGCGCGGATCGTCGTGGGCCATCACGTCTTCGGTCTGGCGTGCACGGAAGGCGTCGAGCGCCTGGCCGATCGCCGGCTGGTCGCTGGCCAGCATCGCAGCAGCGAACAGCGCCGCGTTGGACGCGCCGGCATTGCCGATGGCGAAGGTGGCAACCGGAATGCCGGCCGGCATCTGCACGATCGACAGCAGCGAATCCATGCCGTTGAGGGCCTTGGACTGCACCGGCACGCCCAGCACCGGCACGGCGGTCTTGGCGGCGATCATGCCCGGCAGGTGGGCGGCCCCGCCGGCGCCGGCGATGATCGCGCGCAGGCCACGCGGGCCCGCCTGCTCGGCGTAACTGAACAACACATCCGGCGTCCGATGCGCGGACACCACCTTCACTTCGAACGGAACACCCAGGGCTTCAAGCTTCTGGGCGGCGTGCTGCATGGTTTCCCAGTCGGAACGGGAACCCATGACGATGCCGACAAGCGGCGCGATCGGGTTGGGGGTCATTGGCCGTCACCTGCCTTAAAGACGTATTCTAGCCATCTTCCACGCAAGACGAAGAACCATGGATCGCAAGCTGCTCGACCTGCTGGTGTCGCCGGACACCCGCCAGCCCCTGTCCCTGCTGGATGGCAAGGGCCTGGAAGCCCTCAACAAGGCCATTTCGGCCGGCGCGGTGAACAAGGCCGATGGCAACCCGCTGGCGCAGCCGCTGCGCGAAGCGCTGGTCACCCGCGACCGCAAGCAGGTGTTCCGCGTTGACGACGGCATCCCGGTGCTGCTGGCCGAAGAAGCCATCCCGACCGCCCAGATCGCCGACTTCCCGGCCGCATGAGCGCGCTGCCGACGCCGGATGCGGCCGTTGTCGCCGCCGATGTCGCGCGGGCGCTGGCCGAGGACCTGGGCAGCGGCGACGTCACCGCCGCCCTGCTGCCCGACCAGGCCGACAGCGCTTACCTGCTGTGCAAGCAGGACGGGGTGATTGCCGGCCGTCCGTGGTTCGACGCCACCCACCGCGCACTCGACCCGGACGTGCGCATCGAATGGCGTGTCTCCGAAGGTGACGCGGTCACCGCAGGCACCGTGCTGGCCCTGCTGCACGGGCGCAGCCGCAGCCTGGTCAGCGCCGAACGCACCTCGCTGAACTTCCTGCAGACGCTGTCTGGCACCGCCACCACCACTGCCCGCTACGTGGCGGCGGTGGCCGGTACCGGCACGCGCATCCTCGACACCCGCAAGACTCTGCCTGGCCTGCGCCTGGCGCAGAAGTACGCAGTGCGCTGTGGCGGCGGCGACAACCACCGCTTCGGCCTCTATGACACGGTGATGCTGAAGGAAAACCACATCCGTGCCGCCGGTTCGCTGGCCGCGGCGGTGGCCGCCGCGCGCCGGCAATGGCCCGCGCTGCCGCTGGTGGTCGAGGTCGAGGACCTGGCCCAGCTGCGCCAGGCGCTGGAAGCCGGTTGCGAACGCATCCTGCTGGATGACTTCAGCCCCGACCTGCGCCGCGAGGCAGTGCGCATCACGGCCGGCCGCATTCCGCTGGAAGTGTCAGGCAGCGTGGGCCTGGGCGGCCTGCGTTCGATCGCCGAGGACGGCGTTGACTGCATCTCCATCGGTGGACTGACCAAGCACGTGCAGGCCATCGATCTGTCGCTGAAGCTGGGCCCGCCGCCGGGTTGAGGCCTGGCCGGGGTCAGATCCCTTTTCCCGTGGAAAAGGGATCTGACCCCGTTCTCACACCCGGCGTTCACGACAGCGCTGCGACGCTGAGGTATCCCCCACAGGAGCCGCGCATGCGCCGGATGCTCTTGCCTGCCTGCCTGCTGCTGGCCGCGGCACCGTTGTCCGCAGCGGCCGCCGAAGCCTGCGATGTTCCGCCCCGCTTCGGCCTGAGTCCGTTGGCGGTGGCCATCCGCAACACCGCCTGCAATGAGCACCGGCTCTGGTACCGGCCCTTCATCGATCGTGAAGGCCGTGCCGCCAGCCTCAGCGTCACCGAGGCCGAAAGCGATCACCTGGCAGACAATGGCCTGATCGCCTGGCAGCGCGTGGCCGGCTACTGGCGCAACAGCGGCACGCTCAATGCGATGGGCAGCATCGCGGGCGCCAGCAGCTGCCTGGCGCCGTTGGGCACGCGCTACACCGACAGCGACTGCCGCGCCTTCCTGATCGACAACCCGTGGTCGGCCGCGTTCATTTCCTGGGTGATGGTCCAGTCCGGCGTTCCTGGCTTCAATACGTCGCCACGCCACATCGACTACATCCGTGCCGCCTACCAGGGCGGCCCCTCGGGCGTGCCGTACCGGCTGGTCGACCCGGCCACGGCCAAACCCGCACCGGGCGACCTGCTGTGCTTCCTGCGCGACCGCAGCACCACGCTCAGCTACAGCGGGCTGGTGCAGGCACTGGGCAATGGCTCGGTGGGCCACTGGAAATCGCATTGCGAAGTGGTGGTGGCGGCCAACCTCGGCGGCGACCAGACCCTGTACCTGGTCGGTGGCAACGTGATGAACACCGTAGCGATGCGGTTGCTGCAGCTGGATCGTACGGGGCTGATCAAGCTGCCTCCGGCACGCGAACGCAACAGCACCGGCATCGACCCCGGCTGCACACCAGGTCGCGAGGACGAATGCAGCTTCAACCGGCAGGACTGGGCAGCGCTGCTGCAGCTCACTGCAACCTCACCGCTGGTGATGCCCTCGCCCACTGCGACGCCGATGCAGCCCACTCCGGCACCGCAACCGGTCATCGTGCCCGCGCAGCCGATGTCCAGCGAACCGCAGCCGCGGCGGTGAGTGCAGCGCTTGATCCCGCGCGCGTTCGCCGCCATCTTTGCGGGATCGACCCCTGACGGCTGACGCCATGCCCACCCTGCTGCTGTTGCTGATTGCCGGCGGAATCATCTATTTCTTCTGGAACGCGGCGCGTTCGGCCGCCGAGCGCGCGGTCGAACTGGGGCGCAATGCCTGCCGTGCTGCCGACGTGCAATGGCTGGATCAGGCGGTGCACGCCACCGGCCTGCGCCTGTCGCGCGGCGAAGATGGCCGGCTCGGCTTCGAACGTACCTTCAAGTTCGAGTATTCCTACGACGGCATCGATCGCCACGTGGGCCGCATGGTGCTGCGCGGCGACCAGCTGATCTCATTCACTGGTCCGGGCGCGGCGCGGATCAGCCAGATCCGCGCGGATGTGGACGATGCCGAGGATGTGTAAGGGCTGAAGGCGTGCCGACCAATGGTCGGCACCCACCGTTACCTGGTTACTTGACCACGCGCAGGTTCGGGCGCCCCTTAGGCGGCGGGCTGGCTGGCGGCGTATCGTCCGGCGGCGTGCCTTCCTCGTGCAGCAGCTCATCGCTGGTCGGAGCGGTCTCGTTGCCCGGGATGTCATCCGGTAGCGCCATGCCCTGCCCGGTCTCGCGGGCGTAGACGGCCAGCACGGCGCTGATCGGCACCTGCACCGGGTAGCTGGTACCGGAGAAGCGCGCCGAGAAGCTCACCATCTCGTTGTCGATCATCAGCCGCACGACAGCACGTTCGGCGATGTTGAGCACGACCCGGCCATCCTTGACCGCCGAAGGCGGGACCTGCACGCCGGGAACGCCGGCGTCGACCAGGATGTGCGGGGTCAGCTGGTTGTCGTTGATCCATTCCACCAGCGCCCGCAGCAGGTACGGGCGGTGGCTGGTCATGTGGAAGAAGTCTTCGGTCATGCGTGAAGTGTACGCGCCCGGCGCCCCGCCGGGGCGGATCACCTGCACGCCGGTCGGCGTGCAGACGGGTAACGCAGGCCCGGATCAGACCGGCAGATCGCGCAGCTTCTTTTCCTGATCGGTCAGGCTGCGGACGAAACCGGGGTGGCGGAAGATGCGGTTGCCGTAGTCCTCGATCGCCTTGCCGTCCTTCGGCAGCGGTACGTCCAGCGACTGCAGGCGCCAGATGATCGGCGCCATCGCGCAGTCGGCCAGGCTCATTTCCGGGTTGAGGAAGAACTTGCTGGCCTTGAACAGCGGCAGCGAGGCGGTCAGCAGCTCCTTCAGGCGCTTGCGGCCAGCCTCGGCCTGGGTCTTGTTGCCGAGCTGGATGGCCTGCACCTGTGGCACCCAGTCGTGCTCGATGCGCAGCATCGCCAGGCGGATGCGCGCACGCGAGAGCGGATCGACCGGCATCAGCGGCGGATGCGGATAACGTTCGTCCAGGTACTCGCTGACCACTGATGCGGCGTACAGCACCAGCTCGCGTTCGACCAGGGTCGGCACCGAGTGATACGGATTGAGGTCGATCAGGTCTTCAGGCGGGTTCTGCGGATCGACCGGAACGAAGTCGAAGGTCACACCCTTGGCCGCCAGCACCAGGCGTACACGGTGGCACAGTACATCGTCGTTCGAGGAAAACAGCGTCAGTGTATTGCGCATGCGTACGCTCGCCGCCATCAAAGGCTCTCCCACGACAGGAGACCGCCTGCCGCATCGGCGCCGCCGGCACCGTGCCGGCGGTCGACTCCTCCCCGAGTGTGCAACCGACCATCACAAAAGCCAATAGGCCCGTGCGATGGCCGGCGGCAGATTCAGTGAACGTCCTTCCAGTATTCCTTCTTCAGCAGGTACAGCAGGAAGGTGAGCAGGGCCAGGAACAGGATCACCCACACGCCCAGCTGCTGGCGCTTGAGCGCGGCCGGTTCGCCGGCATACTCGAGGAAGTTGGTGATGTCCCGCACCGCCTGGTCGTACTGCCCGGCATCGACCGACCCCGGCGTTTCGATCTTCAGGCCGGTCACCGGCGGGTCCATGCCGGGCGCTTCCGCCTTGCCATGGACCGCATGCTGCAGGCCCTGCATCTCCCACAGCGGGTTGGGCATGGAGGCATTGGCGAACAGCGCGTTGTTCCAGCCCAGCGGCCGGCTGCTGTCCAGGTAGAACGACTTGAGGTACGTGTAGACCCAGTCACTGCCCCGCACGCGCGCGATCAGGCTGAGATCGGGCGGCATCTTGCCGAACCACTTCTCCGCGTTCTCCTTGGGCATCGCCACCGGGATCGGGTCGCCGATCGCCGAGCCGGTGAAGTTGAGGTTGTTCATCACCTCTTCCTCGGTCAGGCCCAGGTCCTGCGCCATCCGCGAATAGCGCAGGTACTTCAGCGCGTGGCAGCCGGAGCAGTAGTTCATGTACAGCTGCGCGCCGCGCTGCAGCGAAGCGCGGTCGCCCAGATCGTTGCCGGCCTGCAGCAGCTTGGTGCCACCTTCGGCGGCGGAGGCCAGGAAACTGCCCAGCATCAGGGTGGCCGTCAGGGCCAACCGGACCATCCAGCGATCAGTCATGGGTGGTCACCCTCTCCGGTACCGGCTTGGTCTTGTCCAACCGTGTCCATAGCGGCATGGTGATGAAGAACGCGAAGTACAGGAAGGTCAGCACCCGCCCGATGTAGGTCTCGTGCACGTCGGTGCCCGGGCCGGAACCAATCACGCCCAGCCACACGAAGCACACCGCCAGCACGCCCAACATCACCTTCGATATCCAGCCGCGGTAGCGCACCGACTTCACCCTGGCCTTGTCCAGCCACGGCACCAGGAACAGGATCGCAATGGCCGAGAACATCACCAGCACGCCACCGAGCTTGTTCGGCACCACGCGCAACATCGCGTAGTAAGGCGTGTAGTACCAGACCGGCTTGATGTGTTCCGGGGTCACCAGGCGGTTGGCCTCGGTGAAGTTGTCGTGCTCCAGGAACAGGCCGCCGAAACCGGGCGCGAAGAAGATGATGAAGGCGGCGATGATCAGCAGGAAACCGGCGCCGACGCCATCCTTGAGCGTGTAGTACGGGTGGAACGGAATGCCATCGGCCGGTGCGTTCGGCGACCAGCGGTTGCCCTTCGGCCCCTTCTTGATCTCCACGCCATCGGGGTTGTTCGAACCCACTTCGTGCAGCGCGCCCAGGTGCAGTACCACCAGCAGCAACAGCACCAGCGGCAGAGCGATGACATGCAGCGCGAAGAAACGGTTGAGCGTGGCGTCACTGGGCAGGTAATCGCCCATGATCCATTCGGTCAGGCCGTTGCCGATCACCGGTATCGCGCCGAACAGCGAGATGATCACCTTGGCGCCCCAGAACGACATCTGGCCCCACGGCAGCACGTAGCCCATGAAGGCTTCGGCCATCAACACCAGGTAGATCAGCATGCCGAGGATCCACACCAGCTCGCGCGGCTTCTGGTAACTGCCGTACAGCAGGCCACGGAACATGTGCAGGTAGACCACGATGAAGAACAGCGAGGCACCGGTGGAGTGCATGTAGCGGATCAGCCAGCCCCACTCCACATCGCGCATGATGTATTCGATGGAGCCGAACGCCTCGGCGGCGCTGGTCTTGTAGTGCATCGTCAGGAAGATGCCGGTGACGATCTGGTTGACCAGCACCAGCAGCGCCAGCGAACCGAAGTAGTACCAGATGTTGAAGTTCTTCGGTGCGTAGTACTCGCTGACGTGCTTCCGGTAGACCGGCATCAGGCCGGGCGCGCGGGCGTTGACCCAGTCGGCCACGCCGCTGGCGGTACGGCTGAGGATATTGGCCATCAGGCAGCCCCCTGCGGATCGACACCGATGATGATGGTGTTGTCGTCCTGGTAATGGTGCGCGGGCACCTTCAGGTTGATCGGCGCCGGCACGTCCTTGAAGACGCGTCCGGACATGTCGAAGCGCGACTTGTGGCACGGGCAGAAGTAACCGCCCTTCCACTGCGGGTCGTAGGGCTCAGGCCGGATTTCGGCGACCATTTCCGGCGAGCAGCCCAGGTGCGTGCACAGGCCGACCAGTACGGAGATATCCGGCTTGATCGAGCGCAGTTCGGGGTTCTGCTTCAGCACGTAGTCCGGCTGCTGGTCCTTCTCGCCGGACTCGGGGTCCTTGAGCCGGCCGTCCAGCCCGTGCAGCGCATCGAGGATGGCCTTGGACCGCTTGACGATCCAGATCGGCTGGCCACGCCATTCCACGATCAGGCGTTGGCCTTCCTGCAGGGCGCTGATGTCGGCCACCACCGGTGCGCCGGCAAGCTTGGCGCGGGCACTGGGGTTCCAGGATTTGATGAAAGGAACGGCGGTGAATCCGACGCCGACGGCGCCCACCACGGCTGTGGTGGCAGAAAGAAAACGCCGACGTCCGGTGTTGACTGGATCGTGTACCCCATCGTTGGCCATCCGGCACTCCGATATTGATTAGGTAGCTTTAAGGCTGCCAGCGGATCCGGTGGGGGCCAGAGCCGCATTGAATCACGGTCGAGTGTAGCGGAACCGTCGCGCGCCACACAACGCATTGCAACAACATTGATTGCGGGGTTGCCGGCCAGCGGCCGGCACGACCTTTCAAAGGAGTGCCGACCAACGGTCGACACCTACCGTTCAAGGAGTACCGGCCAACGGTCGGCACCTACTGGTGACTCAGGGCGGTGCGGTAACGCTCGGCCAGCTGCCCGACCCGGCGCACGTAGTACTGGGTCTCGCTGTAGGGCGGCACGCCACCGTGGCGGTCGACCGCGCCTTCGCCAGCGTTGTAGCCGGCTGCGGCAAGGGTCAGGTCGCCATTGAAGCGTTTCAGCAACCACGCAAGATACTGCACGCCGCCACGGATGTTCTGCCCGGCGTCATAGGAATCGCTTACACCGAAGCGCGCGGCGGTCGGCGGCATCAGCTGCATCAGGCCCTGCGCGCCAGCACGGCTGAGCGCGGTCGGGTTGTAGGCCGACTCGGCATGGATGATGGCGCGCACCACCGCCTCCTCCACACCGAACTCGCGCGCGGCCGAGGTGATCTCGGCCTGGAAGGCCGAGGTGTTCAGTCGCACGGTGCCGAAGTCCACGCGTGGATTGACCCCACAGGCATAGCAGCGCTCCATGAAGCTGTAGCGGATGGTCCGGACCGGGCCGAGGTTGGCCACCTGTGTCGGGCGCGCACTGGTGTAGTGGCGCACGCCATCCTTCATGAAGGAATACACCTGGCCACTGACCATGCGCCCGCTGCGCGAGGCGACCGGCTGTGCGGGACCGGATGCCGGCACGGACGCAGGCGCGACCGTTGCCGGCGCTGCGGCACTCGCGGCAACGGCCACCGGATTGCGTTCGATGCTGGCCACCGTGGTCGGTGCCGGCCTGGGCGCGGCCACCACCGGTCGAGGTGCCGGGCGGGTGTCACGGGTGTAGCTGATGGTGCTGCAGCGCGCACCCGCCACCCGCTTGCTCACATAACTGGTAACGCCATCAGGCCCCTGGCACTTGTACAGGGTTCCAGCGCTGGCCGGCGCAGCGGTCAGCGCAGCGATGATGATCGCCGTTGTCCCCAGTATCCCCTTCATGGCGGCGAGTGTCCCAGCTTCGCCGGGGCTTGCCAAGCGACGTGGCTCAGCCTGTGACCGGCGGCACAGCCAGCAGCTGGCCGAGGCCCGCCAGGCGCTGTGCCAGTTCGTCGCGCAGGCCCGGCGGGGTGGTCCAAAGCGCCACGGGCAGGCGGTCCAGGCTGAGAATCTGCGCCAGCATCATGCCGCGGCTCTCGGCGCCCATGCGCAGCAGGCAGTGGTCGGGGCCATCCGCTTCCAGTACTCCACACCACGGCGGGATGCGGCCTTCCAGCTCGGAATGGCTGCCGGACAGGCGGAGGATGGCCTGCAGCGCGAACGGCGCCTGGCTGACCGCCTGCCGCACCATCACATCAGGCGGCGCCGGGGCGCGCCGGTGCAGGCCCGGCCCGGCGCACTCACGTACGGCGCCCATGCGGTCCACGCGCAAGGTGCGCCAGTCCTGCCGCCCCAGGTCCCAGGCAAGCAGATACCAGCGTCGCCCGTAATTGACCAGGTGCTGGGCCTCGACCTCGCGCTGGGTGACGGCTTCCTGCGCGCTGCGGTACTCGAAGGCCAGCCGTGACGCCTGTCGGCAGTGCTGGGCCAGCCGCCCGAGCAGGCGTGCGTCGGTGGACGGAAGGTCGGACAGGGTGGCCGTCGCTGCATGCACCTCGCCGGCCTGCTGGCGACGACGGGTCGGCACCAGCGGATCGAGCTTGGACAACAGGCCACGCGCGGTGTCGTCGATCCCGGCAACGGTGGCCGAGGCTGCGCGCAGGGCGATGGCCAGGGTGGTCGCCTCCTCCTCGTCCAGCAGCATCGGCAGCACCGGGGCCCCGGCCCCCAACTGGTAGCCGCCGCCGACCCCGGACGAGGCCTGCACCGGATAGCCCAGCTCGCGCAGGCGCTCGATATCACGGCGGATGCTGCGCCGGTCCACGCCCATGCGCTCGGCCAGCTCGGCCCCGGACCACTGGCGGCGGGCCTGCAGCAGGGCGATCAGGCGCAGCAGACGATGGGCGGTATGGCGCATGAAGGATCGAGGACAGAAGTCGTCCGCAATAGTGCCCCAGGATGGCCTCCAGTTCACCACCCACCGCAAGGAGCAATGCCATGAATTCACGCCAGATCACCCTTTACCACGCCGCCCGTTCCCGCTCGAGCGGCGCCGTGGCCCTGCTCGAAGCGCTGGGTGCCGACTACCGCATGCAGGTGCTGGACCTGAAAGCCGGCGCCAACCTGGCCCCGGCCTACCTGGCCATCAACCCGATGGGCAAGGTGCCGGCCATCGTCCACAACGGCGCACTGGTGACCGAGCAGGTGGCGATCTATCTGTACCTGGCCGACCTTTACCCGGAAGCCGGGCTGGCACCGCCGATCGGCGACGCCCTGCGCGGCCCCTACCTGCGCTGGATGGCCTTCTATGGCGCCTGTTTCGAGCCGGCGATGATCGACAAGGCGATGCACCGCGAGCCGCCGCCGCGCCTGATGTCGCCGTACAACGATGCCGAGACCGTGCTGCAGGTGGTCGAGGCCCAGCTGGCGCAGGGCCCGTACCTGCTGGGCGAGGTCATGAGCGCCGCCGACGTGCTGTGGGGCAATGCACTGGCGTGGACCACGGCCTTTGGCCTGGTACAGCCGGCGCCGGCCACGGCTGACTACATCGCACGGATGAGCGCGATGACCGCGTTCGACCGTTCGCGGCAGATCGATGCGGAGCTGGCGGCGGCGTAAGGGCGCCCGCCGGGCACCGCCCGGCGCTACCGGGGCCGGCGGGATGCGGGTAGCGCGGGGCCGTGCCCCGCGAGCGCACAGCGCGGCGTACGCGCCGGGATGCAGGTAGAATTGCCGGCTTTCCCGCCACCCGAATGGATTAAGCGCCATGACCGGGACGCCAGACGTCTTTCCGCCCGCCCCGCCGGGCGGTGCCCCGCTCGTTGCCCTGCCCGCCGGTCCGCGCAAGCCCGACCAGGTGAAAGGCAAGCTGTACATCAAGACCCACGGTTGCCAGATGAACGAGTACGACTCGGCCAAGATGGCCGACGTGCTCGCCGCCAGCGATGGCCTGGAACTGACCGATACCCCGGAAGACGCCGACGTCATCCTGGTCAACACCTGTTCCATCCGCGAGAAGGCGCAGGAGAAGGTGTTCAGCCAGCTGGGCGTCTGGAAGGGCCTGAAGAACAAGGGCCGCGAGGTCATCATCGGCGTGGGCGGCTGCGTTGCCTCGCAGGAAGGCGAGGCGATCATCAAGCGTGCGCCGTTCGTGGACCTTGTGTTCGGCCCGCAGACCCTGCACCGGCTGCCGGAGCTGATCCGCGCCCGACGCGAGCAGAAGCGCCCGCAGGTGGACATCAGCTTCCCCGAGATCGAGAAGTTCGACCGTCTGCCGGAACCGCGTGCCGAAGGCGCTTCGGCGTTCGTGTCGATCATGGAAGGCTGCTCGAAGTACTGCTCGTTCTGCGTGGTGCCCTACACCCGCGGCACCGAAGTCAGCCGCCCGTTCGAGGACGTGGTGGTGGAAGTGGCGCAGCTGGCCGCGCAGGGCGTGCGCGAAATCAACCTGCTCGGGCAGAACGTCAATGCCTATCGCGGCCCCTATGGAGATGGCGAGTTCGCCGATCTCGGCCTGCTGATCCGGACCATCGCCGAGATCGACGGCGTCGGCCGCATCCGCTTCACCACCTCGCACCCGCTGGAGTTCAGCGACTCGCTGATCGATGCGTTCCGCGACGTGCCGCAGCTGGCCAACTTCCTGCACCTGCCGGTGCAGGCCGGCAGCGACCGCGTACTGTCGGCGATGAAGCGCGGCTATACCGCGCTGGAATTCAAGTCGAAGATCCGCAAGCTGCGCGCGGTGCGCCCGGACATCTCGATCAGCTCGGACTTCATCGTCGGCTTCCCCGGCGAAACCGATGCCGATTTCGAGAAGACCATGAAGCTGATCGAGGACATCGGCTTCGACCACAGCTTCTCCTTCATCTATTCGCGCCGCCCGGGCACCCCGGCGGCCGACCTGGAGGACACGATCAGCGATGCCGAGAAGCACGCGCGCCTGTCGCGCCTGCAGGAGCGCATCAATGCGCACGCTGCCGGCATCTCCGAGAAGATGGTCGGCACCGTGCAGACCGTGCTGGTGGAAGGCCCTTCGCGCAAGAACCCGAACGAACTGACCGGCAAGACCGAGAACATGCGTTCGGTGAACTTCCCGGCGCCGGCGCGGCTGATCGGCCAGTTCGTGGATGTGGTGATCACCGAGGCGCTGACCAATTCGCTGCGCGCGCGCGTGGTGGCGGAATAAGGTGCGCCGACCAACGGTCGGCACCCACCGGAGTTGATGCCGGCCAACGGTCGGCACCCACCGGAGTTGATGCCGGCCAACGGTCGGCACCCACCGGAGTTGATGCCGGCCAACGGTCGGCACCCACCGGAGTTGATGCCGGCCAACGGTC
>NZ_JCAFRT010000013.1:0-116562 GCF_059368495.1 Stenotrophomonas sp. YJH_SMC_91 | reverse complement strand
GGCGGACAAGAAGTTCTCGACTAAACGGCGTCAAACGGGCATTTTTATGGTGGTTCATCCGGGCTCTTTGGGGTCTGGATAGGTGTGGTAACCACCATTTTCCAAAGATGCCCCGGATGAACAACCTACCGAGAGATCACAATTAACAGTCGACTCTACCCGCCGGTCGCCCCAATCGCCGCGGTCGTTCTCCGTCTGCCGCCGGCGGCTTTGCCGGCCAAGGCCAAAACCGCGCGCGTCGCTGGGGTTTCGCATTTCAAGGTTAGTCTGTGCGCCTCTTTCATGGAGTCGCCCGTCGATGCGCCGCCGTTCCCTCGCCATTGCCCTGTCCCTGCTGCTGCCGGCCGGCGCCTTTGCCCAGCCGCAGGCCGCACCGGTCACGTCGCCCTCCGCTGCGCGCGGCAGCGCCACCGTGGTGCTGACCGCCGCGCCGGCCGACTGGCGTGCACTGGATGGCCAGCGCGTGCGCATCGCCGCACCGCTGACCCTGGCCGGTACCGACGGCCTGGAGCGCTTCGGCCAGCTCACCGTGGCCTTCGATGGCCGCCTCTGGCAGCCGACCGAAGTGGCCACGCCGGGCACTGCCGGCTATGAGCAGGTGATGGCCGACAACCAGCGCCGCCGCCTGGTGCTGGAAGATGGCAGCGATGCCCGCGACCCGGCCAGCGTGGCTTACCTGCCGGGCAACCCGGTGCTGCGCACCGGCATGCAGCTGCGTGATGTGCAGGGCATCGTGCGCATGGACGCGCAGGGCCATCCGCGCCTGCAGGTCGAAGGCGCGCTGAAGCTGCCGGAGCTGAAGCGCCCGGCGGTGCCGACCGTGCCGGGCAACCTGCATGTGGCGGCCTTCAACCTGGAGAACTTCTTCAACGGCGACGGCCAGGGCGGTGGCTTCCCGACCCTGCGCGGCGCACGCACGCTGGAGGAACACAAGGCGCAGGTGGCCAAGCTGGTCACCACGGTCAACGCGCTGGGCGCCGATGTCGCCGCGCTGATGGAGCTGGAGAACGATGGCTACGGTCCGCAGTCGGCCATCGCCGAACTGGTCGATGCGCTCAACCGCGACCGCGGCGCGCAGGGCGACTGGCGCTTTGTCGATGCCGGCAACGGCCCCGGCGACAACCCGATCCGGGTCGGCATCATCTACCGCAGCGCGCGCCTGCAGCCGGTGGGCAAGCCGGCTACGCTGACCGGTGGCCCGTTCGTCGAGCACAGCCGCGTGCCGCTGGCGCAGGCCTTCCAGGGCAAGCAGGGCGCGCCGTTCGTGGTGGTGGCCAACCACTTCAAGTCGAAGGGCTGCCGCGACGCCGCCGGTGCCGACGCCGACCACAACGACAACCAGGGCTGCTGGAACGCCACCCGCGTGACCTCGGCGCAGCAGCTGCACGCCTGGCTGCAGACCGACCCGACCGGTACCGGTGCAAAGGACGCGGTGCTGCTCGGCGATTTCAATGCCTACGCGATGGAAGACCCGATCCGCACCCTGCATGACCTGGGCTGGCAGGACGCGTTCAAGGTCGCCAAGGTCGAGCATCCCTACAGCTACGTCTACAACGGCTATACCGGCCGCCTCGACCACGCGCTGTTGAGCCCGGGCATGGCCAAGCGCCTGCGCGGTGCCGCCGAGTGGCACAGCAACGCCGACGAGCAGGATGCCAGCGGCTACCAGGACCGCAACGTGCAGGGCCCGTGGCGCAGCTCCGACCACGACCCGCTGTTGTTGGGTTTCGACAGATAAGGTTCGGCGGGGATCTGCTCTGGGAGGGACCTTGATCGGCACGGATCCTGCCGTTGCTTTTGATCTTCCAGTCCGTCTTCAAGCGAGCCGAGCATCGCAGGTGAATCAGGGGCGAAGAGGCGCCGATGTTTGAGCGCAGCGAGTTCGGCGCCGTCCCCTGGTTCATCGAGAAGCGCAGGGTACCGGTGCACAGCACCGGCTCGCGGCTGGCGGCGCGTTTCTTTTGGTTACTTTTCTTTTCGCGCGAAAAGAAAAGTGACATCCCACCGCGGGCGCGGAAATGGCCCGCCGCAACCAACGCTCACCCCCAGGCGATCAGTCCGATCGCCAGCACCGCCAGCGCCAGGCCGGCGCGGTTCCACCGGGTGGTCGCCTCGCCGAAGGCGAACACGCCCACCAGCGCGCCCAGCACCACCACGCCGATGTTCATGCCGGCGAACACGGTGGCCGGGTTGTCCGGCATCGACTGGTGGGCGTGCACATAGAAGAGAATGTTGCCGCCATTGAGCAGGCCCAGCAGCGCACCTGCGCCGAGGTTGCGCCAGGCCAACCGGCTGCGGCCACTGGCGTGCCGCCACAGCTGCAACGCCAGCATCAGCACGAAGGCCACGCTGAAGCTGGCCAGCACCGCCGCCATCGACGGCGTGCCGGACAGCGCCACCTGCTTGAGCAGCACGTCCACCACCGCGAAGCCGGCCCATACCGCCAGCAGCCAGCCCCAGCCACCGGGCGAGGACGCCACCGCCGGTCCGCGCGGCGGGCGCAGGCTGATGGCCATCATCGCCAGCAGGCCCAGACCGAGCCCAGCCAACTTCCACGGCGTGGCAGTCTGGCCGAAGAACAGGAAGGCGGCCGCCAATGACAGCAGCAGCGACAGCCGCTGCGCCACGTCGCTGCGGACGATGCCGGCCACCGCCACCGCGCGGCCCAGTACCAGGAAAATCGAGGGCAGCACCGCCGCCAGCGCCAGCAATGACAGCCACGGCGCGTGCGGCGCGCGCAGCGCATCCAGTGGCGGCCGCAGCACCAAGGCGGTGAGCGTTGCCGCCACCAGATAGTTCCAGGTGACCATCTGCGAAACATCCAGCTGGCGGCGTCCGGCCACCTTCAACAACACCGAAACCAGCACGCTGCAGATCACGGCCAAAGACAGGTAGAGCATGGGACGGGCACAGGGCAGGGGCGGGGGACGGTATCATGGTGCCATGCACAAGCACTCGTTCCCCGTCGCCCCCGGCGAAACCGCCTGCCTCGAACTGGACGGCCCGGCCGGCCCGCTGGAAGTGGTCGTCGACCTGCCCAAGGCCGATGCGCCGGTGCAGCCGATCGTGGCCATCATCTGCCACCCGTTGTCCACCGAAGGCGGCACCCTGCACAACAAGGTGGTCACCATGACCGCCACCACCCTGCGCGAGCTGGGCATCGCCACGGTGCGCTTCAACTTCCGCAGCGTGGGTGGTTCGGCCGGTGAGTTCGACCATGGCGTGGGCGAGCAGGACGACCTGAAGGCCGTCGCCGCCTGGGTGCGCAGCCAGCGTCCGGACGACCGCCTGTGGCTGGCCGGTTTCAGCTTCGGCGCGTTCGTTTCACTGAAGGCCGCGGCCGAGTTGCAGCCGGAAGCGCTGATCTCGATCGCGCCGCCGGCCGGCCGCTGGGACTTCGACGGCATCGCCCCGCCGGCCCGTTGGCTGGTGATCCAGGGCGAGCAGGACGAGATCGTCGACCCGCAGGCTGTCTACCAGTGGCTGGACTCGCTGGATGTCCCGCATGAGCTGGTGCGCATGCCCGAGACCAGCCATTTCTTCCACCGCAAGCTGATCGACCTGCGCGGCGCGCTGACCCACGGCGTCAAGCACTGGCTGGGCGCGGCGGCATGAGCGACGTGGAACTGACCCCGTCGCAGCGGTACGCGGAAGGGGTTGCCCGTGGCGACTGGCAGAACGACCCGGCCCAGCACGCGGCGCTGGCCGAGCTGGACCGCATCCACCTGGGCCTGCTGGACAGTGCCGAGGACGGTTGGCTGGACCGCCTGTCCTCGTTCTGGAAGAAGCCCGAGCCGGTCAAGGGCCTGTACTTCTGGGGCGGCGTCGGCCGCGGCAAGACCTTCCTGGTCGACCTGTTCTACGACGGGCTGCCGATCAAGCAGAAGTACCGCACCCACTTCCACCGCTTCATGCGCAGCGTCCACGAGCGCCTGCGCGAGCACCAGGGCCAGAGCGACCCGCTGGCGAAGATCGCCCAGGAATGGCGCAGCAACCTGCGCGTGCTGGTGCTGGACGAGTTCTTCGTCACCGACATCGGCGATGCGATGCTGCTGGCGCGGCTGCTGGAGCGCCTGTTCGCCGAGGGCGTGACCCTGGTCACCACCTCCAACACCGCAGTGGAGAACCTGTACCTCAACGGCCTGCAGCGCGAGAGCTTCCTGCCGGCCATTGGCCTGCTGCAGCGCTTCTGCGTCGAGCTGTACGCCGAAGGTACCGAGGATTACCGCATGCGCGCGCTGACCCGCTCGCCGGTATACCGCGCACCGCTGGCGGCCGACAGCGATGAGTGGCTGGCCACGCGCTGGAACGAGCTGAGCGGCGGCCAGCCGGCCAAGCCCGGCAACATCGAGATCGAGGGCCGCAAGATCCCGGTGCGTGGCCGCGGCAAGAGCATTGCCTGGTTCGATTTCGCCGCGCTGTGCGAAGGCCCGCGCGGGCCCTCGGATTACATCGAGATCGCGCACGAGTTCAACACGGTGCTGCTGGGCGGCATTCCCGCCTTCGACCGCCTGAACGAAGATGCCGCGCGCCGCTTCGTCAACCTGATCGACGAGCTGTACGACCGCCACGTCAACCTGGTCTGCACCGCCAGCACCTCGCCGGTCGAGCTGTACACCGGCCAGCGCCTGCAGGGCGCTTTCGAACGCACCGCCTCGCGCCTGATCGAAATGCAGAGCGCCGAGTACCTGGGTACCCCGCACCGGGCGTGAGGGGCCTGCGGGCGTGCGTTGCCGGCCAGCGGCCGGCACGACCACCTTGGGATTCCGGTAGTGCCGGCCGCTGGCCGGCAATGATCGGGGGAAGGGTGCAACGGCGTTTCCCTGCGGCCGCTCCTCCGGCCTGGCCGACACATGCAGCCTCGGGTCGCTGCCCGGCGGGCGGTCCCGGCGTCCACCGGATTCCCACCGGCTGCCCACCACCTATCCACAGGGTTGTCCCTAGCCAGTTTCATCACTGTCATGTGAAGCTGTCATTGTTCCGTTTTCGCGGTGCGTTGTACCACCGCAATGACGCCTTTCGGGCTTGACTGCGCAGCCCGTTCCGGCAGGTCTGAAGCGTCTGATCCGGACGCCGGCGGCACGATCCTTGCGGCGCAAGGGATTGCCGAATTTCACTACATTTGGCGTTGACGGGCCCCATCACCCCCACTATCTTGTGGCCGTCGGTCGCAGCAACCCCAATTCCAGGGATGCCCGGGTACCCATCCGCGATCGTCAACGGCAGTGGCAGGCGCAGGGTCTCATCCGCTGCGACGCCGTCCTGCCATCCTGGGCTGTCATGTCCCGGGCTGCGTCACCCGATGCATCGAGCACCCACCAATCACGCCAAGAGGACACACGCCGTGACCACCGAATCCAGCGCCACCATCGAGAAGGAAAGCGAATTCCTGTTGACGTCGCCGCCGACGGCCAACGCGATGAGTGTGACCAAGCGCAATGGCACGACCGAACTGGTGGACCTGAACAAGATCGTGCGCGCGGTGCAGCGTTCCTCCGAAGGTCTGCACGCCGTCGATCCGATGCGCGTGGCCACCCGCACCATTTCCGGCCTGTACAACGGCGCCACCACCCGCGAGCTGGACGAACTGTCCATCCGCACCGCCGCCCTGCTGATCGGTGAAGAGCCCGAGTACGGCCGCCTGGCTGCGCGCCTGCTGGCCAACTACATTGCCAAGGAAGTCTCGGGCCAGGAAATCTACGCCTTCTCGCAGTCGGTCAGCCGTGGCCATGAAGTCGGCCTGATCAACGACCGCCTGCTGAACTTCGTGCAGACCAACGCGCGCAAGCTCAACGATGCCATCGACATCTCGCTGGACCTGAACTTCGATTACTTCGGCCTGCGTACCCTGTACGACCGTTACCTGCTGCGCCACCCGCACACCCGCAAGGTGATCGAGACCCCGCAGCAGTTCTTCCTGCGCATCGCCAGCGCGCTGAGCGAGGACGTGTCCGAGACCCTGGCGCTGTACAAGCGCATGGGCAACCTGGACTACCTGCCGTCCAGCCCGACCCTGTTCAATTCCGGCACCACCCACGAGCAGCTGTCCTCGTGCTTCCTGCTGGACTCGCCGCAGGACTCGCTGGAGTCGATCTACTCCAAGTACGGCGACATCGCCCAGCTGTCGAAGTTCTCCGGCGGCATCGGCGTCAGCTACACCCGCGTGCGTTCGCGTGGTTCGCTCATCAAGTCGACCAACGGCCACTCCAACGGCATCGTGCCGTGGCTGAAGACCATGGATTCGTCCGTGGCCGCAGTGAACCAGGGCGGCAAGCGCAAGGGCGCGGCCTGCGTGTACCTGGAAACCTGGCATGCCGACATCGAGGACTTCCTCGAGCTGCGTGACAACACCGGTGACGAAGCCCGCCGCGCGCACAACCTGAACCTGGCCAACTGGGTGCCGGACCTGTTCATGAAGCGCGTCGAAGCCGACCAGGAATGGTCGCTGTTCGATCCGCGCGTCGTGCCGGAGTTCACCGACCTGTTCGGCGAAGCCTTCGAGGCCGCCTACCTGCAGGCCGAAGCCCAGGGCAAGGCCAACCGCACCATCTCCGCCCGCAAGCTGTACGCCCGCATGATGCGTACGCTGGCCGAGACCGGCAACGGCTGGATGACCTTCAAGGACAAGTGCAACCGCGCCAGCAACCAGACCCTGCGTCCGGGCAACGTGATCCACCTGTCCAACCTGTGCACCGAAATCCTGGAAGTCACTTCCAACGATGAAACCGCGGTGTGCAACCTGGGTTCGATCAACCTGGGCAACCACTTCGACGAGCACAACGAGTTCGATTTCGAGAAGCTGGCCGAGACCGTGCGCCTGGCCGTGCGCCAGCTCGACCGCGTCATCGACCTGAACTTCTACCCGATCGAAACCGCCCGCCGCGCCAACCTGCGCTGGCGTCCGGTCGGCCTGGGCTGCATGGGCCTGCAGGACGTGTTCTTCCGCAAGCGCCTGCCGTTCGACAGCGCCGAAGCCCGCGCCCTGTCGAAGAAGATTGCCGAAGCGATCTACTTCCATGCGCTGGAAACCTCCTGCGAGCTGGCCCAGGAACGCGGCAAGCACCCGTCGTTCAACGACACCCGCGCCGCCAGTGGTGAACTGCAGTTCGACGCCTGGAACGTGGTGCCGGAAGACACCGCACGCTGGGACGCCCTGCGCAGCCGCATCAAGGAACACGGCCTGCGCAATTCGCTGATGATCGCGATTGCGCCGACCGCGACCATCGCCTCGATCGCCGGCTGCTACGAGTGCGTCGAGCCGCAGGTGTCCAACCTGTTCAAGCGCGAAACCCTGTCCGGTGACTTCCTGCAGGTCAACCGTTACCTGGTGAACGAGCTGAAGAAGCTGGGCCTGTGGACGCCGGAAATGCGCGATGCCATCAAGCTGGCCGAAGGTTCCATCGCCGGCGTGGCGCAGATTCCGGAAACGCTGCGCGAGGTCTACCGCACCGCGTGGGAACTGCCGATGCGTTCGCTGATCGACATGGCCGCCGAGCGTGGCGCCTTCATCGACCAGTCGGCCTCGCTCAACCTGTTCATGGAAAGCCCGAACATCGGCGCGATGTCCTCCATGTACATGTACGCCTGGAAGCAGGGCATCAAGACCACCTACTACCTGCGTTCGCGCCCGGCCACCAAGATCGCCAAGACCACGGTGAGCGCTGCGGCCCCGGCCAAGGTATTCAGCCCGGACGAAGCCATCGCCTGCTCGCTGGAAAACCCGGAAGCCTGCGAGGCCTGCCAGTAACACACCGCGCGGTGGGTGCCGACCGTTGGTCGGCACTCGAACACCTCGCACCTGTAGAGCCGAGCCATGCTCGGCTGCGGAAAAACACCCACGGTAGGCCGGGCCACGCCCGGCGGCTCACCCAGGAATTCAAGGAAACACCCATGGCCGACAAGCCCAAGCAGATGCTGCTCGATCCCGGTTTTGAACTGACCCTGCGCCCGATGCGCTACCCGCAGTTCTATGACATGTACCGGAACGCGATCAAGAACACCTGGACGGTGGAAGAGATCAACTTCCAGATCGACATCACCGACCTGCACAGCAAGATGTCGCCGGGCGAGCGCCACCTGATCCACCGCTTGGTCGCGTTCTTCGCCACCGGCGACTCGATCGTGTCCAACAACCTGGTGCTGAACCTGTACCAGCATCTCAATGCGCCGGAAGCGCGCATGTACCTGTCGCGCCAGCTGTATGAAGAAGCGCTGCACGTGCAGTTCTACCTGACCCTGCTCGACAACTACCTGCCGGATCCGGAAGAGCGCGCCAAGGCGTTCTCGGCGGTGGAGAACATCGACTCGATCAAGAAGAAGGCCGATTTCTGCTTCAAGTGGATCGACTCGATCCAGAGCCTGACCCGCATCGAGACCCGCGAGCAGCGCCGCCAGTTCCTGCTCAACCAGATCTGCTTCGCCGCCTGCATCGAAGGCCTGTTCTTCTTCGCGGCCTTTGCCTACGTGTACTACTTCCGTTCGCGCGGCCTGCTGCCGGGCCTGGCCTCGGGCACCAACTGGGTGTTCCGCGACGAGAGCGCACATATGGAGTTCGCGTTCGAGTCGGTGCGCGTGGTGCGTGAGGAAGAACCGGACCTGTTCGACGAAGAGATGAAGCAGCAGGTCTACGACATGCTGGCCGAAGCCATCGAATGCGAAGTGCAGTTCGCCGAGGACGTGCTGTCCGGCGGCGTGGCCGGCATCTCCACCCGCGACATGCGCCAGTACCTGCAGCACTGTGCCGACCAGCACTTCGCCAAGCTGGGCATGGAAAAGAAGTACAACGTGCGCAACCCGCTGCCGTTCATGGAACTGCAGGACGTGCAGGAGCTGACCAACTTCTTCGAACGCCGCGTCTCGGCCTACCAGGTCGGCGTGCAGGGCGAAGTCGCCTTCGACATGAACTTCTGATCGAACCGGCCCGGCCTGTCGCAACGAAGAACCCCGGCCAATGCCGGGGTTTTTCGTTGCGCATCAGAAGGATGAGCTATTCTCGCTGGACGCCAGTGGTGGCGGTGCTTCGCATCCATGCCGGGCCCGGGGAGGAAGAGGGGATGCCACTGCAGGAATGACGCGTGGACAATCCCAGCGCCGGGTTTCCGTGCGCGTGGTCCTGCCATGGTGGCGCAACTGAATGGACCCTGGAGGTCGCAATGGAGACTGCAGTGCCTGGAACAGCAACCCGCAGGACCGTGTTTCGTGGGTGGATGGGAGGACTGTTCGCCGTCCTGGTCGCCTGTCCGCCCCTCGCCCATGGCACGAACTGCGATTCCAAGGTGACCAACGTTTCCATCGATGCCAGCGGCAAGGTGTTCGTGGCGACCACCGTCTCGCCCATCCACGCGGTCTGCAACATCGTCAGCAAAGGCGACTTCAGCATGCCGCCCGAGGTCTGCAAGGCAACCTACGCCATGCTGATGAGTGCGAAGGTCTCCGCCATGCCCATCCGCCTGTACTACACCAGCGTGCCGCAATGTGGCGATATCAAGGCCTGGTCGGCACAACCGAGCTTCTACCACGCTGAACTGTTCTGATTACGGGGCCGGGCGTATCGCCTGGAGGGCACGCCGCGATCAGCGCCGCCCTTCCACCGCCATGCGCACCGCCAGTCCGGCCAGCACCGTGCCCATCAGCCAGCGCTGCACCATCTGCCAGGTGGGGCGTGCGGCCAGGAAGCCGGCGATGCTGCCGGCGGTCAGCGCGATCATGCCGTTCACGCTGACGCTGACCAGGATCTGGGTGGAGCCCAGCACGATCGACTGCATCAGCACGCTGCCTTCGCTGTCCGGGTGCAGGAACTGCGGCAGCAGCGACAGGTACATCACCGCCACTTTCGGGTTCAGCAGATTGGTCAGGAATCCCATCGTGAACAGCTTGCGCGGGCTGTCCTGCGGCAGTTCGCGCACCGCGAACGGCGAACGGCCACCGGGCTTGAGCGCCTGCCAGGCCAGGTACAGCAGGTACAGCGCGCCACCGATGCGCAGCGCGTCGTAGGCGAACGGCACGGTCATCAGCAGGGCGGTGATGCCCAGTGCCGCGCACAGCATGTAGAACACGAAGCCCAGCGCCACCCCGCCCAGCGAGATCAGTCCCGCCATCGGCCCCTGGCAGATCGAGCGCGAGATGACGTAGATCATGTTCGGCCCGGGCGTGAGCACCATGGCCAGCGAAACCAGCGCAAAGGCCAGCAGATCGGAAGTGGCGG
This sequence comes from Stenotrophomonas sp. YJH_SMC_91, assembly GCF_059368495.1. Classification (NCBI taxonomy): domain Bacteria; kingdom Pseudomonadati; phylum Pseudomonadota; class Gammaproteobacteria; order Lysobacterales; family Lysobacteraceae; genus Stenotrophomonas; species Stenotrophomonas sp. YJH_SMC_91. The sequence goes on along the minus strand of NZ_JCAFRT010000013.1, from coordinate 106,358 downwards.
GCATGGGGGGTCCTGGCAGTGGGCGTGGCGCAGTGTAACGCCTGCTGCAGGCGCGGCCTGCGCAGGCACCGCTGCCGGGTGACCGTTGCACGTGCATTCCGATGGCCGTCACGCCGGTCGCTTAGAATCCGCAGCACCCCACACCGAAGCTCCCCCATGACCCCGATCCCCGAGACCGTGCCGCCCATCGAAGTGCGCATGGCCGAAATCGTCTTCCCCAACCACACCAACCACCTTGGCACCCTGTTCGGTGGCCAGGCACTGGCGTGGATGGACAAGGCCGCGTTCCTGGCCGCCGCCCGCTACTCGCGCCGTACCGTGGTGACCGCGCGCAGCGACCAGGTCGACTTCAAGCTGCCGATCCGCATCGGCCAGATGGTGGAAACCATCGGCCGCATCGTCGAAGTCGGCCGCAGCTCGATGAAGGTGGAGGTGGAACTGGTCGCCGAAGACCTGCACAGCGGCGAGCGCAAGCTGTGCACCCGCGGCCACTTCGTGATGATCGCGCTGGACGAGGAAGGCCACCCGATCGCGGTGCCGCCGCTGCCGGCGGCCTGACCCGGCCAACCGACCGGCGCTTGCAGGGGCGCCGCAGCGCCCCCATCTGGCAGCCATGACCCCGCCACTGACCGACTTCATCGACCGCGCCCAGCGCCTGTTCGTGCTGACCGGCGCCGGCTGCAGCACCGCCTCGGGCATTCCCGATTACCGCGACAGCGACGGCCAGTGGAAACGCACGCCACCGGTGACCTACCAGGCCTTCATGGGCGAGGCCGCTACCCGCCAGCGCTACTGGGCGCGCAGCCTGCTGGGCTGGCCGCGCTTCGGCCTGGCCCGGCCCAACGGTACCCACCAGGCCCTGGCCGCACTGGAGAGCCGTGGCAAGCTGCAGGTGCTGCTGACCCAGAACGTGGACGGCCTGCACCAGCGCGCCGGCAGCCGTAACGTGATCGACCTGCATGGCCGCCTGGACCTGGTGCGCTGCATGGGCTGCGAGCGCCGTAGCGGCCGCGAGGACTTCCAGCAGCGCCTGCTGGACGCCAACCCCGGCTGGGATGCGCTGGAGGCCGGCGTCGCGCCTGATGGCGACGCCGACCTGGAGACCGATTTCTCCAGCTTCGTGGTACCCGTGTGCCCGCACTGCGGCGGGGTGTTGAAGCCGGACGTGGTGTTTTTCGGCGAAAACGTGCCCCGCGAGCGGGTGGAGGCGGTGCACGAGCACCTGCAGCAGGCCGACGCCGTGCTGGTGGTGGGCTCGTCGCTGATGGTCTATTCCGGCTTCCGCTTCGTGAAGGCGGCGGCCAAAGCAGGACTGCCGGTGGCGGCGCTGAACCGTGGCCGCACCCGTGCCGACGACCTGCTGCAGTTCAAGGATGAACGCGATTGTGCTGAGGCGCTGGCGTCGGTTATCGAACCATCGGCCGGGTAGAGTCGACTGTCAGTCGACTCTACAGGCCACCCGCCGCCGCGAAACAGCGATCCATCCAGATGGTTGATCCCGGAGCCGTGCGGCGGTGCAATACGCATCCCCTACGTCGTCCATCACTGTCTTGAGCCAGCTGTTTTCGCCGATCTCGTTCGGCCCCCTGACCCTGTCCAACCGCATCGTCGTCGCGCCGATGTGCCAGTACTCCGCCGAAGACGGCCGCGCCAGCGACTGGCATGCCATGCACCTGGGCAACCTCGCGCAATCCGGCGCCGGCCTGCTGATCCTGGAAGCCACCGCGGTCGAGCCGCGTGGCCGCATCAGCTGGGCCGACCTGGGCCTTTGGGATGACGGCACCGAGGCCGCGTTGGCACAGGTACTGGCCAGCGTCCGCCGCTGGTCGCCGATGCCGCTGGGCATCCAGCTCGGCCATGCCGGTCGCAAGGCCTCGGTGAACCGCCCTTGGGACGGCGGTGGCCAGCTGCCGGCCGACGATGCGCGTGGCTGGGCCACCGTGGCGCCGTCGCCGCTGCCGTTCCACGCCGCCGATCCGGCACCGCAGGAACTGGACGACGCCGGCATCGCCGAGGTCATCGCCGCCTTCGCCGCCAGTGCGGTGCGTGCCGAGCGCCTCGGCTTCGAGCTGATCGAGCTGCATGCCGCCCACGGCTACCTGCTGCACCAGTTCCTGTCGCCGCTGAGCAACCGTCGCACTGATGGCTACGGTGGCTCATTGCCGAACCGCCTGCGCCTGCTGGTGGAAGTGTTCGACGCCGTGCGTGCGGCGGTATCGGACAAGGTCGCCGTGGGCGTGCGCATCTCCGCCAGCGACTGGGTCGATGGCGGCTGGGATCTGGTGCAGAGCGAAGCGCTGGCCCAGGTGCTGGACGCGCGCGGCTGCAATTTCCTGCACGTCTCCAGCGGTGGCCTGGACGAACGCCAGAAGATCACCGTCGGTCCGGGCTACCAGGTGCCGTTCGCGGCAGCGATCAAGGCCAAGGTGCGCATGCCGGTCATCGCCGTGGGCATGATCACCGAGCCCGAGCAGGCCGAATCGATCCTGCGCCATCGCCACGCCGATGCCGTGGCCCTGGCGCGCGGCATCCTCTACGACCCGCGCTGGCCGTGGCATGCCGCTGCCGCATTGCGCGACAGCGTGGAACCGGCGCCACAGTACCTGCGCTGCGAGCCGCGCGATGCGCGCGGCGTGTTCAAGACGCGCTGAGGCTCACACCCGCCAGGCCGGCGCGATGCCGGCCTGAAGGTGTTCGAACAGCGCGCGGATCTTGGCGGTGAAATCGCGGCGGTCGCTGACGCAGAAGTAGACCTCCATCGGTTCCGGGCGCCACGCGGTGTCGGCGCCGAACACCGCCTGCAGGCGGCCCTCGCGCAGGTACGGCTCGGCCACGAATGCGGCCAGCCGGGTGATGCCGGCACCGGCCGCCGCCAGCGTCGCCAGCGCATCGATGTCATCGCAGACCATGCTCGGTGGCAGCGCGGCGTCCACGCGCTGGCCGTCCTTCAGCAGGCCCCAGCGCAATGGCCGGCCATCGGTGGGGAAGCGGTGCAGCAACCCGCGATGACCGCCCAGATCGGAAGGCTGTTGCGGGATGCCGTGCGCCTTCAGGTAGGCCGGCGAGGCACAGAACACGAACGGAACACGCGCCAGCTGCCGCGCGACCACGCCGTCCTCCAGCTGCGCCCCGATGCGGATGCTGGCATCCACCGCTTCCGGCCCATGCTGCACGGCGCGGTCGGTCAGGCGCAGCTCCAGCTGCAGTTGTGGGTAGCGCTGCTGCAGTGAAGGCAACAAGGGGGCAAGCACGTGGCGACCGAAGGCGCTGCTGCTGGCGATGCGCAGCGGCCCGGCCGGTTCGATGTCACCGGCGGTGACCATCGCCTGCGCGCGCGCCAGGTCGGCTTCGATGTGGCGCACCTGCGCCAGGTACAGCGCGCCGGCCTCGCTGAGGGCCAGCTGCCGCGTACTCCGGTTCAGCAACCGTACGCCCAGATGGGCCTCCAGCCGGTTGATGTTCTGGCCGACCGCGGTAGCGCTGATGCCAAGGATGCGGGCCGCGGCGGCAATGCTGCCGGTCTCTGCGGTGCGGGTGAAGCTGCGGATCAGTTGCAACAGGTTCATGACCGACCAGCTTGCCACGGGAAGGTCCAAGTATCGCTTGGTACTGAACCAAGCAGGCCGGTTGCACCCGTGATCATCCGGCCGCTGGGCAGGGCGCTGCCCTACACTGTGGCGATGCGCCCCGATTCCATTCTTACCCTGTCCTGCCCCGACCGCACCGGCATCGTCTACCGCGTGTCCGGCCTGCTGTTCGACCACGGCTGCAACATCCTCGACGCCCAGCAGTTCGGCGATGAGGAGAGTGGCCGCTTCTTCCTGCGCGTGCACTTCGACCGCGATGCCGGCCTGCCGCTGGAGACCGTGCACGCCGCCATGGCCACGCTTGCCGAGGGCTTCGGCATGGACTGGCAGCTGCACGATGGCCGACGCCGCGCGCGGCTGCTGGTGCTGGTCAGCAAACAGGGGCATTGCCTCAACGACCTGCTGTTCCGCGCCCACAGCGGCCAGCTGAAGGTGGACATCGCAGCAGTGGCGTCCAACCACGCCGACTTTGCGCCGCTGGCGGCGTCCTACCAGGTGCCGTTCCACCACCTGCCGGTGACCGCCGATACACGCGCGGTGCAGGAGCAGCAGATCATCGACCTGGTCGAGCGCGAGCGCATCGACCTGGTGGTGCTGGCGCGCTACATGCAGATCCTGTCACCCACGCTGTGCCGCGCGCTGGCCGGCCGTGCGATCAACATCCACCACAGCTTCCTGCCCAGCTTCAAGGGCGCGCAGCCGTACCACCAGGCACACGCGCGTGGGGTCAAGATCATCGGCGCCACCGCGCACTACGTCACCGAGGACCTGGACGAAGGCCCGATCATCGAACAGGACGTGGCCCGCGTGGACCATGCGATGGCACCGCGTGAACTGGTGCGGCTGGGAAGTGATACCGAATCGCTGGTGCTGGCACGCGCGGTTCGCCGCCATGTGGAGCACCGCATCCTGCTCAATGGGCATCGCACGGTGGTATTCCGGTAATCGCCCATCCCGCGTCCGCCGGGCATGGCCCGGCGCTACCACGGGTGCTATCCGGTAGTGCTGGCCGCTGGCCGGCAACTGCAGAGATCCCGAGGTTGCCGGCCAGCGGCCGGCACTACCGAATCCTGATTTCATCCAATGAAAAGCCCCCGGTTCGGCCGTCCCGCGATCTATAGGGGGGGCGTAGTTAGGGGGCTGGATGAATCGATTGTGTTGTTGTGGGCAGGAGCGCGCAAGCGGCATAAGCGGCGTGCGCGGTAGCGCCGGGCCATGCCCGGCGGTCACGCCTCAGACGATCGCGATCCCCGCCTTGCCCAGCGCCTCGCGCACCATCACGTCGTTGGCTTCGGTCACCGGCTTGGTCAGCTCCCACAGGAACTTCACCCGGAAGCCGGACTTTACCGCGTCCTGCGCGCTCCACAGCACGCAGTAGTCACGGGCCAGGCCGCATACGTGCACTTCGCGGATGCGGCGTTCATGCAGCCAGCCGGCCAGGCCGGTGGCCGGGCGCTCGCCATCGGGGCCGTGGTTCTCGCGGAAGGCGCTGTACGAATCCACCTGTTGGCGCGTGCCCTTGCGCAGGATCAGGTCGGCCACGGTCCAGTCCACGCCCGGGTGCAGGGCGGCACCGGCGCTGCCCTGCACGCAGTGGTCCGGCCACAGGGTCTGCGGCTGCGCGTGCAGCAGGATGGTCTCGAACGGGCGTTGGCCGGGGTGCTGGCTGGCGAACGAGGCATGGTCGGCCGGGTGCCAGTCCTGTGTTGCCACCACGGTGCGGTAGCGGCGCTGCACCAGCAGATCGGCAATGGGTGCCACCAGCGCATCGCCCTGGTCGCAGGCCAGCGCACCGCCGGGCATGAAGTCCGGCTGCAGGTCGATCACCAGCAGGGCGACATCGGCGGGCAGGGCGGTCATGGCAGATCCAGCACGAACTCAAGGGGCGACCAGCGTGGCCGCCCCATGCCTGCACGTCAATCGTCCTGCGGCGTCCCAGCGTCCTGCCCGTAGTACAACAGGCCGATCTTGATCCGCTCGCGGCCATTCTCGCGGCGATGGCGGTTGGCATCGCGCAGCGAGTACACGCAGCCGCAGTATTCCTGCTGGTAGAACTGCTCGCGCTTGCTGATCTCGATCATGCGGCTGGCACCGCCGCCCTTGCGCCAGTTGTAGTCCCAGTACTGCAGGCCTTCATAGCGCGAGGCGGCGCGGATGCCGCAGTCGTTGATCTGCGCCATGTTCTTCCAGCGCGAGATGCCCAGCGAAGAACTGATGGTGTCGTAGCCGTGCTCGTGCGCGTACAGCGCAGTGCGCTCGAAGCGCATGTCGAAGCACATCGTGCAGCGGATGCCGCGCTCGGGCTCGTTTTCCATGCCGCGTGCACGGCTGAACCAGTTGTCGGTGTCGTAGTCGCAGTCGATGAAAGGAATGCCGTGCTGCTCGGCGAAGCGGATGTTCTCCTGCTTGCGCAGCTCGTACTCCTTCACCGGGTGGATGTTGGGGTTGTAGAAGAAGATCGCGTAGTCGATCCCGGAGGCGGTGATCGCCTCCATCACTTCGCCGGAACAGGGCGCGCAGCACGAATGCAGCAGCAGGCGCTTGCCGTCGGCGGGCAGGGTCAGGGTGGGGCGTTGGAGCTCGGTCATCGTCAGGTACCGCATGGACCGCCGGCAACGGCGGTGGCCCATGCATCAGCGCGTGGGTGAACGGGTCTGGCCGGATACCGTGAACAGGACGCGCGCGGCCACACCGCCTGCACGCGCAGGACGACGACGGCCCCGGCAACCTCCCCGCGGAGATTCCAGGTCGAGTCAGGGAACGGTCGTGTCCCCCGGCCGGGGCCGGTATTCGGGCTGATGGACACGGGCCGCAGCCCACCTACTACCCGCCGCTTCCCAGGTGCGAGCCCAGTGCTGTTGGCAGGATTCGTTTCCATTCACCGCTGCGGGGCAGCTCCGGAATGGACGCGCGAGGCGCCTTCACCGGATTCCCGTTTAAATCCCTCCCCGCGCCGCAGCGATGGGAGGGATACCTTCGGCGTGTGCAAGGTGGACCTGTTGGTGGCGCCGGTCAAGAGCGCAGGGGTCAGAACCCGCTGCGCTGCAACGGGATCCGACCCCAGCGGAAGGAAGGGGTCGGATCCCGCTGCCACGCAGCGGGCTCTGACCCCGGTCGGGATGCACCTTCAATGCCCCACGGCCGCCCGCGTGCGGATGTCGTCCAGCCGCTGGTCGTACAGAAGATGGCCGTTCTCCCACACGGTCACCATTGCGTCCTCGAAGCCGTCCGGCAGGGTGTCGTCGCCGTTGGCCGGCAGTGGCACCGTATGCAGGCTGCCATCGTCCAGGTGGCGCAGCAGGCGCATGCGGCCGCGCTTGCTGGCCTTGCCGGCGTCGGTGACCGGATCCTTGTAGACGTCGATCCACTCGCCCTCGACCCGTGCGGCCGAGCACTTCAGCGCGAACTTCTGCGTATCGCGGTCCAGCCGCTGCAGCAGCGCACCGCCCATGCCGAAGGCCACGTTGTCGGCGGCGTAGCCGTCGTCGGTGATGCGCTGCAGGATCGCGCGGATGGTGTCCGGATTGATGCCATCGCCCTGGATCACCCGCACGTGGTTGAGCACGCGATAGCCCTTGCCGTTGATCGCGTGGCCGAAGGCTTCATCCAGCCGGCGCAGGCTTTCGGCCACCACCTCCACCGGGTCACCCGAGTCGGGACGGATGACCAGGGTGGCGCCCGACGCGATCACGTCATCGCGCAGGGTGGTGCCCCAGTGTTCGCTGATCGCGCGGTAGATGTCATAGCTGTCCGACACCACCGCCACGATCGAACCGGGCTTGCCGAACTGGCGCAGCATGTTGCGATAGGCGTCCACCTCGCGTTCGCGGCCCCAACTGGTGATGGTGCTGTGCTCGGCGGCCGGAATCGAATAGCCGGCCATCGGCGCGTGGTAGTGCGCGCGTGCCAGGCACAGCGCCGACACGGTATCGGTGCCGAGGAAGTTGACCAGGTGCGCGGCACCGCCCAACGCGGCCGATTCCAGGCTCGATACACCGCGCGCGCCGAAGTCGTGCAGCTTGAACGGCAGCTGCTCCTGCGGGTCGTCGCTGGTCTGCTGCAGGAACGCGGCGATGGTCTGCCGTGCGTGCCAGCTGATGGTGGCCACGGTGACCGGATACCACACGCGCAGCAGCAGCGTTTCCAGATACGACGGCACCCAGAACGCAGCCGGATCGGTCGACTCGATGGTCATCAGTGCCTGGTGGGTGGGCACCACGCTGCCCTCGGGAACGGCGCGGATGCGCACCGGCAGGTGGCCGCCAAGCCGGTCGACGATATCGCGCCAGCCGGCCTCGTTGAACGGTTCGCCATGGGCGGCGAATACCGCAGCAGCGTCGTCGATGTCGGCGTGGGTGACCGGTCGTGCCAGCGCGTCCTTGAGGATCGCCTGCAGGCCGAAGAACACCGTGCGATCGTGCAGGCCGCCACGTGATTCGACGTAGAAGAACGTGGCATCGGTACCCGGCGGGTACTGCAGCCAATGGCTGGCCTTGTAGCTGTCGGTGTTGAGGAGAAGATTATCGAGGTAGTGCATGACGGAAGCTCCTTCGCGTCGAGTGACACCAGCGGTCTGTCCGCCAGTGGGGAGGCCGGGCCTGTCAGCCGCGGCCGAGGAAATACTCCAGGATGTGCAGGTGGTCTTCGAACAGCTGCGGGCCCATGTCCAGGGCTTCACTCACCGGTATCCAGCGCGCCTTGTCGGCGTCATCGCCGCCGCGCACCGGCGGCAGTTCACCGGCCGGGAATTCGAAGTGGAAACCGTGGGTGATGGTGCGGCCGCGCTGGCTGCGGTCGGGGTGGTCGAAGACCTGCTGGCCCTTCAGCGACCCCTTCAGCACCGGCAGCGGAATCTTCAGCCGGGTTTCCTCGCGTAGTTCGCGCAGGCAGCTGTCGAGCAGGCTCTGTTCCTGGCCGACGAAGCCGCCGGGCAGCGCCCACAGCCCCTTGCCGGGTTCCGAGCGGCGACGCACCAGCAGCACGTGGCCCGAATGCACCACCACCGCATCGGTGGTGACGAAGGTGGGCGCGTAGGGCGCATCCTTCCAGGCGGCCTTGTACTGTTCGATGAAGCGGTACTCGGCCACCAGCTGGCCATAGGCAGGCGCGCTTTTGCGGAACGCTTCAAGCATGTCGTACACCGGCGCCGGCACATTGCCACGCAGCATCAGCAGCGCACCGTGGAAGTCGACGTCGCCGGCTTCGAACAGGTAGCGCCGCAGCTCGGTGGCCGACAGGGTGGCGGTGTGCTGCACGTCCACCAGCGGCCACTGCGGGAACTCGCGCAGGTAGTAGCTGGACGCGTCCTTGTCCATGCCGATCAGGCCCACCTTCGCATCGGCGGCGGCGCCGTCGTTGCGCAGGGCTTCAGCCACCTGGCGCTGCACGTTGGCGATCCACTGCGCTTCGTTGTACAGGTGGTCACGCAGCGGGCGGATCAGCAGACGGTCGGTGTGGCCATCGAGGGCGGCCTGGATCATCACGGCGCGTTCGGCCACGGTCCAGGGATTGCGCAGGCTGCGGGGGGTATCGGCAGAGCCGACCAGGAAGATCAGCTTGCGGGCCCGGCTCAGGGCCAGGCGGGCAACGGCGGCGTGGCCGTTGTGGAAGGGCTCGAATCGCCCGATGAAGACGAGATAGTCGAATTCCATGAGAATCCCTCATGTCGTTGTGGCAGCCGCGGGTCTGTCCCTTGGCTTGCTGCAGATGCTACGCCGATGGCGGGGCGGGTCAAGCCTGCAGCCGTGCTTTCTGCTGAACGGCGCATCGCGTGCGCGGACTGCGCCGTTGTTCTCAGGCCCTGAGAAGCCCCTGCGCCATACTGGCACCCACGCGGCGGACGGCATGCTCGGGGGCAAGACAGTGGCGGACAGGTACTGCGATCTGGTCATGAAAGGCGGCATCACCAGCGGCATCGTGTACCCCAATGCGGTACTGGCGCTGGCGCGCGAGTATCGCTTCAAGAGCATCGGCGGCACTTCGGCCGGCGCCATCGCCGCCGCCGTGGCGGCTGCGGCGGCCTGCGGTGATCGTCGCCAGCAGGCCGGCGAGCACCTGCCCGGCGATGCCGGCTATGGCGGGTTGTCGGCGGTGTCGGCGCAGCTGTCGCGGCGCGGCTTCATCTACAGCCTGTTCCAGCCCGCACGCGGGGCACGCGCGGCCTATCGCCTGCTGGTGGTGCTGACCGGCAATGCAAGCCTGCCGCACAAACTGCTGTGCCTGGCCGTTGCCGTGTTCGAGATCGCGCCGCTGGAAGTGCTGGTGTCGCTGGCGCTGCTGCTCGGCCTGGGCTGGTGGGGCGGTGGTTGGAGCGGGGTGGCGGCCACGCTGCTGCCGTCGCTGCTGTGTGCGTACGGTGCGGGTGTGGCCGGTGCCGCGCTTCGTGTGGCACGCGTGGCGCGACGCAATCTGCTGGGCCTGTGCAGCGGCCTCGGCCGCGATGCACGCACACCGGCACTGACCGAGTGGCTGCACGAATGCCTGCAGCAGTTGTCCGGCAAGCCGCTGGATGCACCGCTCACCTTCGCCGACCTGCACGACGCGCCGCGCTATGCCGGCGAGCCGGACAGCCCGCATGCGATCAGCCTGCAGATGATCACCACCTGCGTGTCGCACAACGAGCCGCGCACGCTGCCGCTGGGCGGCGCGCAGTTCTGGTTCCTGCGCGAGGAATTCGAGCAGCTGTTCCCGGCCAGCGTGGTGCAGTGGCTGGTGACGCAGGCCGGCCCGCCGCTGGAGGTGGAAGGGCGACAGTACTACCACCTGCCGCCGGGCCCGAAGCTGCCGGTGCTGGTGGCCACGCGCATGAGCCTGAGCTTCCCGCTGCTGATCAGCGCGGTGCCGCTGCATGAACCCTCACGCCGCGAACGACGCTGCGAGCCGACCGCGCCGGCGGCCGACCCCGAGCACAACGTGGCCGACAGCATGGAAGGGCTGACCAGCGCCGGGCAGGCTTGCGGCCCGGTGATCACCGCCTTCCGCATCTGCTGGTTCTCCGATGGTGGCATCAGCAGCAATTTCCCGATCCATCTGTTCGATGCCGCGTTGCCGCGCTGGCCTACCTTCGCCATCAATCTGGTCTACCCGCAGCACGCCGAAGAGGTGAACCACGGCAGCAATGGCCGCCAGTCGCTGGAGCACGCGGTGTTCCTGCCCACCGAGAACCGACACGGCTGGCAGCGCACCTACCAGTCGATCGCCACACCGCTGGCGGCCGCCGAGCTGGGCCGCTTCCTGTTCGCGGTGGTGGCGACCATGCAGAACTGGCGCGATCTGCTGCAGGCGCGCGCGCCGGGTTACCGCGACCGCATCGTGCACGTCAGCCTGCAGGGCGACGAAGGCGGCATGAACCTGGACATGCCGCAGGAGGTGCTGACCCGCATCGCCGACAAGGGCAGCCTCGCCGGCGCGCGCTTCTGTTCGTTCTCGTTCGAGAACCACTACTGGATCCGCTGGCGCAACCTGGCCTCGGCCTACCAGCGCTACACGCTGGAAGTGGCACGCACCGATGATCCGGCGCAGCAGGTACTGGCCTACCGCGCGGCGTACGCGATGGTTGCCCGCGGGGAACCGGCACCGCCGTCGTACAAGCTGGGCTCGGAAGACAAGCGGCTGGCCTCGCAGCAGCTGTGGGGGTTGATGGTCGAGCAGGGACGTACCTGGGAAGACCTCGGCCCGGACCTCACTGACGGCGCACCGCGTCCGTTGCCGCAGATGAAGGTGACGCCGATCTACTGACTGCCTCAACGAACATGCAAGCATTGCGAAGTGGCCCATTGGCATTTCCGCCCATGGAGCTTCTATCCAGAGACAGGACCGGGAGCACTCAAATGACATCACTGAAGGTTGACATTGAAGCCAGCGTGGAAAAGGACATCCGCAACTGTCTTCGCGTTTGGCCGAAACTCTTGTTTATCGGTGCTGGATTGGTCGTGTCCGGTGGGCTTTTGCCTGCGCTGTATGGACCGGTGATTGCGATGTTCAAGGAGCTGTTCTCACCGAACTTCATCAGTGCAGCGATCGGCTCAGTTTTTTTCATGGCGGGTCTTGCTGCCTTCACATTTGGGCGCGGCGGAGGCGTGCTTGAGCCCGTCAGGAGCTGGATGATGAACATTGCCCAGCAGATTGCGTCCTACATTTGGTCCGCTTGTTCTTTTGCTGCGCCTATATTTATTGGCGCCGCTGGAGCTCTGTTTGCGGTAGGTCAATGGAGAAGCGCCATGATTCTGGGCCACTTCTGTCTTTTACTTGTCGTGTTGGGAGCGGTCCCGCGAATCTGCATCTACTCGTTGGAGATCGTACCTTCTGCCAACGCTGGGTCATTGCTGCGGAATGGGCGCTTGCAGGGCTTGTTCCTGCTGAGCGCGTCGTTGTTGATTCTGAGGGAATTGGTGATTAATCCTGCATAGATAGGATGTATAGCTCCCCACGCGTAGAGGAATGCCCATGTCTCTCCGTCAGCAACTGCTGGACTTGCTTGAACGCCTCGACGCCCGTGATCCGGAGCGCCTACCGGTGGTACCGCTGACCGCATATTTCGAAGGCAACGACTTCGAAGAGTGCATCGCACCGAACCAGTGGGGTTATGGTCGCCCGTCGATTGCCGAGCTGTACGCACGCTTGGCCGCGATCGCCGAAAAGCCTGAAGTGGAAGGTGTCTACGTCGGCCTGCACCAGGACTGGGGCAGTGCGCTGGAAGACGACAGCGAATGGCCTGCCGCGGAGAACGTGCACGTGCTGACCCGCGCCGACGCCGCAACCGTGGAAGGCTGGCTGAAGGGCCTGAAATGCGACGGCGTCGGCGAAGGCTGGCCGTACGGCCAACACATCGATGCACCCGTTCCCTCGGAAGGCCACCGCGTGCTGACCGTATTCTGGGACTAGTAGAGCCACGCCACGCGTGGATGCATTTCGCGCACGGCCACAGCGTGCCGACCAAGGTCGACACCCACCCACAGCAGCGGGAAACTGTCGAAGGCGGGGTGGGTCCGGTTGCGGGGGCGTGAGCCGCATAGGCCCGAGGCATGCCTCGGGCGGGTTGGGCAGGACGCCCAACCCCGGTCTTGCTCGTGTGCGCAGGACTGCGCACACGAGCAAGCGGCGACCGAGCTTACATGGGTGAGGGCGCTTTGCTTGCGAAGCACTGCTTCGCAAGCGCCCGAACGCACAGCCACCAGCGGCTGGGCCGGGCCCCGGAGGGGGACTTGCAGCGTCCCCCGCAACCGGACCCACCCCGCCATCCCACGGAAAGCCCGCTGTTGCTTTTGAGGTTGCCGGCCAGCGGCCGGCACTACCGCAGGTGCAGGGCGCAGCCCTGCCGAACCAACCCTACCGCCCCGGCAACTGCGCGAACGCGCGCTGCATGCAGTCCTCGCGCGGGCACACCCGGCAACCCGGTCCGATCGACACCGAGTTCCCCGGGCTCTGCACATCCAGCCCCAGCGAATACACCAGTCGTTCGGCATGCTGCAGGTCGCAGCCCAACGCCACCGCGAAGGTCTTGCGTGGCTGGCCATGGCCGACCGGACCACTGCTGACCTGCCGCGCCAGCCAGAAATGACGGCGGCCATCGGGCATGCGCGCGGTCTGGGTGAGGATGCGGCCGGGCTGGTTGAACGCCTCGTAGACGATCCACAGCGGGCACGACCCTCCCACCTGCGAGAAATGGAAATCGGTGGCCGAATGGCGCTTGGAGACGTTGCCGGCGCGATCCACGCGGATGAAAAAGAACGGCAGGCCGGGCGCGCTGCGCCGTGCCAACGTGCTCAGCCGATGGCAGACCGCTTCAAAGCCCACGCCGAACTGGTGCGCCAGCAGCTCGATGTCGTAACTGCTGGCCTCGGCCGCACGCAGGAAACGCATGTACGGCATCACCAACGCACCGGCGAAGTAATTCGACAAGCCAATCCGCGCCTGCGCGATGCGTGCCTCATCGGTAAAGCCAGCGCGCGCCACCACCGCATCGATCTGCGGCAGGTAGCCGTGAAGGGCCAGCTCGGCCGCCATCTGGAACGCCTGCTGGCCGGGCTCCAGGTAATCGGGCAGCCACAGCCGCCGCGCACCGGCATCGTATTGCCGTTTCTCGCGCCCGGCCTGCAGGGCGGCCACTTCCACCAGCACACCATGGCGGTCGGCCAGCAGCTGGCGCAGGCGTGGCGCCACATGCCCGGGTGACAGCCCCCACTCGGCGAACAGGCGCTCGGCCAGCTCGTCCAGCTCGGGAATGTGGTTGTGCATGCGGTTGAAGAACTCGCGTACCTGGTCGCCGGCCGGCAGGGTGCTGCCGGCACCGGGCTCGCCCAGCTGGAACTCCAGCGCGGCGGCATGCTCGCGCAGCGCCAGGTGGCGGCGGTGCAGGTCCAGCAGTGCGCGGCTGACCTGCGGCAGGTTGCCGGCCAGGGCGCGCAGCTCGGTCGCGCTGACTTCGGCCAAGCCGAGGTCGCGCAGGGTCTCGCCCAGCGCTTCCTGCAGGGCAGCGGGCTCATCTTCGTCGAACAGTGAGGAAACATCGCCCAATACCTCGCCCAGCTTCTTCTGCACGGCCGGGGTGAGTGGGCGTTTGTTGCGCTCGATCTGGTTCAGGTAACTGGCCGACAGGCCCAAGGCGCGGGCCAGGTCCACCTGGCTGTAGCCGCGCTGCTCGCGCAGCCGTAGCAAGCGCAGGCCAAGCTGCCGCTGGGTGGCTGAATAATTCACAGAATTAACATGAATCGTCTGGCGTGTTGGCCAGATTAAGCGGATTCAGCCCGGAAATCGAGACGGGTGCTGTGAATAATGCCAAGCATCTTTCGCACCCCGTGGGATTGTCGTCATGACTGTTGCAGCGCCCCGTATCCGCATGCTGATCGATGGCCAGTTCGTTGAATCGGCCACCTCCCACTGGCAGGACGTGATCAATCCGGCCACCCAGGACGTGCTGGCCAAGGTGCCGTTCGCCACCACCGGCGAAGTGGACGCCGCCGTCGCCGCCGCCAAGGAAGCCTTCAAGACCTGGCGCAAGACCCCGATCGGCACCCGCGCGCGCATCTTCCTGAAGTACCAGCAGCTGATCCGCGAGAACATGAGCGAGCTGGCCCACATCCTCACCGCCGAACAGGGCAAGACCCTGCCGGATGCCGAAGGCGATGTGTTCCGTGGCCTGGAAGTGGTCGAGCACGCCGCCGCCATCGGCAACCTGCAGTTGGGAGAGCTGGCCAACAACGTGGCCAATGGCGTGGACACCTACACGATCATGCAGCCGCTGGGCGTGTGCGCTGGCATCACCCCGTTCAACTTCCCGGCGATGATCCCGCTGTGGATGTTCCCGATGGCGATTGCAACGGGCAACACCTTCATCCTCAAGCCGTCCGAGCAGGACCCGATGGTCACCATGCGCCTGGTCGAGCTTGCCCTGGAAGCCGGCATTCCGAAGGGCGTGCTGAACGTCGTCCACGGTGGCGAGGAAGTGGTCAACGCGATCTGCGACCACCCGGACATCAAGGCCGTGTCGTTCGTCGGTTCCACCCGCGTCGGTACCCACGTCTACAACCGCGCCTCGCTGGCCGGCAAGCGCGTGCAGTGCATGATGGGCGCCAAGAACCACGCCGTGGTGCTGCCGGACGCCAACAAGGAACAGACCCTCAACGCAATGGTCGGTGCCGCCTTCGGTGCCGCGGGCCAGCGCTGCATGGCCGCCTCCACCCTGGTGCTGGTCGGTGAGGCGCGCAACTGGGTGCAGGACCTGGTCGAAAAGGCCAAGACGTTGAAGGTCAGCGCCGGCACCGTGTCCGGCACCGACGTCGGCCCGGTCATTTCCTGCAGCGCCCGTGAGCGCGTGGAAGGCCTGATCGCCTCGGGCGTGGAGCAGGGCGCCAAGCTGGTACTCGACGGCCGCAAGCCGCAGGTCGATGGCTTCGAGAAGGGCAACTTCGTCGGCCCGACCATCTTTGCCGGTGTCACCACCGACATGCGCATCTACCAGGAAGAAATCTTCGGGCCGGTGCTGGTCATCCTCGAAGCAGAAACGCTGGAAGACGCCATCGCGATGGTCAACAGCAACCCGAATGGCAACGGCACCGCACTGTTCACCCAGTCCGGCGCGGCCGCGCGCAAGTTCCAGGAAGACATCGACGTCGGCCAGGTCGGCATCAACGTGCCGATCCCGGTGCCGGTGCCGCTGTTCTCGTTCACCGGTTCGCGCGCCTCCAAGCTGGGTGACCTGGGCCCGTATGGCAAGCAGGTGGTGCTGTTCTACACCCAGACCAAGACGGTCACCGCGCGCTGGTTCGATGACGAGACGCTGAGCCACGGCGTCAACACCACGATCAGCCTGAAGTAACGGCAGGAGCAGCCATGAGCCACTCGATGACGACGGAACTGGAAGAAGCGCAGCAGGCGTACCGCGAGGCGGCGCGCGACTTCGCACAGGCCGAACTGGCGCCGCACGCCGCGCGATGGGATGCGGAGGGCATCTTTCCGCGCGAGGCGATCGCCAAGGCCGGTGAACTGGGCTTCTGCGGCCTGTACATGGACCCGGAAGTGGGCGGCAGCGGCCTGAGCCGACTGGACGCCGCCGTCGTCATCGAGGAGCTCGCCAACGTCGATCCGTCGACCGCGGCGTACATCAGCATCCACAACATGGCCTCGTGGATGGTGTCCAAGTGGGGCCAGCCGGCCCTGCGCGATGCGTGGGGCGCCGATCTGTCCTCGGGCAGCAAGCTGGCCTCGTACTGCCTGACCGAACCGGGTGCGGGTTCCGATGCGGCGTCGCTGAAGACCACCGCCGTGCGCGATGGCGACTTCTATGTGCTGAATGGCTCCAAGGCCTTCATTTCCGGCGCCGGTGCCACCGAGCTGCTGGTGGTGATGGCGCGCACCGGTGGCCCCGGTGCCGGCGGTGTCAGCGCCATTGCGGTGCCGTCGGACCTGCCGGGCATCAGCTTCGGCCGCAAGGAAGAGAAGATGGGCTGGAACAGCCAGCCCACCCGTGGCATCACCTTCGAAAACGTCCGCGTGCCGGTCAGCCACCTTCTGGGAGAGGAAGGCGGCGGCTTCAGGCTGGCGATGAAGGGTCTGGACGGCGGCCGCATCAACATCGCCGCCTGCTCGCTGGGTGCCGCGCAGGGTGCGCTGGATGCCGCACGCCGCTACATGGGCGAGCGCCGCCAGTTCGGCAAGGCGCTGGCCGAGTTCCAGGCGCTGCAGTTCAAGCTGGCCGACATGGTCACCCAGCTGGTCGCCGCCCGGCAGATGGTGCACACCGCCGCGCGCAAGCTCGATGCCGGTGCCAGCGACGCCAACGTGTGGTGCGCGATGGCCAAGCGCTTCGCCACCGATGCCGGCTTCAACGTCTGCAACGAAGCGCTGCAGATCCACGGCGGCTACGGCTACATCCGCGAATACCCGATCGAGCGCCTGCTGCGTGACTGCCGCGTGCACCAGATCCTGGAAGGCACCAACGAGATCATGCGGGTGATCGTTGCCCGTCACCTGCTCAACACCGAAGAGGAACTGCGATGAAGGATTGGCGTACCCAGGAGCACGTGGGCCTGAAGGTGGAGGTGGATGGTCACACCGCCGTGGTCACCCTGAACAACCCGCCGGCGCACACCTGGACCGTGCACAGCCTGTCGGCGCTGCGCGACCTGGTGGGTGCGCTCAACGCAGACCGCGACATCTACGCGCTGGTGATCACCGGTGACGGCGAGAAGTTCTTCTCCGCCGGTGCCGACCTCAACCAGTTCGCCTCCGGCGACAAGGCCGCTGCACGCGAGGCCGCGCGCCGCTTCGGTGAAGCCTTCGAAGCGCTGTCCGGTTTCCGCGGCGTGTCGATCGCCGCGATCAACGGCTACGCCATGGGCGGTGGCCTGGAATGCGCACTGGCCTGCGACCTGCGCATCATTGAAGACCACGCCCAGGTGGCGCTGCCGGAGGCCACCGTCGGCCTGTTGCCGTGTGCCGGTGGCACCCAGAACCTGCCGCGCCTGGTCGGCGAGGGCTGGGCCAAGCGCATGATCCTGCTGGGCGAGCGCATCAATGCCGAGACCGCACTGCGCATTGGCCTGGCCGAAGAAAAGGTCGGCAAGGGCGAAGCCAAGGCACTGGCCCTGGAATGGGCGAAGAAGGCCGGCAAGCAGAGCCCGACCAGCATCGCCGCCTGCAAGACCCTGGTGCAGTCCACCCGCACCGGCACCCACGCCTCGGCGCTGGTGGCCGAGCGTGAAGCCTTCGTCGACCTGTTCGACACCGCCGACCAGGTCGAGGGCGTGACCGCCTTCCTGGAAAAGCGCACCGCGCAGTGGAAGAACGCATGAGCATCGACACCGTTGCCGACGACGCACCGGTGCTGTTCGAGGAGCGCGTGGCCGGCAACGGCACGCGCATCGGCATCGCCACGCTCAACGCGCCGCGCACGCTCAATGGTTTCTCGCTGCCGATGGCGCACCTGCTGCTGAAGCAGCTGAATGCCTGGGCCGATGACGACGGCATCGCCATGGTGGTGCTGCAGGGTGCCGGTGAGAAGGCGTTCTGCGCCGGCGGCGACCTGCACAGCCTGTACAAGAGCATGGTCGCCTTCCGCGAGGCCGGCTGCAGCGACATCCGCGAGAACGACTACGCCGCCGAGTTCTTCGACGTCGAATACCGCGTCGATCATCTCATCCACACCTACGCCAAGCCGATCCTGTGCTGGGGCCATGGCATCGTGATGGGCGGCGGCATCGGCCTGATGTCCGGCGCCAGCCACCGCGTGGTCAGCGAGCGCTCCAAGCTGGCCTTCCCGGAAATCACCGTCGGCCTGTTCCCCGATGTCGGTGGCAGCTGGCTGCTGCCGCGCGTACCGGGCAAGGGCGGCCTGTTCCTGGCGCTGACCGGCGCGCTGCTCAACCCGGGCGACGCCATCTACGCCGGCCTGGCCGACGTGCACGTGGCCGAAGAACGCCGCAGCGCGGTGTTCGATGCGCTGCTGCAGGTGGCCTGGTCGGGCGATGCCGCACACAACCACGAACGCCTGACCCATCTGCTGCAGTCGCACGCCAGCGACGCCGCCACCGGCCCGTTGCTGGCCAATGCGGCGCAGGTCGAGGCGCTGTGCGAAGGCGATGACCTGCAGGCCATCGTGGCGCGCATTGCCGGCCTGCAGACCGACGACGCCTGGTTGCAGGCCGCACAGAAGACTCTCGCCGCCGGTGCACCCGGTTCGGCACGGTTGGCGTACGAACTGCAGCGCCGCAGTGCCGGCCAGGATCTGGCCGCGATCTATCGCCTGGAGTACATCGTCGCGCTGCACTGCGCCGCCCACGGTGATTTCGCCGAAGGCATCCGCGCGTTGCTGGTCGACAAGGACCGCAATCCGCAGTGGAACCCGGCCACCCTGGCCGAGGCCACCGGCGCGTGGGCCGACACCTTCTTCGCTTCCCCCTGGGCCGATGCCGCGCATCCGCTGGCCGACCTGGGCACTCCCCTTGTTGAAAGGAGCCTTGCATGAGCCGCATTGCATTCATCGGGTTGGGCAACATGGGTGGCCCGATGGCCGCCAATCTGGTCAAGAACGGCCACAGCGTGCGCGTGTTCGATCTGGTCCCGGCCGCGGTGCAGGCCGCCGTTGACGCCGGTGCCAGTGCTGCGTCGTCGGCACGCGACACCCTGGCCGATGCCGAAGTGGTGATCTCGATGCTGCCGGCCAGCCGCCATGTCGAAGGCGTGTACCTGGGCGACGACGGCATCCTTGCCGCGATTCCGGCCGGTGCGCTGGTCATCGACTGCAGCACGATCGCCCCGGCCAGCGCCCGCAAGGTCTCCGAAGCCGCTGCCGCGCGTGGCCTGCAGATGATCGACGCACCGGTGTCCGGCGGTACCGCCGGTGCCCAGGCCGGCACCCTTACCTTCATCGTCGGTGGCGAAGAGGATGCGCTGGAGCGCGCCCGTCCGGTGCTGCAGGCGATGGGCAAGAACATCTTCCATGTCGGCGCCAGCGGCGCCGGCCAGGTCGCCAAGCTGTGCAACAACATGGCGCTGGGCGTGATCATGGCCGTCACCGGTGAAGCCATCGCCCTGGGCGTGGCGCACGGTCTGGACCCGAAGGTGCTGTCGCAGATGATGGCGGTCAGCACCGGCCGCAGCTGGGCCACCGAAGTGTGCAACCCGTGGCCGGGCGTGCTGGAAAACGCGCCGGCCTCGCGCGGCTACAGCGGCGGTTTCGGCAGCGATCTGATGCTGAAGGACATGGGCCTGGCGGTGGAAGCGGCGATGAGTGTCGGTGCCTCGATTCCGCTGGGCGAAGTGGCCCGCAACCTGTACTCGATGAACCACCAGGCCGGCCGCGGCAAGCTGGATTTCTCCAGCGTCGTGCAGCTCATCACCAGCGAAAAATGACCTGGTAGTGCCGGCCGCTGGCCGGCAACCTCATGCCCCCCTGTGGGACAACGAAGGTGGGATGGGCGGATGTTCGGTTTCGACCGGCATCCGCCCATTTTTTTGCTCTTTACGTTGGTAGTGCCGGCCGCTGGCCGGCAGCACCCCATCAGGCAACGATCAGCGTCACGTCGATGTTGCCGCGGGTGGCGTTGGAGTACGGGCACACGATGTGCGCCTTCTGCACCAGTTCTTCCACCTGCTCGCGCGGCACGCCCGGCACGTTGATGGTCAGCTCGGCTTCGATGCCGAAGCCGGTCGGGATCTGGCCGATGCCCACTTTGCCGGTCACGGTGGTGTCGGCCGGCAGCGCGACCTTGGCCTGGCCGGCCACGAACTTCAGCGCGCCCAGGAAGCAGGCCGAATAGCCGGCGGCGAACAGCTGTTCCGGGTTGGTGCCCGGGCCACCGGCGCCGCCCAGCTCGCGCGGGGTCGACAGCTGGATGTCCAGCACGTTGTCGGAGGAGACGGAACGGCCTTCACGGCCGCCGGTGGAGGTGGCCTGGGCGGTGTACAGAACCTTTTCGATGGACATCGGGATGCTCCTGGTCGGTGGGTGGATGTTGCGTTGGAGCCTACTTTGCCCGGTTTCCGCGTACGTTGGGTTGCAGGGCGTACGAAAAACTTGATCGATCGTCCTGTCGGCCTAGATCGTCCACTCGCGGTCGGTGGTGAACATGATGGTCAGCCAGCGGTCCGGCGAGGCCTCGCCCAGCGCGTTGCCGATCTCGTCGCGCAGCTGGTCCCATTCCACCAGCGGCCGCGGTGGGTCGTTTTCCGGCACCACGAAGAACAGCTCGATCTGCTCGCCTCGCCCCACCTGCGCCACGTAGCTGCGGTGCTCGACGAAGCCATGCTTGGCCACGATCGCGCGTGCCACGGCATCCACGTGCGCCTGCAGCTCCGGCGGGGTGACCAGCAGGATGCCGGCCAGCGCCCGGCGCACGGTGCCGAGCGGGGCGATCATCACCAGCACGCAGACGAAGGCAAGGATGGCCGGGTCGATGTACGGCCCGACCCAGGCCCAGGACGTGCCTTGCACCAGCACGCCGCCGAGGAAGGCCAGCAGGTAGCATGCCGACATGCTGGCCGCGATCACCCAGTTCTTCGCATCCAGTGCGATGAACTCCGAGCCGATGCGGCGGTTGGCGCGCAGGATGAACCAGGCCAGTGCGCCTTCGCCGACGATGGACAGCCCGGCGAAGGCGATGGCCGGGCCCAGTGCGATGTGGCGGCCACCGGACATCAACGCATCCACCGCATTGACCAGGGCATACAGTGCCGCACCGATCATCAGCGTGCCGCTGACCCCCAGCACGATCGGTTCCAGGTGCCAGAAGCCCATGGTGAAGCGCTGGTTGAGCCTCGACTGCAACGCATCGGTCTGGGTGGACAGCGCGATCAGGCGTGCCACCAGCAGCGACAGCCAGGTCATGACCACATCGATCAGGCCGTAGATGCCGTCGAAGATGATCAGCGAGGAATTGGCCAGCAGGCCGAATACCACTGCGGCGGCGGCCAGCAGCAGCGAGGCGGCGATCGACAGGCGCAGCACGCCCTGTTCGGTTGCGGGGTCGAAGAACTGCGGGCGGTGGGTGGCCATGGCCCGATTGTAGAGCGGCGGCATGCTTCGCTGCCTTCCGCTGTCCGGCATCGTCGCAGAACGTCGAGGACATCGCCGAGACGCCCAGCGAGCGTGATCGCGAATGCGTCGCCCAGGGCATGGCCAACCTGGTCATCGAATTCCTCGGCCGCATGCTGGATATGCAGCGCTACGATGCCGGTGACACGCAGGTCTACCGCGTGCGTGGGCAGGTGTTCCTTGCCTCGGCCGGCCCTCTGGGTACGGTGTTCGATTACCAGCACGTGACGCCGAAGGTACAGATTGATCTGCGCGACGCCCACCCGTGAGACCTGACCGCCTGAGGCGGCAGTGTTTCAAGAAGCAGACCGCCTATGGATGGCGGGTACTGATCACTTAGGAAAAGCTACGGACGGACTTATCTGTCGTCAAAGCGCCGACGCGATCAAACCGGATCGGCTACACCTCGAGACCGACTCCCTCGAAGCGTGGGCACGCTCCGGGGCGCAAGACCTCGCATTTGCGACAATCCTCGACGCACCTCAACCAACGCCCTCGTCGGCCTCAAGCCGACGAGGGGTGAGCAAGGCAATGGCACTCGCAGGCCCGTGGGCCCGCTCTCTTACGCCATCATGGCCCGCGGGCCGTGCTGCTGGGTCTGCTGGTCGATCTTCTGCTGCTCGCGCTGCTGATCGCTCACCTGCAATGCCCGCTCGCTGTTTTCCTGCACGCTCTGGCGCATCGCGTCCGCCGTCGATACCGGCGCGGTATTGCGGTTCAACGCGCTTTCGTCGTGCAGTGCATTGGCCTGCACCGCGCGCGCCATCGAGCCATCCTGGTTCAGCTCAACGCGATCAACCCGGTACAGGCCGGCACGTGCAGCTTCCACGGTAAGCGCAGCAGCCAGCTTCTCGCTGTGCTCGCCGGAGGGCAGGCCACGCGCTTCCTCGGCGAACTTCACCTGCACCAGGGTCTCGGTGTACAGCCAGTTCTGCGGGCTGCGCGGGTCGGACATCGGGTACACCGTCTCGCGTGCAGGCTCGTCCGCTGCCTGCTGTTCCGGGGTGTTGCCCTGCGCCTGCGCACGCTGCTGCACTTCATTGGCCAGCGCCTGGCGGGTTTCCGCATCGGCAATGCCGGTCGCAGGCAGGCCATGCTGCTGCTGGAAAGCGTTGATCGCATGGCGGCTGCCACCGCCCAGATAGCCATCGCTACCGATGGCCTGGCCCTTGGCGTCGGTCAGCCCCAGCGCGGCCAGGTTGCCCTGGAGTTCGCGCGCGTCGCGGTCGATCGCGGCCAGCGTGGCTGGCCCGGCCTTGCCGTCCACCGGGTCCAGGTTGTGTGCGCGCTGGAAGTCTTCCACCGCCTTGCGGGTGGTGGCATCGAAGCGCCGGTCCGGATTCAGCGTCTGCTGGCCGCCAGCACTGGCATAGCCCAACGTGACCAGATTGCTCTCCAGCTTCAGCACGTCACGGCCGCTGGACCCTTCCTTCAACGTCTGCGAACCGGCCTGCTGGCGCGGTGCGCCGATCTGGTCCAGCGCCACCTTGATGTCCGCATCATTGTGCTCACCAGCGGGCGAGTAGTCGCGGCTGCTGACCTTGGCATGGGCGCGGTCCATTGCGTCCTTGTTGTTGGCATAGGCATTTTCGTAGCGCACGGCGATGTCGCCGGCCTTGGGCGCGTCGAAGTACTGGTAGGTCTCGCGGATCTGCCCGGCCTTCGCGCGCAGCGCCTCGTAGTCACCGCCTTCTTCCAGCACCTTCTGCAGCTTGGGCAGCTGGCTGGGCAACTGGTTGGCGGTCTTGGCGATCAGGCTGATCGCTTCGAAGCGGTTTTCCTCGGCGATGCCGCTGCCGTGTGCGTCCACCATCGCCATGCCGATCCGTGTGGCGTTGCGCACCTGCGGGTAGTCGATGTTCGCGTGGATCCACTGCTTGCCCTCGGCCGAACCGGCCCAGGCGTTGATGCTGTCGCGCGTGTTGGTATCGATGAACTGGATCGAGCTGCGCCCGCTCAGGCCATTGCCGTGGCTGAGCAGGTCGCGGCGCAGGTCGGC
Organism: Stenotrophomonas sp. YJH_SMC_91; assembly: GCF_059368495.1. Taxonomy (NCBI): domain Bacteria; kingdom Pseudomonadati; phylum Pseudomonadota; class Gammaproteobacteria; order Lysobacterales; family Lysobacteraceae; genus Stenotrophomonas; species Stenotrophomonas sp. YJH_SMC_91. The sequence goes on along the minus strand of NZ_JCAFRT010000013.1, from coordinate 82,741 downwards.
GTGGTCCTGGGTGAAGGGCAGGTTGTGCGCCTTGGCATAGGTGCTGGCCTGATCGATCACGGCGTCGACATAGGTCGTCTCGCCTGCCTTCAGTGCGTGGCCGTCGATGGCGCCCAGCGCCCACTCGCCGCGCTGGCCGAAGTCGACCTGGATCGCGCCCAGGCTGTAACCGCTGTTCTGCGCGACTTTGTTCACCGTGCCCCAGTGCGGTTCGGTCACGCCCTGGGTGATGCCGGCGATGGCCAGATGGTAGGAGGCGGGACCCCCTTCGGTACCACGGCCGACGGCGAAATACACGGCGCCGGAGGTGGCATCGAGATCATGGGTATCGATGTTGGTTGGCATGTCTTACATCCTTGTGCAGTCAGAGGGTTTGCCCCTCAAGGGTCAGTCCAGCAGCTGCAGATACTTCTGCAGCTGGTCGGCACGCGCGCTCAGGCGCATCACATCGTTCAGCTCGCCCTGCAGGTTGCCGGGCTGCGAATCGTCGTACAGCGCGGTATCCAGTTCGCCATCGCGGCTGCGCGACTGCAGCCACGCGCGCTGGGCATTCACCAGCTTGGTCTTTTTTGCGCCACTCAGCTTTGCCTGCAGCTGGCGGTAGGCCTGGTTCAGGCGCTGGTCCTGGCGTGCGCTTTCCGAGGTCAGGCAGGCGGCCTGCTCGATCGCACCCTGTGCCTTGTCACGGCAGGTGGTGAAGGCCGGGCTCAGCCCGGTGGCAGCCGGTGCTGCGGTTGCCGTGCCGATGGCCAGTACGGCAACCGCCAGCGCGGTGGCGAGGGTCCTGCTCAAACGCTTGTGCTGCATCATCTGCTCCACACGTCAAATCCATTGCGAGCGACGGACTATAACGGCGTCAATATTTCGTCGTCGTCAACGAATCGCGACAACTGTGACCGGTTGCCCGTCATTGTGGGGTGGCGCCGCCCGGCCTGCGGACCGCCCTCGGGCCCGGGCGCCCCAGCGCTGTCCGGGCGCCAGCCGCCGCCATTCAGCCGAGCGGTGTAAACTATTGATCTCACTGGCAATGCCAGTCTCCACGATCAACACCCCGATGACGTCCGCCACCGCCCGTTACGCTGATTCCCTGCGCCTGTCCGTTGCCCCGATGATGGACTGGACCGACCGCCATTGCCGCGTGTTCCATCGCGTGCTGGCGCCGGGTGCACGCCTGTACACGGAGATGGTGCACGCCAACGCGGTCATCCACGGCGACCGCGAGCGCCTGCTCGGCTTCGACCGCAGCGAACAGCCGCTGGCGCTGCAGCTGGGCGGCAGCGATCCTGCCCTGCTGGCGCAGGCTGCGCGCATTGCCGCCGAGTGGGGATACGACGAGGTCAACCTCAACTGCGGCTGCCCGTCCGACCGCGTGCAGGCCGGGCGTTTCGGCGCCTGCCTGATGCGCGAGCCGGTACTGGTGGCCGAGTGCGTGGCGGCCATGGTCGATGCGGTCGACATCCCGGTAACGGTGAAGTGCCGCCTGGGCGTGGACGAGGACAACGACTACGACGTGTTTGCCAGCTTCGTCGACCGCCAGGTCGCCGCTGGTGCGGCGATGGTGGTGGTGCATGCGCGCAACGCGTGGCTGAAGGGCCTGTCGCCGAAGGAGAACCGCGAGGTTCCGCCGCTGAAGTACGACTGGGCCTACCGCCTGAAGCAGGAGCGCCCGGCACTGCCGGTGGTGATCAACGGTGGCCTGGCCAGCATCGAGGCGGTACAGGCGCAGGCCGCGCACGTCGATGGCGTGATGCTGGGCCGGGCGGCCTATCACGACCCCTATCTGCTGCATCAGCTGGAGGCGCTGCACACCGGCGCCCCGCCACAGGCACGTGGTGACCTGCTGCGCGCGATGCGCCCCTACATCGAGGCGCGGCTGGGCGAAGGCCTGGCGCTGAAGCACATCACCCGCCACCTGCTCGGCCTGTTCCATGGCCAGCCCGGTGGTCGCGCATTTCGCCAGGTGCTGAGCGAGGGCGCACACCGCCCGGGCGCCGGCTGGAGCCTGATCGAACAGGCCTTGGCGGTCACCGAACGCGAAGCTGATCGCGCCGCAGCGTGACGTCGGTCACGGTCCTGACTTGACAAGGGGCGGCGATTCGTCCCGAATGTTCACCTAGATGAACGACGCGAGCGCAGGGCCGGAAAAGTTCAGACCGGATTCACTGCCCCAAACCAAGAATTTGCAAAGGATTTGTAAAGCGCCGGGTCCCGAACCCGGCTCCCGGATTTACGACTTTTGAACGAATCGCCGTGCTCGGCTAGGATCGCATCGATGTCTTCCGCTCCCTTCCATCGCCGCATTGCCCTGGCCACCTGCGTGGTGCTGGCGGCTGCGCCGCTGTCTTCGGCGCTGGCGCAACAGCCGCCGCGTGGCGATCAGGGGCGCGCGGAGATGATGGAGCGGGGCGAGCGCGGTGGCCGTGGCGACGAGCGCTCGCTGTCCGATGCCGTGCGCCGCGTGCAGCGCACCACCGGCGGCCACATCCTCGGCGCCGAGCGCGTGCCGTTCGATGGGCGTGACATCAACCGGGTGAAGTACATGGACGACCGGGGCCGGGTCCGCTACATGGACGACCCCGCACCGTCGCGTTCACAGCCGCGCACGCCGCGGTCGGATATGTCATCACTACGCGGCGATAACCCCTGAACAGGGATAGTTGTCGCTATCAACCCGTACCCCACAGGCCTCCGGGCCACACCCAGGACACTAGGGAGAGTTCATGCGTATCCTTCTGGTCGAAGACGAAGCCCCGCTGCGTGAGACCCTGGCAGCCCGGCTCAAGCGCGAAGGCTTTGCCGTCGATGCTGCGCAGGACGGCGAGGAAGGCCTCTACATGGGGCGCGAAGTTCCGTTCGATGTCGGCATCATCGACCTCGGCCTGCCCAAGATGTCGGGCATGGAGCTGATCAAGGCCCTGCGTGACGAAGGCAAGAAGTTCCCGGTGCTGATCCTGACCGCGCGTTCGAGCTGGCAGGACAAGGTCGAAGGCCTGAAGCAGGGCGCCGACGACTACCTGGTCAAGCCGTTCCACGTCGAAGAGCTGCTGGCCCGCGTCAACGCGCTGCTGCGCCGCGCCGCCGGCTGGAGCAAGCCGACCCTGGAATGCGGCCCGGTCGCTCTGGACCTGGCTGCGCAGACCGTCAGCGTGGCCGGCAGCAATGTCGACCTGACCAGCTACGAATACAAGGTGCTGGAGTACCTGATGATGCACGCCGGTGAACTGGTCTCCAAGGCCGACCTCACCGAGCACATCTACCAGCAGGACTTCGACCGCGACTCGAACGTGCTGGAGGTCTTCATCGGCCGCCTGCGCAAGAAGCTGGACCCGGATGGCGAACTGAAGCCGATCGAGACCGTGCGCGGTCGCGGCTACCGTTTCGCGATTCCGCGCAACGAGGGCTGAGCCGGCTCAGCCTGGCGAGACCATGATGTCCGGCCGTCTGTGGTTCTTCCGACGCTGGCGGCCGCGCTCCCTGCAGGCGCGCCAGATGCTTGCCGCGTCCGTGGGCCTGGTCGCGTTCCTGGCCCTGGCCGGTTACGCACTCGACGCCGCCTTCGCCGATACGGCGAAGGCGAACCTGCGTGAGCGCCTGAAGAACTACGCCACCGCGTACGCGGCCGGCATCGACTTCACCCGCGACCGCTCGCTGTACATCCGCGAGCAGCCGCCGGATTCGCGCTTCGACGTGCCGGGCAGTGGCCTGTACCTGCAGGTAGTGATGCCGCACGGCAAGGGCAATTCGATGTCCGCCGAAGGCCCGATGCTGCCCACCGTCGGCGGCGGCCTGCTGGCGCCACGCCAGGAAGTGTTCGAAGGCCCGCTGCCGATGATCCAGATCGACGGCAGCCAGGGCTCGGTGTACCGCTATGGCCTGGGCTTGGTGTGGGACGCCGACGCCGACCCGGCCACCGAATTCCCGTACACCATCTATGTGATGGAAGACTCGCGCGCGCTGGGCGCGCAGCTGCGCGTGTTCCGCGGCCGTGTCTGGTTCTACCTGGGCGGCATCGGCCTGATCCTGCTGCTGCTGCAGACCGTCATCCTGCAGTGGAGCCTGCGTCCGCTGCGTCGGGTGATCACCGAGCTGACCAAGGTGCAGCGCGGCGAGACCGAGCGCATGAGCGAGCGCCACCCGCGCGAGCTGGAACCGCTGACCGACAGCATCAACGCCTTCATTGAAAGCGAGCGCGAGAACCTCGAGCGTCAGCGCAATACCCTGGCCGACCTGGCACACAGCCTGAAGACGCCCATTGCGGTGCTGCGCACGCAGATGGACAGCGGCGCGGGCGATGGCGCGCTGCGCGAGGAGCTGGACGTGCAGCTGCAGCGCATGAACAACCTGGTTTCGTACCAGCTGGCACGTGCTGCGTCGTCGGGCCACAAGCTGTTCTCCGCGCCGCTGCCGATCGAGTCCAACGCCGAGGAAATCGTACGTGGCCTGGAGAAGGTCTACGCCTCCAAGGGCGTGCTGTGCGAGTTCGACATCGATCCGGCCGCGCGCTTCCACGGCGAACCGGGCGATCTGCAGGAACTGCTCGGCAACCTGCTGGAAAACGCCTTCAAGTGGGCCAACCGCCGCGTGCTGCTGACCGCGCAGCCGCTGCCGGCACCGAACGCGCGCCGCGCTGGCCTGCTGCTGGCGGTGGACGACGATGGCCCGGGCATTGCCCCGGACGACATCGGCAAGGTGCTGCAGCGTGGCGTGCGTGGCGACGAGCGCGTGCAGGGCCACGGCATCGGCCTGTCGATCGTGCAGGACCTGATCAAGGATTACCGCGGCGAACTGGTCGTCGGCCGTTCCAGCGAACTGGGCGGCGCCCGTTTCGAAGTGCGTTTGCCGCCGGGGCCGTAAACCTTCGCAATCGGTAGTGCCGGCCGCTGGCCGGCAACTTCATGATCTTCGGTGGCATTGCCAGGTTGCCGGCCAGCGGCCGGCACTACCGTGTTTTGATCGTCGGCGGCTCGCCGTAGAACCGCCGCAGCCACGCGTTCCCGTCCGCCGGGCATCGCCTGACGCAACAGCGCGTGGTATTCCGGCAGTGCCGGCCGCTGGCCGGCACCCTCATGATCTTCGGTGGCGTTGCCAGGTTGCCGGCCAGCGGCCGGCACTACCGTGTTTCGATCTTCGGCGGCTCGCCATGGAACCGCCGCAGCCGCGCGTTCCCGTCCGCCGGGCATCGCCTGACGCAACAGCGCGTGGTGTTCCGGTAGTGCCGGCCGCTGGCCAGCACCCTCATGATCTTCGGTGGCATTGCCAGGTCGCCGGCCAGCGACCGGCACTACCGTGTTTCGATCGTCGGCGGCTCGCCATAGAACCGCCGCAGCCACACGTTCCCGTCCGCCGGACATCGCCTGGCGCAACAACGCGTGCGTAGTCCGGTAGTGCCGGCCGCTGGCCGGCACCCTCATGATCTTCGGTGGCATTGCCAGGTTGCCGGCAAGCGGCTGGCACTACCGTGTTTCGATCGTCAGCGGCTCGCCATGGAACCGCCGCGGCTGCGCGTTCCCGTCCGCCGGGCGTCGCCTGACGCAATAACGCGTGCGTAATCCGGTAGTGCCGGCCGCTGGCCGGCACCCTCATGATCTTCGGTGGCATTGCCAGGTTGCCGGCCAGCGGCCGGCACTACCGTGTTTCGACCTTTGGCGGCTCGCCGTAGCACCGCCGCAGCCACGCGTTCCCGTCCGCCGGGCATCGCCTGACGCAACAGCGCGTGCGCAATCCGGTAGTGCCGGCCGCTGGCCGGCACCCTCATGATCTTCGGTGGCATTGCCAGGTTGCCGGCCAGCGGCCGGCACTACCGTGTTTCGATCCTTGGCGGCTCGCCATAGAACCGCTGCAGCTGCGCGGCCACCTCCGGCAACGCCTGCTGCAGCAGATCCGGTGCCGAGAAGTGATACTCGCTGGCCACCGCGAAGAACTCCTCCGGTGCCTCGGCCGCGTACGGGTCGATCAGCGTTTCCTCACCCGCATCCACCTGCGCGCAGAAGGCGTCGTAGGAACGCTGGAAGGTGGCTGCCCACTCGCGCTGCCACTCGCGCGGCAGTGGCGGCGTGCCGTCCATCGCACCATCCAGCGCATCCAGCTTGTGCACCATCTCGTGCACCGCCACGCAGTAGCCCTCGTGCGGCGTCGCCAGGTCGGCCTGCACATCGGCCCACGACAGGATCAACGGACCGCTGTCCCACGACTCGCCAATCAGTTCGTCATCCCACTCATGCAGTACGCCGGCCGCATCCATGTGGCTGCGATGTACGCGGAATGCATCGGGGTAGACGATCAGCTGCGACCAGCCTTCCAGACCCACCTCGCCGAACTCCAGCAGCGGCAGGCAGCACAGTGCCGCCAGCAGCACGCCATCGCCGGCATGCAGCTGCAGCTCGCCGATCGGCGTGATGGTCTTCTCGTGCAGGAAGCGCGTGGCCAGCAGGCGCAATCGCGCGCGGCGTTCGTCGTCCAGACCGTGCAGCCAGGCGGCGCGGCGGCAGGCCTCATTCCACAGTATATCGTCGATCGGCCGCGGCGCAGGCCGCAGCCACTGCAGCAACGACTTGATCAGCGGAACATTCCCGGCAGGTAGCTGTGCCACTTCGGTGCGCGGATGCGCTGCAGCACGTCGTCATCGCTGCCACCGCCGCCCGTGCTGGTGTTGGCTGCCGGGCGGACCGGTGCCGGCTTGGTGGTGGCGGCCGAAGCGGTCGCGGTCGGTGCACGCTGCGAAGCGGCATCGCCGTTGGAGGACACGCAGGCGCCGCGGCTGTCGTCCAGCGCTGCCGTCGCAGACGCCGCGAAGGGCATCGTCAGCAGGATCAGGCAATGGGCATAACGGCGCATTGACGACATCCACGTTAAGGGAAGGTGAGTTCCCGATTCTAGCCCGAACCCGGCGCCCCGTTGGAAGCCCCCGCGGAACCCAGCGTGGCGGGCGCCGCTGGCGGCTTTCCCGCATAATTCCTTCCTGACTTCGTGGAAGCTGCCGTGGACGACCGCCAATTGCTGGCCAAACTCGCTGCCGGTCGCCTCTCCGGCGACGCCCTGGCCCGTGAGCTGGGCCAGACCCGGGCGGCCATTTGGAAGCGTATTCAAGGACTTAGAGCCGCCGGTGTAGACATCGAGGGGCGTGCAGGTGAGGGCTATGGCCTGACCCGCCCGGTCGACCTACTGGACCCGGACGCGATCCGTGCCGGCCTGCCTGCCGGCGTCCAAGCCCTGCTGCACGACCTGCAGGTCGCCTGGACAGTGGACTCGACCAACGCCGAATTGCTGCGTTGCAGCGCGCCCCAGCGCGGGGTGAGCGTCCTGCTGGCCGAGCGCCAGACCGGCGGCCGCGGCCGTCGCGGCCGTACGTGGGCGTCGCCGCTGGCCGCGCATATCTACCTGTCGGTGCTGCGGCTGTTTTCCGGTGGCCTCGGTCGCCTGGCCGGGCTGAGCCTGGTGGCCGGCATCGCCGTGGCCGAAGCGCTGCACGACCTGGGCTACACCCAGGCGCAGCTGAAGTGGCCGAACGACCTGCTGGTCGATGGCCGCAAGCTGGTCGGCCTGCTCGCAGAAGGCGGTGGCGAATACGCCGGCCCGGCGCGCGCGGTGATCGGCATCGGCATCAACACGCACATGCCGCCGTCCTTCGCCGAGCAGATCACCCAGCCGTGGGTGGACCTGGACACGCTGGCCGGCAAGCCGGTGGACCGCAACGTGGTGGTTGCTGCCGTGCTGGCGCGCCTGCTGCCGGCACTGGAAGAATTCGATCGCGAAGGCCTCGCTCCCTTCCTGCCGCGCTACGCCGCGTTCGACATGCTGGCCGGTCGCGAAGTACGGGTGGAACTGGAAGGGCAGTGGCAGCATGGCACCGCACTCGGCCTGGCTGATGACGGCGCCTTGCGCGTGCGCATCGATGGCCGTGAGCGCCTGCTGCACGCCGGCGAAGTCAGCGTGAGGGCGGCATGAGCGATTGGTTGTTCGACCTCGGCAACTCGCGCTTCAAGTTCGCGCCGTTGCAGGGTGACCGTGCCGGTGACGTGCAGGCCTGGGCGCATGGCGCCGAAGGCATGGCCGGACAGCCGCCGCACAGCCTGCCCAGCGGCACCACCGCGTTCGTGGCCAGCGTGGCCGCACCGTCGCTGACCAGCGCGATGCTGGACCAGCTGCAGCGTCGCTTCGAGCACGTGCACGTGGTGCGTACCAGCGCCGAATGCGCCGGTGTGCGCATTGCCTATGCCAAGCCCGAAAAATTCGGTGTGGACCGCTTCCTGGCCCTGCTGGCCGCGGCCAAGGCGCAGCGCCCGGTGCTGGTGGTCGGGGTGGGCACCGCACTGACGATTGATCTGCTCGACGCCGACGGCCAGCACCACGGTGGCCGCATTTCCGCATCGCCCACCACCATGCGCGAAGCACTGCATGCCCGCGCGGTGCAGCTGCCGGCTACCGGCGGTGACTACAGCGAATTCGCCAACGACACCGCCGACGCGCTCGCCTCCGGCTGCGATGGTGCGGCCGTGGCACTGATCGAACGCAGCGCACAGCAGGCGCACACGCTGCTGGGCGTTGCGCCCTCGCTGCTGGTGCATGGTGGCGGCGCACCGGCGCTGATGCCGTTGCTGCCTGGCGCCGACTACCACCCCTCGCTGGTGCTGGATGGCCTCGCCCGCTGGGCGGTGCACCAGCCCGCAGGCTAGTATCCGCGCATGCTGACCCGTGCCCTGATCGTCGTACTGGCCATCCTCAATCTTGGCGTCGCCTGCTGGTGGCTGCTGCGCGATGCACCGCAGAAGCCTGCGCCGCCGCCGCAACCCGCCGGCGTGGCCGAGCTGCGCTGGGTGCCCGGTGGCGTGGATGCCGCTGCGGCCGCCGAAGCCACGGCCGCCGCGCCGACCGCGCCGTTGATGGAGCGCGAACCGGCGGAGAAGACGGCCGTGGCTGTAACGCCGGCGCCCGCCGCCCCGGCCAAGCCGGAGATTGCCAAGCCGCAGGCGGCTGAGGCTACGCCGGTTGCTGCCGCTGCCAAGCCGGCAACACCGCCTGCACCGACCCCGACCCCGGCACCGGAGAAGCCCGCAACCCCGCCCGCGGCCGCCGAGCCGCCGCGCTGCGTCGCGCTGGGCCCGTTCGCCGACCGCGCCGCCGCTACCAGTGCGCAGGGCAAGGCCAGCACGCTGCTCAGCCAGGTGCGCCTGCGCGAACAGCCTGCTGCCAGCGGCAGTGCCCGTTACCGGGTGATGCTGCCGGCCGCCGCCAACCGCGAAGAAGCCCAGGCCACCGTGAAACGCATCGTCGCCGCTGGCCTGAGCGACTACTACATCATCAGCCAAGGCGAGGAGGCCAACGCCGTGGCGCTGGGCCAGTACCGCAACCGCGAAGGCGCCGAGCGGCGCATGGCGGCGGTGCAGGCCGCCGGCTTCCAGCCGCGCCTTGTCGCCAGCGGCGACGCCGGGCAGTGGTGGCTGGAAGGGCAGCTGGCGGCAGGCACGCAACCGGCCCAGGCCCAGCAGCGCAGCGGGGCGGCACAGAGCCGGTCGCTGGAATGCGCAAGGTTGCGCTAGAATCCCCGGACCGCGGCGCTGCCGCCGGTGATCCACCCATGCCGCTTTAGCTCAGTTGGTAGAGCAACTGTCTTGTAAACAGTAGGTCATCCGTTCGATTCGGATAAGCGGCACCAATGGGCATCTGCCAATCTCTTTTTGCAGCGGCTGCGCGTTGGCCAGTCGGGCGCCGATCCCGCCCCCCCTCCTTCCTTCTCCGCTGTTCTCCCTCGCGGCGTGTGATGCGTCGCTCTGCACTTCCCTGCGCGCGATCCTGATTGTTGAACCTGATTGTTGAAAGTATGTAGCCAGTAGGCTACATTTCTCCATGAAGATCCAGCGTACCCGTCAGTTCGCGACATGGATTGACGCTCTCAAGGACGTAACCGCACGCGCTCGCATCCTGGCCCGTATCGGTCGGCTCGCTGAAGGCCATCCTGGTGATCACCGCTATCTGGCGGATGGCGTTTCTGAATTGCGTATCGATGCAGGACCCGGTTACCGCGTGTACTACACCCAGCGGGGCAGGCAGTTGGTGATTCTTCTGGTCGGAGGCGACAAGGGTTCGCAACAGCGCGATATAGAGAAGGCCAAGGAGATTGCGCGTGCCCTGCGAGCATCGAACTGGTTGTAGGCGAAACGACTCAATACCGAAGTACTGGAGCTGTCCCATCATGGCTATCAAGAAGAAAGTTGAACTCGAAGCATTTGATGTGGCCGAACACCTTCATACACCGAAGGAAATGGCGGCCTATCTCGATGCATGCATCGAAGAAAGCGACGGCGATTCGGCATTCATCGCCAAGGCGCTGGGCGATATCGCGCGTGCCCAAGGGATGAGCAAGGTCGCACGTGCGGCGGGCCTGTCGCGGGAGAGTCTGTATCGTGCCCTGTCTGGCGAGCGCAGCCCTGATTTCTCGACCATCCTGAAGGTGACTCGTGCCCTGGGTGTGCGCCTGCATGCCAGCGCTGCATGAGCGTACGTGCGGACCTTGATGCGTTGGCACGTCGCTGGACGTAAAGCGCACGGAAAAGCATGAAAAAACCGCCTTTCGGCGGTTTTTTCGTCCCAAGCCGGTGAGTCAACTCAATGACGCGGCAAAGGAGGAGTCGTTTGGCCATTCTGGCTCGAAGCAGCTTGTGTGCCACGCTGCGCATTGATGCCTCACGCGTCTGCCGTTGCCAGATCAAGGCATTCGGCGCGAACAGGTTCAATCAAACCGGATGATGCGGATCAACCCTTTGTTGATGATCCGTCTCCGAAGGCGGCCAACGTGCCACAAGTGAACACCTCCTTCGCACCTTCGTAACTGATGAATGAGATTGTGCAATTCGCCCGCGTTCCAGGACGGATCCGGGCGATGGCTCTGTCATTCAGCACGAAGCTGTACCACATGAGTTCAGGGCTTATGGACAGCGCCATGGGGCGCGCGGTGGAGGCGATCATCTCGGCAACAGCGCCGCCGCGCGAATCCACTTCGTCCAGCCGCAGCTCAACGAGGACAGGTTTCAGGTTTGGGTAGGGTGTGCTCATTCCAGCAGCGGGTCTGCCTGATTCGTTCGTCGGGGTTGCGGCGTGTTGAATCTGTGCGTTGGAGACGCCAATGTTCCGCATTATTGAGCCCCGCCCACCTGCAACGCCACATACTCCGCCAGCCCCCGGCAGGCCAGCATCAGCCCTTCGCGCACACCGTCGCCGATATCGTCCTTCTCTTCCCCGTCCACGCGCACGCGCTCGGCGGCGTGGTACAGCTCCAGCAGCGACACCAGGCCAACCGCGGCGCGATCCCTGCGAGCGGCAGCCACCGATTCACCAGGCGTGCCTGCCGGCCCCTGCCACGGCTGTCCATCGGCGGCGTCACCGGCTTGGATGCGCTGCAGGCATCCGGGTAGGTTGATGGGCGCGGGCGCCTCGTTCGCGGCAGCGAAAGCAGCTTCCAACGGCTGCGCCAGTTCGGGCGGCAGGCGCAAGGCAGCCTCGCCCAGGGTGGCGGTCAGGTACGGGTGATGGGTCTTGGGCATGCGGGCGTCCTCGTCGGCAACAGAGGTGCCACCCGAAGAGGGTGGCGGGCGATGCGTGGCTTCCAAGACCGGGTCAACGAATCGGCGGGCACGAGGCCCCCACGCACCGCCCGCCGTCGATCGGCTAACGGATTGCCAGCCGGCGCCGCCCCTGAAAGGACGACGCCGGCTGGCAAGCGTATACATCGTTGACAACACGGGCTTGGAAGTCCCGACCACCTTTGCAGGTGGCGATTCATCATGCGCACGCGAAATCCCCGCCTGCCAGTCGTTTGTTTCGATGGCATCGGGTGACCTGAAAGGAAAAATGAATTATCGCGTTTGGCCTGTTTCGAGCATCGCAATGCCAGAAGCGACATATCGCGCAGTGCCGACATCATCGGCCATTCGGGCCGCGCCACTGTTGCCGCACGGCTTACAGTAACGTGCGACGTAAAGCTGGCTTAACAGCCTCGGTAAGGCACCAAGGCAACGATACCAGACGTGAATCCCCACGCGCGCTACCCGGATCTTGATATTCCTCACGGACCGCCCGCAGCGCCCACCGCATACTGCCGCTACACGCCCACCTGGGCCTCTTCGGGATCCGCACATGCGTCGCCACGCCCTGTCGCTCACCGTCGCACTGGTATCCACCGCTTTCGCGGCCCCGGCCATGGCTGCGGTACCGTTCTTCAACGCCAGCTGCCCGGGCGGCATCGATGTGCACGCTGATGAAGGCGGGCCGGTCTACGTGCAGGGCCGCGAGACGGCGTTGAAACGTTTCAACGACCGCTATTTCGAAGCACGCGATGTCAACAGCGGCATCACCCTGTCGATCAGCCGCAACGATGACGGCTCGCCGCAGGTCAGCTACACCGGCCGAGGCGGCGCCAATGGCATCTGCCAGGTCAGTAGCAGCGGTGCGCCCGCGCCCGCCACAAACAGCGCCCGCCCTGGCGACGCTGCCGCCGGGGATGCCGCGCTGCCGCGCGAAGTCACTTGCGAATCCACCGGCCAGCAACAGGTGTCGTGCGATCTGAATACCCGTGGCAATGTGGAAATCGTGCGCCAGCTCAGCCGTACCCGCTGCGAGGAGGGCAAGAACTGGGGCCTGTCGCGGCACTCGGTGTGGGTCAATGGCGGCTGCCGCGCGGTGTTCCGCAATGTGTCCTCGGTGACTACCCCCGCGCCGGCAGGCGATACTGCGTTGGGCGCCTGCAACATGCGCAAGGGCGCGCAGGGCGCCCTGGTCACCCAGATGCCGGTGGGCAGCGATTACCAGGAACTGATCATCGATTATCCCGATGGCCGCTTCCTGTGCATGATGCGCAAGAACGGCCAGGTGCAGAGCGTGACGCTGGTGCGCCGCCGCGGACGCTGAGCGCGCAGCGGGTTGGGGCAGGCTTCAGCCGCAGGACCTATACAGCAACACCCACGCCAGTATCAGGGTGAACATACCAACGAAGGTCAGGCCGAACCATAGCGCCGCCACCTTCACGTTGCCGATCAATGCCGTCGCCACACGGGGCAGCTCGCTTTTCAGAATCGGGTGTTCGGCGTGTGCTTTGCGCAGACGCTGCCAACCCAACCCGAGGAATACCAGGGTCGAGAACGGCACCAGCAGCAGCGTCGCCTGCATCAACCAGCCGTTCTGCGACGCATCGATCGAGCTGCTGAAAAAAACCGCAAGAGCGGCGATGGGTAGCGCCCCGATGAAAAAGCGCGGCCAGGCCGTATTGATGAAGGGCGACATTGCAATCTTCCATGAAGCGGGGGCAGGTCCGCGCGGCATCATGCCATGTGATTGCCCTGCTGCACCGCCGCGAGTGGTGTCACACAGCTCTGGCTAGACTGTGCTTCTTTTTCCCCCGCAGGAGGCACCCATGGCCCATCCCATTTCCGTATCGTTGATTGGCGTTCCCACCGACGTGGGTGCGGGCCATCGCGGTGCACGGCTTGGCCCGGAAGCGCTGCGCGTGGCTGGGCTGCCGGAGGCGCTGGAGGCGCGCGGCGTGGATGTGCGCGACCTGGGCAACCTGGATGGTCCGCGCAATCCGTGGACCGCGCCGGTGGAAGGCTACCGCCACCTGGATGAAGTGGTGGCGTGGAACCACGCGCTGATGGAAGCCAGCTACGCCGAGCTGCAGGCCGGGCGCATGCCGATCATGCTCGGCGGCGACCATTGCCTGGGCATCGGTTCGATCACCGCCGTCGCACGCTGGTGCCGCGAGCAGGGCAAGACCCTGCGCGTGCTGTGGCTGGATGCGCATTCGGACTTCAACACCAGCGACGTCACCCCGTCGGGCAACATCCACGGCATGCCGGTGGCCTGCCTGTGCGGCCTGGGCCCGGATGCACTGACCCAGCTCGGCGGCAGCGCGCCGGCGATCACCCCGGCGCAGATGCACCAGATCGGCATCCGTTCGGTGGACCCGGAAGAGAAGCGCCTGATCAAGACCCACAAGGTGGATGTCTATGACATGCGCTACATCGACGAGAATGGCATGAAGCGCGCGGTCGAAGCAGCACTGGCGGGCATCGACGAGAACACCCACCTGCATGTCAGCTTCGATGTGGATTTCCTCGACCCGAGCATCGCACCGGGCGTCGGCACCACCGTGCCGGGCGGGGTGAACTACCGCGAGGCGCAGCTGGTGATGGAGATGATTGCCGACACCGGGCGCATGGGTTCGCTGGACATCGTCGAGCTCAACCCATTGCTGGACAAGCAGAATGCCACCGCCGAACTGGCCGTGGACCTGGTCGAAAGCCTGTTCGGCAAGTCCACCCTGATGCGCGACTGAGCTCTCCGCCTGAACGGATCGATGATCCGTTCACACGCGCTCCACGCCCCTGCCGCCAGATTGCACATCACGCGGCGGCAGTGGCATTGGCTCCTTCCGCCGAGCGACCGAACCCCATCCGCGAATGAAGCGGTATAGCGGCGAACCCAAGGAGAAGCCCATGAAGCGCGTAGTTGCCCTGATGCTGTTGTCGATGTTCTCGGTGGCCCTGCTGGCCGGTTGCAACACCGTTGCCGGTGCCGGCAAGGACGTGCAGAAGGCTGGCGAAAAGGTTGAGGATGCCGCCAAGGGCCGTTGAGCCTGAAGTGGACGGAAAGCAAAAAGGCCGGGGGGACCTCCCCGGCCTTTTTTCTTGCGCGTTTTTCTGCAGCGTACGTGTCGAAGCGTAGTGAACCATTCAAGCAGGTGAGCAGTGTTTTCATGGTCGGTTGACCGGCACTCAACGGCCGCTGCGCGAAGCTGTAGCCACGGTAAGAACGCCGTTGCAACCAAGGACTCCCAGCAATGAACAAAGACATCATTTCCGGCAAGTGGTCGCAGCTGAAGGGCAAGGCCCAGGCCAAGTGGGGCGATCTGACCAACGACGACTTCGATGTGGCTGAAGGCAATGCCGAGTATCTGGCCGGCCGCCTGCAGGAACGTTATGGCTGGGCCAAGGACCGCGCTGAGAAGGAAGTCCGTGAGTTCCAGGATGCCGTGAGCAAGGACTACCCGGACTACAAGTAAGCGCTACGGTTTTCCCCCCACGGCACAACGCCCGCACCGAGAGGTTGCGGGCGTTGTGCTGTCTGGGCGGCCGATCAACGCGCCGGCGGGTCCGGCACATAGCGGTTGGGGAACGCCTGCGGTTCGCGCGGCAGGCGCGACGGCGGTGTATCGACCAGGATGCCGCGCGCGCGCAGATTGCGGGCGCTGTCGTAGCGCAGCTGCAGAACCTGCGCCGGGCTGCGGCTGGCGCGTTCGAAGTCGGTATCGCGTACCGACGACTGCTCGCGTGCGCCGTGGCCGGTGCCCAGCGCAGGGGCCTGCGACTTGCTGGCATAGCCCTCGATGCGGCTGTTGCTGGCGCTGGCATCGGCTGCCGCTTCGGCCGTCGGGGCCGGTGCCGGCAGCGGCAGGCTGCGGCGCAGGATCGGATCCGGACGCCAGCGGCGCGCTTCCTCGAACACCGCCACGCCGACCACGCCGACGTTGTCCGGGCGACCGGTGCGGCTGGCATAGCTGCCGCTGGGGCTGCTGAACACGAACTGCGCCACTTCATCCTGGCTCTTGCGCCAGCCGGTGATGTCGGCGCGCTGGCCGGGGTTGAGCACGTAGCCGGTCTGCGACGGATCGGCATCCTCGCCGGAGATGGCGTTGACGCCGTCTACCGACAGCACCACCAGCACCCGGCGCGGGCTGTCGTTGTACAGGCGCACGGCGTAGCGGTGGCCGCGCTCGCCGGCCACCCAGCGCTGGCCCTCGGCGGGGTAGCTGCGCAATTCGGTGCCGCGGTCGCGGTCGACCAGAGACATGCGCACGGGGCCGCCCTCGTAGGCCGGCGGCGGCACCGGGGCGGGGCGGAAGCCGGCCAGGGGCAGGATCAACAGCAGGGGCAGCAGGCGTTTCATGGGGCGTCTCCAGCGGGGTTGCGTGAATGAACGCGCCGCAGGCCCTGACGGGGTTGGTGGCGTGCAAGGTAAACTGGCCCCGTTCATCGAAGGTTACCCCACGCAGTCATGACCACCCGAGTCCTTACCGGCATCACCCCCTCCGGCACGCCCCACCTGGGCAACTACGTTGGCGCCATCCGTCCGGCCATCGCGGCCAGCCGCGCGCCGGGGATCGAGAGCTTCTTCTTCCTGGCCGACCTGCACAGCCTGATCAAGTCCCAGGACCCGCAGCGCACCCAGCGCGCGACCCTGGAGATCGCGGCCAGCTGGCTGGCCTGTGGCCTGGACCCGGAACACGTGTGGTTCTACCGCCAGAGCGACATCCGCGAGACCACCGAGCTGATGTGGTTCCTGACCGCGATCGCCAGCAAGGGCATCCTCAACCGCGCGCACGCCTACAAGGCGGCGGTGGACAAGAACCGCGAGGAAGGCGTGGACGAGGACGCAGGCGTCAGCGCCGGCCTGTTCATGTACCCGGTGCTGATGGCCGCCGACATCCTCATCTTCAAGGCCAACCAGGTACCGGTGGGCCGTGACCAGATCCAGCACATCGAGATGGCGCGCGACTTCGCCCAGCGCTTCAACCACGTGTATGGCAAGGAGTACTTCCCGCTGCCGGACGTGGTGATCGACGAGCAGGTGGCGACGCTGGCGGGCCTGGATGGCCGCAAGATGAGCAAGAGCTACCACAACACCATTCCGCTGTTCGTGCCGCGCGAGGAGCTGAAGAAGCTGGTGTTCTCGATCCTGACCGACTCGCGCGCACCCGGCGAGCCGAAGGACACCGAGGGCTCTGCGCTGTTCCAGATGTACCAGGCCTTCGCCACCCCGGAACAGACCGCCGAATTCGCCAGGGCGTTCGCCGCCGGCATCAGCTGGGGTGACGCCAAGCAGCAGCTGTTCGAGCGCATCGACAGCGAGCTGTCGCCGCTGCGCGAGCGCTACAACGCGCTGATGGCCGAGCCGGAGAAGATCGAGGCGCTGCTCAAGCGCCGTGGCCAGCAGCTGCGCGAGCAGCTGGCGGCACCGCTGCTGGACGAGCTGCGCCATGCGGTGGGCCTGCGTGACCTGTCCAGCGCAGGCGATATCGCCAGCGAGGACGCCGGCGTGGCCCGCGTGGCACCGCCACTGTTCAAGCAGTACCGCGAGAAGGACGGCCGCTTCTACTTCAAGCTGACCGCCGGTGACGGCACGCTGCTGATCCAGAGCGAAGGCTTCGATTCGCCGCGCGACGCGGGGCAGTTGATTGCCGTGATCAAGCAGGCGGAGCAGGGTGACCAGCTGCAGAGCGAACTGTTCAAGCTGGAAGCCGAAGTGGACGCCGTGCTGGCGGCCCTGGCCATGCTGCGCGAAGCGTAAGGGGTAGTGCCGGCCGCTGGCCGGCAACTGCATAGGAAATGCCGGCCAGCGGCCGGCACTACCACGGCACTGCGTAGGAAAACGCCGGCCAGCGGCCGGCACTACCCGCGAACGAAGGTCATGGCATGATGTCCGCGCGCCTCAGGCGCGATGACATGGAGTCTGCGATGGCCTGGTTGTCGCTGCTGCTGTTCCTGCCCTGGTTCCTGCTGCTGGGCAGCCTGTACTGGCTGTTCCCGCGCCAGCCGCGCACCCCGCGGCGGCGCCTGTTCGATGGCACCACCCTGTTGCTGGCCTTCGCCCTGAGCATCGAGTCGATGCTGTGGGGGTATCGACTTGGCATGGCACAGCCCGGCGCCGGCCCGATCTGGCCGCAGGTACTGGCGGTGCTGTACGCCTACGGCGCATTCCTGGCGGTGCTGGTGCTGGCCCTGCTGCTGCGGCCGCGGTTCGCATTGCGCTGAACCTGGCCCTTGCGCACCCGCTGGACCTGCGGTTGGTTGGCCTGCGCTTGCCTGCGCTTGCCCTTGGTAGAGTCGACTGTGAGTCGACTGCTCTTCTGGAAGCCCGCGCTGCGCGCGACAGTCGACTGACAGTCGACTCTACCCGGCCACAACCCGGCACCACCCGACCAAAGCCGCATCGAACCCGGACCGCCCGCGCGCCTACCATGGGCGTCTGTTCCCGATCCTGCCAGGTGCGTGCCGATGATCGCCGACCCCAGCATCCACACCATCGATACCGGCTTCCAGCGTCCCGACTTCGACGCGGCCTATCTGATCGTTCAAAACGACCGCGCCGCGTTCGTCGACTGTGGCACCGGCCTGTCGGTGCCGGCGATGCTGCAGGCGCTGGCCAACGCGGGTCTGGCCGTTGACGCGGTGGACTGGCTGCTGCTCACGCACGTGCACCTGGACCACGCCGGCGGCGCCGGCCTGCTGATGCAGCAGCTGCCCAACGCAAAGGCAGTGCTGCACCCGCGCGGTGCGCCGCACATGATCGACCCGACCCGGCTGATTGCCGGTGCCACGGCGGTGTACGGTGCCGAGGAAATCGCGCGCAGCTATGGTCGTATCGAGGCCATTCCCGAACATCGTGTGGTGGTGGCCGAGGACGGCCACCGTATCGACCTGGCCGGCCGCGAGCTGGTGCTGCTGCACACCCCGGGCCACGCACTGCACCATTACTGCGTGTGGGATGCGCGCAGCCGCAGCTGGTTCACCGGCGATACCTTCGGCATTTCCTACCGCGAGCTGGACAGCGCGCAGGGGGCCTTCATCTTCCCGACCTCGTCGCCGGTGCAGTTCGACCCGGAAGCGATAAAGGCCTCGATCCAGCGCATGCTGGGCTATGGCCCGCAGGCGATGTACCTGACCCACTACGGCCGCGTGGAGCAGGTGCAGAAACTGGCCAACGACCTGTTCGAACAGATCGATGCGATGGCCACCATCGGCCGCCAGTGCGATGGCCGGCCGGACCGCCACCGCTGCCTGCTGGCCGCGCTGCAGGCGCTGTACCTGGAACGTGCACAGCTGCATGGCTGTGCGCTGGACGATGCGGCGGTGACCGCTGTTCTGGCGATGGACATCGAACTCAACGCGCAGGGCCTGGCCTGCTGGCTGGACCGCATCAGCAGGTAGATCCACGCCATGCGTGGATGACGTGGGCCCAGGTTGCGCCGTGGTGTCACGACCACGTTACACTCTGGTGACTTCCAAGCTAGCCGTGGTATTGCCGTGAATCCGATGCGCGTGTTGCTGCTGTCGTCCTGCCTGTTCGTCGGCGGGCTGGCCCATGCGGCCAACGACCTGCCGGGTGGCGGCATCGATCCGCAGGCACTGTCGCGGCACGTGCGTGTGCTGGCATCGGATGAATTCGAGGGCCGCGCGCCGGCCACCGAGGGCGAAGAGCGCACGGTGCAGTACCTGATCGAGCAGTTCCGCAGCTACGGCCTGCAGCCGGGTGGCGTGGATGGCAGCTGGGTGCAGCCGGTGCCGCTGGTGCGCGCGCAGCTGGACGGCCCGGCCAAGGCCAGCCTGTCGCTGAAGCAGGGCAAGCGCGCGCTGGCCAACGGCGTGGACGTGACCCTGCAGAGCCTGCAGCCGCGCAAGCGCGTGCAGATCAAAGACGCGCCACTGGTGTTCGTCGGCTATGGCATCGACGCACCGGAACGCCACTGGAACGACTACAAGGACGTGGACCTGCACGGCAAGATCGCCGTGGTGCTGATCAACGACGCCGATTTCGAAGCCGATGCGCCGGGCGCGTTCGATGGCAAGGCGGTGACCTACTACGGCCGCTGGACCTACAAGTTCGAGGAAGCCGCGCGCCGTGGTGCCGAGGGTGTGCTGATCGTGCACGAGACCGCGCCGGCCGCCTATGGCTGGGCCACTGTGAAGAGCTCGGGCACCTCGCCGCTGTTCGACATCGAACGCGGCCAGGCCGAGGCGATGGCGCAGCACACGCCGCTGCGTGGCTGGATGCAGCGCGAACTTGCCGAGGCGATCTTCGCCGACGCCGGCCTCGACTTCGATGCCGAGAAGCGCAAGGCGATGCGTGCCGACTTCCGCCCGGTGGCACTGGACAACGCGAAGCTGAGCGTGGATTTCGCACTCAAGCGCGAGCAGGTGGTCACCCGCAACGTGGTGGCCAAGCTGCCCGGTGGTGAACACGCCGACGAGGCCGTGATCTTCTCCGCGCACTGGGATGCGTTCGGTATCGGCCAAGCCGACGCCAAGGGCGACCGCATCCGCCGTGGTGCGATCGACAACGCCACCGGCGTGGCCACGGTGCTGGAGCTGGGCCGCGTGTTCGCCGCCGGCCCGCAGCCGCAGCGCACGCTGTACTTCGTGGCACTGACCGCCGAAGAGAAGGGCCTGCTGGGCGCCAGCTACTACGCCGCGCATCCGCTGGCGCCGCTGGACAAGACCGCTGCAGTGCTGAACATCGAGATGTTCAGCCCGGATGGCCCGACCCGCGACATCGCTTCGTGGGGCAAGGGCCGGGTGTCGCTGGCAGGCGATCTGGAACGCGTGGCCAAGGCCTGCGGTCGCAGCTACAGCCCGGACCCGAACTTGGAGGCCGGCTTCTTCTACCGCGCCGACCACTTCGCCTTTGCCCGCCTGGGCGTGCCGGCGATCACCATCGGCCCGGGCCTGGACAAGCTGGACGGCGGTGTTGAAGCCGGCCGCGCGCTGCGCGAGAAGTATTTCGCCGACTGTTACCACCAGGCCTGCGATGCCTGGACCCCGAGCTGGGATCCGAGCGGCCACGCGGCTGACACTCTGCTGGTCTACGACCTGGGTGCCGAGCTGGCCAACAGCCGCCGCTGGCCGACGTGGGAGAAGGAATCGGAGTTCCGCGGCGCGCGCGACAAGAGCGAAGCGGCCCGCCGCTGAGGCTCGGGACCGGCGGGGTGTCATGTCATTTCGCCGGGGGTAGAGTCGACTGCCAGTCGACTATCGCGCGCAGCGCGGGTTTTTCGGTGCCGACAGAGAGAGCAGTCGACCAACAGTCGACTCTACCGATTGCCGATTGCCGATTGCCGATTGCCGATTGCCGATTGCCGATTGCGGATTGCCGGCCAGCGGCCGGCACTACCTGCGCCGGCGCAGCAGCGTCCATGCGCCCCAGCCGGCGGCAGCGAGCGCTGCCAGATAGCACGCCACCATCGTGCGCAGGCCAACCGGCGACCCTGCATTGATGCCGCGATGCAGGCGCAGTTGCAGCGAGCTGTGGCCGCTGCCCAGGTCCACCGCCAGCTGCAGCGCCAGCGCGGAGCAGAACACCAGCAGGGCGATCCCGAACCCGATGCGTGGCCATGCGGCCTGTGCGTTGGGGCGGCGCAGCAGCCAGGCCAGTGCCGTGGTTGCGGCCAGCGTCGCCGCGATCCACATCAGTGGCGTGGCGGGAGACGCAGCGGCCACCGGCATTGCACCGGTGGCCGCAATTACGGCAACGCGCTTACTTGCGGGTGCCGTCGAGCCAGTTCGGGCCCTTGTTGGTAAGGAAGAACACATAGACCACCAACGATACCGCGATCGTGGCGGTTACGTAGATAGCGAACCAGTCGACATGGCCGGTCTTCAGCGCGCCCTGGTACAGCAGCGGGGCGGTGCCACCGAACAGCGAGTTGGCCAGCGCGTAACCCAGGCCCACGCCCAGTGCACGCACGTGGGTGGGGAACAGCTCGGCCTTCACCACCGCGTTGATGGAGGTGTAGCCGGTGAGGATGACGAAGGCCATGGCCAGGGTCAGGAAGGCCAGGGTGGCGTCATGCTGGTGCGGCAGCTGGGTGATCAGGTACCAGCTGTACAGCACGCCGCCGACGCCGAAGAACACCAGCAGGGTCTTGCGGCCGATGATGTCCGACAGCCAGCCGCCGACCGGCTGCAGCACCATCAGGAACGCCAGCACGCCCAGGTTGATCAGGGTGCCGGTCATCGGGTCGTTGCCGGCGAAGGCGCTCTGGATCATCTTCGGGCCGTTCACCGAGTAGGTGTAGAAGGCCACGGTGCCACCGGCGGTGATCAGGAAGCACAGCAGCAGCGGCCGCCACTGGTGCACGAACAGCTCGTACATCGAACCGGACTTCTGTGCCTTGCCTTCGCGTGCGGCTTCGATGGACGACTCCGACAGCGATTCGTCCATGCCGCGGCGCAGCCAGAACACCACCACCGCGGCGATGCCACCGATGCCGAAGGCGATGCGCCAGCCCCACTCGGAGATCTCCGGCTTGCCCCAGAAGGTCAGCATCAGCAGCAGGGTCAGCTGGGCCAGCACATGGCCGCCGACCAGGGTGACGTAGTGGAAGGAGGACAGGAAGCCGCGACGGCCGGGAATGGCGGCCTCGGACATGTAGGTGGCGCTGGCACCGTACTCGCCACCGGTGGCGAAGCCCTGCAGCAGGCGTGCGAACAGCAGGATCACGGCGGCCCAGATGCCGATGCTGGCAGCGGTGGGGGTGATGGCGATGAGGAACGAGCACAGCGCCATCAGGGTGACCGAGACGGTCAGCGCCAGGCGGCGGCCGTGGCGGTCGGCGAAGCGGCCGAAGAACCAGGCGCCGATCGGGCGCATCAGGAACGTTGCGGCGAAGATCGCCCACACGTACATCGTGGAGTTCTTGTCGTCCGGCGAGAAGAACTGCGATTCGAAGTACACGGCGAACACCGAGTACACGTAGACGTCATACCACTCCACCAGGTTGCCGGCGGAGCCTTTGAGGGTGTTGGAGATCGACCGCCGCAGGGCGGCGCGGTCATTTGCGGGTACGGCAGGTTGGGACGTGGTGCTCATCTGGGTGGGAATCCTCGATGCGGCGCGTCCGTGCGCAGGGAAAACGGCGCCCGGCCTTGGGGCGGCGCGGCCGGGCAGCCCTCTTGGTACTGCATCGGCCGTCAACACGGGGTAGCAGACCAGAGCAGGGTGCATGGATGGATGACAGCGTGCCACCGTCCGGGGTCCCGGACCATACTCAAAACGTCCTAGAATCCGCCTTCCCCCGGCTCCCTGGTGTGTCATGTCGGCTCCCCCTTCTTCGTCTGCGGCTGCCCCCCGGGGTGGCCTTGTCGCGCTGGCATTGCTGCTGGTCTACGTGGTCTGGGGCTCGACCTACCTGGGCATCGCCAAGGCCCTGCACGGCGGCGCGCTGCCGCTGACGATGGTTTCCGGCAGCCGGTTCATCATTGCCGGTGGCCTGATGTTCCTGGCCTTGCGCCTGTTCTGGAAGATGCCGAACCCGACCCTGCGGCAGTGGCGCAACCTGGTGGTGATGGGCGTGACCATGCTGGTGCTGGGCAACGGCATGGTGGTGCTGGCCGAGCGTGAGGTGTCCTCGGGCCTGGCCGCGACAGCGGTGGCCTCGGTGCCGCTGTGGATGGCGCTGTTCTCGGCGCTGCGCGGGCAGCATGCCAGCCGCGGTGAGTGGCTGGGCATCGCCATCGGCTTCCTCGGCGTAGTCTGGCTCAACGCCGGCAGCAGCCTGACGGCCTCGCCGACCGGGCTGGTGCTGCTGCTGATCGCGCCGATCGGCTGGGCCTTCGGTTCGGTGTGGGCGCGCGGCCTGGACCTGCCGGGCCCGTTCATGACCGCCGCCGGGCAGATGATCTGCGGTGGCGTGCTGCTGGTGCTGATCGGCCTGGCGGTCGGCGAGCGCCCGACCACGCTGCCCGATACCGGTGGCCTGCTGGCGATGGCCTACCTGTGCGTGTTCGGTTCCATCGTTGCGTTCACCGCCTACGTCTGGCTGCTGCAGAACGTGCGGCCGGCGCTGGCCGGCAGCTATGCGTACGTCAATCCGGTGATCGCGGTGCTGCTGGGCGCGCTGCTCAACGGCGAGCGCTTCGGCTGGCGCGACCTGCTGGCGATGGCGGTGATTCTCCTGGGTGTGGTGGTGCTGACAATGGCAAGGACGAGAAAGAAGTGAGCATGGACGAGAAAGAACAACGCCGGGGCCTGCTGGTTACCGCATCCACCTTCGTGATCTGGGGCCTGGTGCCGGTCTATTGGCACCTGCTCAACGAGGTACCCTCGTTCCAGATCATCGCCCACCGCATCATCTGGAGCACCGTGATGGTGCTGGGCTGGCTCTTGATCAGCTCGCGCCTGGGCTGGTGGCAGAAGATCGCCGCGCAGCCGCGCGCGCTGCCGATCCTGCTGGTGTCGAGCCTGACCATCGCCTTCAACTGGGGCCTGTACATCTGGGCGGTCAACGCCGGCCATGTGATCGAGACCAGCCTGGGCTACTTCATCAACCCGCTGGTGAACGTGCTGCTGGGCGTGCTGGTGCTGAAGGAGCGGCTGCGGCGCCTGCAGTGGGTGGCGGTGGCGATGGCGGCGGTGGGCGTGGCCTGGCTGACCATCGACGCGGGTACGCCGCCGTGGATCGCGCTGGGCCTGGCCTGTTCGTTCGGCCTGTATGGCCTGCTGCGCAAGCTGGTCTCGGTCGATCCGGTGGCCGGCCTGGGCGTGGAGAGCATGTACCTGTTCCTGCCGGCGCTGGCCTTCGCGATCTGGGCGGAAAACGGCCATGGCGGCGCGTTCTTCCATGGCTGGGGCTGGCGCAATGACCTGCTGCTGGTCTTCGGTGGCGCAGTGACCGCAGTGCCGCTGATCGGTTTCGCCTACGGCGTGAAGCGCATCCCGCTGTCGCTGGTCGGCATCCTGCAGTACATCGCGCCGAGCCTGCAGCTGCTGCTGGGCGTGTTCTTCTTCCACGAAGGGTTCGATACTGCCAAGGCGATCGGCTTCGCCGCGATCTGGGCCGGCCTGATCCTGTTCGTCGGTGACAACATCCGCACGATGCGCGCCAAGCGCTAGCGCCGGCGGGGCTGCGGGGTCGGATCCCTCCGCAACGCGGAGGGCTCTGACCCTGTTCTATCCGTCGCGTGGGGTCAGAGCCCTTCGCAGGGCGAAGGGATCCGACCCGCTTCCACCCAAAAAAGAACGGCGCCCCGAAGGGCGCCGTTCTGCTTCCATCCACCGCCAGGAGAGAGAGATGGCGGTGGCGGGAACGCGGTTGCAGGCTTAGAAGCGCTGCTGGTACTTCATGTACATGAAACGACCGATGTCGAAGCCACCGTAGTAGGTGAAGCTGCTGTTCGGCTGGCTGTACATGATCGGACCCTGGTGGTCGAAGACGTTGTTCACGCCCAGCGACACGGTGCCGTCCCACGGCAGGCTGTAACGCACCTGCAGGTCGTGGAAGGTGTTGGAGCCCACCTTGCGGCTCGGCTGCGCATCGGTGTACGGCGAGACGAAGCCGGCCATGTTGCAGTCCGGGCCACCGGCCAGGTCATATGAGCAGGCTTCCTTCATGCCCGAGTAGTAGCGGGCGGTCCAGCCGATGCCCAGGTCGCCGTACTGCCAATCCAGGTTGAAGGTCGAACGCACGCGGAAGTTGCCCTGCCAGCCGGTCTTCTGCTCCACCGGCGTGGTGGCGGCGCTGTCGTTGCGCTGCTCCAGGTAGTCGGTGTAGGTGGTGTTCCAGGTGGCGGCAAAGCGGCCGAACGCGGTTTCCGGCAGGCGGTAACGCAGGCTGAAGTCGTAGCCGGCGGTTTCGCGGTAGCCCGCATTGACCAGCGAGCGGTCCAGCGACGTCACCTGACCCAGCGTCTTGGCGCTGGTGGAACGGGTGAAGCGGCCGCACGCCGAATCCACGCCCTGCACGTAGCACTGGTTGAGGATGTCGGTGGCCGACTCACCCACGATCGCGTTGTCGATGCGGATCTTCCACCAGTCCAGGCTGACGTCCAGGCCCGGCACGAACTCGGGGCTGTACACCAGGCCCACGGTCCAGGTCTTGGCGGTTTCCGGCTTCAGGTTCGCATTGGAACCGGAGTCGAAATCGGCGATGCCCTGCTGGCCCGGACGGTTGGCGACGTTGCCTTCCGACGCGGTCTGCTGGCGGAAGTCCGCCGGCACCTTCAGCGCCTGGCAGCGTGCGGCCACGGTCGCGCTGCTGGCAGCGATGCCGAACGAGGTATCGCACGGATCGGTGAACGAATCACGGCTCTTCACCGCACCGCCGTACAGGTCGTCCACAGTCGGCGCACGGAAGCCGGTGCCATAGGTCGCGCGTACCAGCAGGCTGTCGATCGGCTTCCACTTCAGGCCGAACTTGCTGTTGGTGGTCGAACCGAAGGTGTTGTAGTCGGTGTAGCGGCCGGCCAGGTCCAGCGACAGTTCACGCGCGAACGGCATGTCGGCCAGCAGCGGTACCTGCAGCTCCAGGTAGACCTCGTTGAGCGAGTAGTCGCCACGGGTCGGCTGGCCGGTGGTGCCGGCAATCTGGCCCTTCTGCACCATCAGGTCCGGGGTGTAGCTGGCTTCTTCGTTGCGGTGCTCGAAGCCCATCGCGGCCATCACGTCGCCGGCCGGCAGGGTGAACACCGAACCGGAGATGTTGGCGCTGGCGACCTTCGTGGTGCTCTTCATCTTGTCGACGAAGCGGGTGAACAGGTAGTCCTGCACGTCCTGGTTGCTCAGCGAGCCCGGGCCTGCATAGCCCATCGGCGCGGCCGGGTTCCACGGCACGCAGCCGGCGATCACTGCACCCGGGCTGCCGCAGCGTGCCACGGTGCCATCCATGAAGGATGGGCCGACCGCCAGGTCGACATGCGGCTGGTACATGCTGCCGGTACCGATGCGCTCGCCTTCATTGCGGTTGTACATGTAGCTGACGTTCCAGTCCCAGTAACGCGAACCGGTTTCAAAGCTGCCTTCCAGGCCGATGCTGGCGCGCTTGGTGTCCAGGTTGTTCTCGGTCGCACGCGGCATTTCTTCGGTGCGGTGCGAGAACAGCACGTCCTGGCCCCAGTGGTTGAACGCACTGTCCTTGGACAGGGCAGCACGGGAACCGTTGCGCGCCTGTGCGGTGGACACCGAGTAGGGGTAGCCGGCCAGGTGCTTGGTCGACTCGCGCTTGCTGTACAGCGCGTCGGCCACGATGCGCAGGTCATCGGTGATCGAGAAGCCACCGTTGGCGAACACCGAAGTGCGCTCCAGGCCGCTCAGCAGGCTCATGTTGGTCTTGGTGTTGGCACCATCGGCCGGATTGGGCGTGTGGAAATTGCCCTTCTGGCTCGGGTCGCCGCCCGGGCCCACGGTCAGCGACTTGCCGTCGACGGTGACGCTGCCCCACTGCGTGGTCTGGTTCAGTGCCTTGACGTCGTCGGGATGGCGCGGGCCACCCGGGTAACGGCTGAACTCGCGCTCGCTGCCGAGGATCTCGTCTTCCTTGGTGCGCTCGGCGCCGACGCTGAACCAGCCGCGGTCGAAGGTCTTGCCGAAGGTGGCGCTGTAGGAGCGCTTCTGGCCGTCACCTTCACCGTACTGGCCGACGTAGACGCCGGCTTCGCCACCGTCGAAGTTCTTGCGGGTGATGATGTTGACCACACCGGCGATGGCGTCCGAGCCGTACAGCGCGGACGCGCCATCGGTGAGCACTTCCACGCGCTCGACAATCGCCGAGGGAATCGAAGCCAGGTCGGAGTAGCCACCGGCGCTGACCCCCATGCGGCGGCCGTCGATCAGCACCAGGCTGCGCTCCGGGCCGAGGTTGCGCAGGCTGACGTACGTGCCGCCGAAGTCGCGCGAAGAACTCAGCGACGACGAGCGGCTCAGGCTCGGTGCGCCGGCGGCGGTGACGTCCTGCAGGATGTCGGCGACGTTGATGTAACCCTTCTTCTCGATCTCGGCGCGGCTGAGCGCGACGACCGGCTGTGCGGTCTCGACACTGGCCTGGCGGATGCGCGAGCCGGTGATTTCGATGCGATCGAGGTTGGTCGGGGTATCGCCGGCGCTCTGTGCGAAGGCGGGGGTGGTGCAGCTGGCGGCCAGCGCGATGACGATCGCGTTGCGCAGCGGATTGGTTTTCAGGGACATCCGTGAAATCTCGTGTTTCAGGAAAAACAAGCGCCCGTTCTATGGACGCGTGGGGTGCTGCAAACCAACGTGGGGGGGCGATTCTAGAATGTTTCCATTCGTAACTGTTTGCCTCTGCGCCGCGGATGTGCGCGAAAATGAATCGCAACCAACAATCCACAGATGGGATGTGCGCGACGTCACGCGCGTTGCGCTTGCGATGGGCAGAGGCATCGATAGCGGCGTATTTCCCGCAATCTGTAGCCGTGCGCGTGCGCCGGCATCCATCCACGCATGGCGTGGATCTACTGGACGTCCTGGCTCACCACCAAGCGTGGATGACGCGCAAAAGAAAAGGGACGGAGCCTTCGCTCCGTCCCCCTGCGTGATGCGCATTCCACCGCTGCGTGATGCTCAGGTTTCGCGCAACGCCGTGGTGATCGGCAAACGTGCCGCGCGCAGCGCCGGGAACAGGCCGCCGACCAGGCCGATGCCCAGCGCCCATTTCAGTCCGGTCCACAGCAGTTCCGGCGACACGTGGAACTTGAACACCACCGCGCTGAAGTTGCTGCCGATGGTGGATACGCTGTAGCCATTGAACAGCAGCCACGCCACCGCACACCCCAGAAGGCCACCCAGCAACGCCAGCAGCATGGTCTCCAGCATCACCGCCGTCACCACCGGCAGGCCGCGGAAGCCGATCGCGCGCATGGTGGCGATCTCGCGCGCACGGGTGGCCACGGCCGCGTACATGGTGTTGAGTGCGCCGAACACTGCACCCACCGCCATGATCGTGCCGATCACCTTGCCGAGGATGTCGATCAGCTTGGTCAGCCCGCCGCCCTGCTTGCTGTAGTAGACACGGGTGGTTTCCACGTCCAGTTTCAGGCGCGGGTCGGCGGCGACCGCTGCCTTGAACTGCTCGAAGCCGGCCTTGCCATCGGTACGCACGCTGATCGACTGCCAGGCGCTGCGCTGGTAGGTGGTGGCCAGCGTATCGGCGTCGGTCCACAGCTCCGAATCGTGCGCATCGCCGGTGGCGAACACGCCGACCACGGTCCAGGTCTGGTTGCCCAGGGTCAGCGTCCTGCCCACGTCCATGTCGCGGAACTGGCCCTTGGCACCCTGGCCGACCACGATCTCGCGCAGGCCGGCTGCGAACTTGCGGCCTTCGATGATCTTGACCTTGTCATGCACGGCCCAGGCCTGCGGACCAACGCCGCGGAACTGCGCGTTGACGTCGGTGCCGTCGGACTTCGACACCAGGTTGACCACCTGCGACAGCTCCGGCGACAGCAGCGGCCGGCCTTCGCCATCGCGGCTGATGCCGGGCAGGGTGGACAACGTCGGCACCTGCTCGCGGGTGATCACCGAGTTGGTCTCGGCCTGCGAGCCGCCGCGCAGCACGATGGCGGTGGTGTCGTCGCCGGTGTTGTTGAGCGTGGCCTGGAAGCCTTCGCCCATCGCCAGCATCGCCACCAGCACGCCGACCACGCCGGCGATGCCGACCACGATCACCGAGGACGCGCCCCAGCGCTGCGGCAGGCTGGCCACGCCGATGCGGGTGGCGGCCAGCGCCAACCGTCCGCCACGGGTCAGCAGCAGCCACAGTGCCACCAGCACGGCCACCGCCAGCACGCCAAACCACGGCAGGCTGATCCACAGCACCAGGCCGATCACCAGCAGCAGCACCGTCAGGCCGTTGCCCAGCCATTTCTTGAGTTTGCTCTTGAACATGTCGGTGTCCTCCTCAGCGGCCGGCCAGTGCGTCGACGATCTTCAGGCGCTTGGCACGCAGCGCCGGCAACAACCCGACGATGATGCCGATCACCACGATCAGGCCCAGCCCCATCAGCCAGGTCGGCGTCGGCACGTGTGGCGGCAGCATGCCCATGCTCTTCGGGCCGATCGCCGGCAGGATCAGTGCGGCCAGGCCCATGCCGATCAGGCCGCCCAGGCCGATCAGCAGCACCGACTCCACCATCACCAGGGTCAGCACGGTGCTGTCCTTGAAGCCCAGCGTCTTCAGCGTGGCGAGCTCCGGCACGCGTTCGCGCACCGCCTGCGCCATGGTGTTGCCGGTCAGCAGCAGCAGGGTGAAGAACACCGCGCCCATGATTGAAGTGACGATCATGCCGATGTCGGCGAACTGCTTGACGAAGGCCTGCTGGAACGCCGACTCGGTCTGGGTCTTGGTCTCGTGGTCGGAGTTGGCCGAGATTGCATCAATGGCCTGCGCTACCCGCGAGGAATGATCCGGGTTGTCCAGCGTCACCGTGTACCAGCTCACCTGGTTCTTGATGTAGTCGTTGGATTCATCGAAGTACTTCCAGTTCATCATCAACTGGCGTTCTTCGTTGGCCGCCAGCGCTCGGTCCTTGGAACGGTAGATGCCCTTCAGTTCCAGCGGCCAGTCGTTGCTGCCGCCGCGCGGGAAGATCGTGGCCTGCAACGGGATGGTGTCGCCGATCTTCCAGCCGAACTGCTTGGCCAGCGATTCGCCGACGATGGCGCCGGTGCGGGTCTGCTTCCAGTCCTCCAGCTGGGCCGGATCGATCTGCAGCTCGCGGTAGACATCGAAGTAGTTGGGCGACACCGAGAAGTTCGGGAAGAAGTTCTTTGGATCCTGGTAGATGCCGCCGAACCACATGCCGTAGGCCACGTCGCGCACGCCGGCCACCTGGCGGATCTGGGTTTCCAGGCGGATCGGCAGCGACTGGGTGATCGACAGCCGCGAGGCCACCACCAGGCGGTTGGCGCCTTCCACGCTGCCGCCGGACGAGAACGCCACGCGCACCGAGTCGAGCATGCCGAACAGCAGGAACGCCGCTACCACCGACAGCAGGGTCAACAAGGTGCGCGTGCGGCTGCGGAACAGCTGCGCCCACACCAACGAGAAGTATTTCATCGCCGTGGCCTCCGTCAGTGGGCCAGCGGCGCGTCGGCCAGCTCGCCCTTGTCCAGGTGCACCGTGTGCGTGGCGTACTCGGCGGCCTTCGGGTCATGGGTGACCATGATGATGGTCTTGCCGTGTTCGCGGTTGAGCTGTTGCAGCAGGCCGAGGATCTCCTCGGCGGACTGGCGGTCGAGGTCGCCGGTGGGTTCGTCGCAGATCAGGAAGGTCGGGTCGGAGACGATCGCCCGCGCGATCGCCACGCGCTGCTGCTGGCCGCCGGACAGTTCATTGGGGCGATGGCTGCGGCGGTCTGCCAGGCCGACCAGGGTCAGCGCGATCTCGGCATTGCGGCGGCGCTGCGCGGCATTGAGGTGGGTCAGCAGCAGCGGCAGCTCCACGTTCTTCTGCGCGGTCAGCATCGGCATCAGGTTGTAGAACTGGAACACGAAGCCGACGTGGTGGCTGCGCCAGGTCGACAGCTGGCCGCCGCTCATCTGGTCGATGCGCTCGCCTTCGATGCTGATCTCGCCGCCGCTGGGGTTGTCCAGGCCGCCGATCAGGTTGAGCAGGGTGGTCTTGCCCGAGCCGGACGGGCCCATCAGCGCGACGAAGTCGCCGCTGGCGATGTCCAGGTCGATGCCGTGCAGCACCTGCACTTTCTCGGGGCCACGCTGGTAGATCTTGGTGATGTTGCGCAGTGAAACCAGGGTCGACATGGGTGGTTCTCCACGGAAGGCGGGAAACGGGGAAGCGCACCTGCGGTGGCCGCAGGCGTGCGTCGAGCGGTGTTGCCGGCGGCGCCCATGGGCGCCAGGCCGTTACTGCGCTTGTTTCTGTTGCACCTTGGCGCCATCGCGCAGGGTGTCCGGCGGGTTCACCACCACCGACTCACCCGCGCTGACGCCCTTGAGGATCTGGCGGTCCTTGCCCATCGCCTGGCCGGCCTCGACCGTGCGCTGCTGCACGCGGCTCTGGTCGCCCAGTACGAAGGCCACCGAGGCGCCCTCGCGCTGGACCACCGCGCCAGCCGGCACGCGCACGCCCTGCGGTTTGGCGGCCGCCTGCGGCTGCGCCTGCTCCAGGAAGCTGACCCGCACGCCCATCTCCGGCACGATGCGCGGGTCCTTCACCTTCAGCGCCACGCGCACCTTCACCGTGGCCTTGCCGCGGTCGGCAGTGGGGATGATGGCGATGACCTCGCCCGGAATCTTCCACTCCGGATAGGCGTTGAGCGTGGCTTCCACCGGCATCTTCGGTTGCACGCGGCCGATGAAGGCCTCGCCGACCTCGACTTCGATCTCCAGCGAGTCCATGTCGACGATGGTGCCGATGCCGGTGCGGGTGAAACCACCGCCCGCCGACAGCGGCGAAACGATTTCGCCCGGCTGCGCGGCCTTGGCGGTGACCACGCCGGAGAACGGCGCGCGCACGATGTTGTTGTCCACGCCCAGATCGGCAATGGCCAGCTGGTCGTTGGCGACCTTGACGTTGCGCTGGGCCGTTTCCAGCTGCGCACGCAGGCTGTCGCGCTGGGCCACGGCTTGGTCGTACTGCGAACGTGACACCAGTTGCTGGCCGACCAGCGCCTGCAGGCGGCTGGCTTCGGCGGCGGCCTGCTTCTGCTGTGCCTCCAGCCCGGCCACCTGGCTGCGCGCGGCCTGCAGCTGCGAGGCATACAGGCTGCGCTGCGCATCGGCATCGATCGGATCCAGGGTGGCCATCACCTGGCCGGCTTCGACCCGCATGCCTTCCTCGATCATCACCTCGCGCACCTTGCCGGTGATCTTGGCCGAGACCGTGGCCATGCGCCGGGCGACCACGTAGCCACTGGCATCAAGCACCGAACTGCTGGCGCTGCCCTGCTGGATGGCCACTGCGGGCGCGGTTTCCACTTCCACGGCCGGCGCGCGGCCGAACAGGAAGGCCACGGCAGCGGCGATCAGCAGCACGACCACGATGATCGCGATCCACAGCCAACGACGGCCACCGCCATTGCTGCCACCACCGGAGGCGGGCGGCGGCGACTTGCGGTCGATACGGAGTTCCTTCAACAGCTCGGCAGAAGCGTTCATTCGTTCCATCACAGGCGTTCGGGCGGGTGTGGCCGGAAGCGCGGACGGCGGC
The DNA here is from genome assembly GCF_059368495.1 of Stenotrophomonas sp. YJH_SMC_91. Taxonomy (NCBI): domain Bacteria; kingdom Pseudomonadati; phylum Pseudomonadota; class Gammaproteobacteria; order Lysobacterales; family Lysobacteraceae; genus Stenotrophomonas; species Stenotrophomonas sp. YJH_SMC_91. Next base: position 50,022 of record NZ_JCAFRT010000013.1, on the reverse strand, counting down.
GGTTCCGGCGGTGGAGCGTGCGGCACAGCATGAAGGCAGGCACAGCGATGACGGCAGTGACAGCTGTCATCCGATGACACTGACGGCGGCAACTGCGAAATGTGACCACGGCGGCACAGGATGGCAACGTCCCCGCTACCGGTACCGCCCATGGATCCGATCGCCCCGTCGCTGGCCCGCCTGCAGCAGGTGCAGGTGCGCTACCGCGACCATACCGCCCTGCAGGGCATCGACCTGCAGGTCCGCGCTGGCCAGGTGCTGGCATTGCTGGGCCGCAACGGTGCCGGCAAGAGTACCGCGATCAGCGTGCTGTTGGGCCTGCGCCGCGCCGATGCAGGCCAGGTCGAGCTGCTCGGTGGCGACCCGCAGCAGCGCAGCAGCCGCCTCGGCCTGGGTGTGATGCTGCAGAGCACCAGCCTGCCGCCGATGCTGCAGGTGGACGAACTGGTGGCGCAGGCGAGCGCCTGCTATCCGGACCCGATGCCGCTGCAGGAGGTGCTGCAGCGCGCAGGCCTGCAGGCACTGGCAGGCCGTCGCTACGGTCAGCTGTCCGGTGGCCAGCAGCGCGCGGTGCAGTTCGCCATCGCGCTGTGTGGCCGCCCGCGCGTGCTGTTCCTGGACGAGCCCACCACCGGCCTGGACATCCAGGCGCGGCAGGTGATGTGGCAGGCAATCCGGCAGCTGGTGGCCGAAGGCTGCGGCGTGCTGCTGACCACTCACTATCTGGAAGAGGCCGAAGCGCTGGCGCAGCAGGTGGTGGTCCTGGAACAGGGCAGGGTGCTGGCCGACGCACCGTTGAGCGAGCTGCGCCTGGCTGATCGGCCGCGCCGCATCCGCTGCCGCAGCGTGTTGACTGTTGAAGACGTACAGCAGTGGCCGGGCGTGCAGCAGGTGCAGCGTGATGGCGAGCACCTGCAGTTGATGGCAAGCCCGGCCGAGCCGGTGGTGGCGCGCCTGCTGGCCGCCGATGCACAGCTGCGTGAGCTGGAAGTACAGGGCGCGGCACTGGCCGACGCTTTCCTCGACATGACCCGGGAGGCCGCATGAACACGATGACCCGTACCGGCACTACACCCGCGCCGGTATCGGCGTGGCGCCAGGCCTTGCGCCCGTACGCCGCGGAACTGGTGGCCGAGCTGCGCCGCGCCTGGCGTACACCCGCCTTCGCGGTGCCTTCGCTGCTGTTCCCGGTGCTGTTCTACCTGTTGTTCGGCGTGCTGTTGGGCCGCGGCCATGCACCGCTCTACCTGCTGGCCACCTACTGCGTGTTCGGTGCGATGGCCCCGGCCCTGTTCGGCTTCGGCGTGCAGCTGGCGCTGGACCGTGAAGGCGGCCTGCTGACCCTCAAGCGAGCGCTGCCGATGCCGGCGGCGACACCGTTGCTGGCGCGGCTGGCGATGGCCGTGATGTTCGCGTTGCTGGTGGCCGCCCTGTTGATCGGGGTGGCGCGCGCGCTGGGTGGCGTGCAGCTGCAGGCAGTGCAGATGCTGCGGCTGCTGGCGGTGGCGGGCCTGGCAGCGCTGCCGCTGGGGGCGATCGGCCTGCTGATCGGCAGTCATGTCAGTGCCAGCGCGGCGCCGGCGATGGTCAACCTGGTCTACCTGCCGCTGGCCCTGCTGTCAGGCCTGTGGCTGCCGTTGTCGGCGCTGCCCAAGGTGTTCTCGATGATGGCACCGCTGTGGCCAACCTGGCATCTGGCGCAGCTGGGGCTGCCGGTGGTCGGGCTGCCGTCGGTGGGCAGCATGGCTGGCCACCTGCTGGTGCTGCTGGCGGTCACGGTGGTGGCGCTGCTGCTGGCGCGCCGCCGCCTGCGCCGGATCGGCTGAACTGGCATGATCGGCAGCGATCATTCCCGCCTGGATTCTTCCGTGTCGTCGAGCTGGCTTGCGTCCCTGCTGCGCCCCGCACCGGACTCGGCGGTGGCCGACCTGCTGCGGCGTGGCAAGTCGCCCTGGAGCGGGGCGATCCACCTGCTGTGGTCGGTCTGGATCTTCCTTACCCCGGTGCTCGGCAATGGCTTCACGGTGCGCTGGCTGCTGCTGACCGTGGCCAGCTATCCGCTGTTCCTGCTGCTCTATGCGAAGGTGATGCTGGCGCCACGGCATCACGCATGGCGCTATGCGCTGGGCATGATCCTGATGGCCCTGGTGCTGCTGCCGTGGTATCCGTCGGGACTGAGCTACTTCGTGTTCGGTTGCGTGATGATCCGCATGAGCAGCCGTGGCGGCTGGTGGGTGTACCTGTTGCAGCTCACCGGCCTGAACCTGTTGTTCTGCGGCGCTGCGCTCTACGTCGGTTATCCGTGGCAAGCCATGGTGTGGATGCCGGCCGTGTCGTTCATCGTCGGCCTGGTGGTGAACGTGGAGGCCTTGAGCCATCAACGGGACGTTGCCCTGCAGCTGTCCCAGGACGAGGTGCGGCGGCTGGCCACTACCGCCGAGCGCGAGCGCATCGGCCGCGATCTGCATGACCTGCTGGGCCACACGCTGTCGCTGATCACGCTGAAGCTGGAACTGGCGCGCAAGCTGTACGACCGTGATGGCGCGCGCGCGCGGCAGGAGATCGGCGAAGCCGAAGCGATCGCCCGCGAGGCGCTGGCCCAGGTGCGCAGTGCGGTGACCGGCATCCGCGCCAGCGACCTGGCTGGCGAGCTGGCCTCGGCGCGCCTGCTGCTGGAATGCCAGCAGGTACACCTGCAGTACACACCGCCGCCGCCGATGCCGGTCGACGTGGAACGTGGGCTGGCGCTGGTGCTGCGCGAGGCTGCGACCAACATCGTGCGCCACGCGCAGGCGACCCGGGTGCAGGTGGATTTCATGCTTGAGGAACGACAGTTGGTGATGCAGATACGCGATGACGGCCGCGGTGGCGTACAGGCCGAGGGCAACGGATTGTGTGGCATGCGCGAACGGGCGATGGCGCTGGGCGGCCAGTTGTCACTGCAGTCGCCGCGCGGCGAAGGCACGGTAGTGACCGTGCGCGTGCCACTGGTGGCCGCGACCACGCCGCTGTCGCCAGCGTCATTGGCACGGGATGGTGCCGCATGATCCGCATCCTGCTGGCCGAAGACCAGGCGATGGTGCGCGGTGCATTGTCGGCGCTGCTGGGCCTGGAGCCGGACATCGAGGTGCTGGGCAGCGCTGCTGACGGCGAGGCGGCGTGGCGCATGCTGCAGCAGCTGCAGCCGGACATTCTGGTCACTGACATCGAAATGCCTGGCCTGTCCGGGCTGGAACTGGCCCAGCGCATCGCCCGCCACGAGTTGCCGATCAAGGTCGTGATCGTGACCACCTTCGCCCGTGCCGGCTTCCTGCGCCGCGCGCTGGAAGCGGGCGTGCTGGGCTACCTGCTGAAGGACGCACCGGCCGAGAACCTGGCCGATGCCCTGCGCAAGGTGAAACAGGGCATCCGCGCGATCGACCCACAGCTGGCACTGGATGCCTGGTCGCAGGCCGACCCGCTGACCGACCGCGAACGCCGCGTGCTGCGGCTGGCGGGCGAGGGCCGTACCGCCAGCGAGATTGCCGAGCAGCTGGGATTGTCGCATGGCACGGTGCGCAATTACCTGTCCGAGTGCATCGGCAAGTTGGGTGTGGCCAACCGGATCGAGGCGTACCGGCTGGCGCGGCAGAAGGGATGGTTGTAGCGGCGTGCGCCGACGCACTGGTAGCGCCGGGCGCTGCCCGGCGGATTGTTACCGCGCCTGCGGAGAGGTGTCACTTTCTTTGCTCGTGCAAAGAAAGTAACCAAAGAAACACGCCGCCAGAGCGCGAGCCGTCGCTACGCGACGGTTCCCTGCGCTTCTCGGCGAATCAGGGGACGGCGCCGAACTCGCTGCGCTCAGACACCGGCGCCTCTTCGCCCCTGATTCACCTGCGATGCTCGGCTCGCTCAAGGCGGACCCAACGTCAAAGGCAAAAGCTGCACCCAGTAGATCCACGCCATGCGTGGATGCTCTTGCCGTTGATCTTGACCTTCCAGTCCGCCTTGAGCGAGCTGAGCACCGCAGGTCCGGCGAGGGCGAAGAGGTGCGGGTGTCTGAGCGCAGCGAGTTCCCGCGCCGTCCCTCGACGGGCCGAGGAGCGCAGGGTACCGGCGTGCGAAGCACGTCGGCTCGCGGCCGGCGGAGCGTTTCTTTGGTTACTTTCTTTGCGCGCAAAGAAAGTGACACCCCTCCGCAGTCGCGGAAACAATCCGCCGGGAACTCCCGGCGAACCCTTTCAATCCTTCCCGCGCGCCATCGCCTGGAACACGCCATCCCGCCGCACCCACAAATGGAACAGCGCCGCCCCCACATGCATCAGCACCGTGGCGAACAACACATACGCCAACAAGCTGTGCGCATTACGCAGCGCGGCATACAACGCCGGGGTGTGCGGCACGATCGGCGGCAGGTGCAGGCCACCCCACAGCACGATCGGGTAACCGCCGGCCGACAGCATCGCCCAGCCGATCAATGGCATCGCCAGCATCAGCGCATACAGCATCCAGTGCGAGGCCTTGGCCGCCATCACCTGCCATACCGGAAGATCCGCCGGCAGCGGCGGCGGGCGATGGCGCAGCCGGTTGTACAGGCGCAGCAGCACCAGCAGCAGGATCGCGATGCCCAGTGGTCGGTGCAGGTCGATCAGCAGTGGCCGCATGTGCAGCGAGGCGACCATGGTCACGCCGATGAACAGCATGGCGATGATCATCAGCGCCATGGACCAGTGCAGCACCCGCGCCAGCAGGTTGAAGTGGCCGTTGCCGGTGCTCATCGTGCGGCCTCCTTCGGTTGCTCGACGTTGCCGCTGGCGCGCTCGCGCTCGCGGCGGTTGAAGGATTGCGAGTACACCGCAGAGCGTGCGGCCAGGATCGGATCGTCACTGCCGCGCACGCCGCTGGGCAGAATCAGCGGATCGAAGTTGATCTGGCCGCACGCGCCTTTTTCCTGCGACTGCATGCGGTCCAGGCTGAGTACGCCGGCCACCACCTGATCACGCGACTCGGGCCACGGCACCGAGGGATCATCAATGGCATCACCGGGCTCGGCGGTGGTGACGACCAGGTTCCAGCGCACCGGGCCGCTGGCCATGCGCTGTTGCAGTTCCTGGCTGAGGAAATCGACGCTGGCCTGCTTGCGCGTTTCCGCATCCATCTCCACCACCGGCGCCTGCGGCTGCCAGCGCCAGCGCACCGCGCGCTTCTGGCCCTGCGCGTTGATGAACCAGAAGCTGTTGACGCTGTTGAAGGTGGTGTCAGCCCAGCTGCTGGTCCAAGGTGCCGTCCTGGCCCACTGCTGGAACGCCTGTGCACTGGGGTATCTCGCCAGCACCGCGGCCATCTTCTGCGGGTCGGGCTTGCCGGTGGCCGGGTCGGGAATGGAGGCGCGCGTCTGCTCGTAGAACGCCTCGGCATCGGGCACCGCGAAGAACGGGAAGCTGTTCATTGCCATCCGCCATTCCTGGCCGTCATCGCTGACCAGCTGCACCGCCAGGCTGCGTACGCGCGCGGTGTTGTCGGCGCCGTAGGGATCACCGCCGCCGATCGACAGGCGGCCCATCACCGGCACGCGGCGCTGCGAGAACACCCGTGCACTGGACAGGGTAGGGGCCTGTGCACTGGGTTCGAACCAGCCGCTCACGCAGATGCCCTTGCTGTGCGCCCGGCGGAACCCGGGATGTGCCGGGCCGGTGGCTTCGATGGTGTCGGTAAAGCGCTGCGCGGTCAGGCGGCCGCCAATCCAGCCGGCCAGCCAGGCGAAGGCCAGCGCGACCGCACCCAGAATGAGTGCGATCAGTGCGATCCAGAGCAGGGGTGAATGCTTGCGTGGCGCGCCCGGCGTCTGGCCAGCGCGGGTGTAGCGGAAGAGCGACATGGTCGGAGTCCTGCCTTCACGGAGCGTGTGGGTGGTCGACCCACACATCCTCGCAGAACCCGGCCGGGGCCGAAATTCAATTTTTCGTCAGATTTTCCGGGGACGGCGTGCCGACCAACGGTCGGCACCCACCCGATCAGCTGTAGCGCTGCTTCAGCATCGCCCACGCCGAGCGCAGCGCCAGCGCTTCGCCACCGGCCGGACGGCCCGGGCGCTCGCCGTCGTTCCAGGCATACACGTCCAGATGCGCCCAGCGCTGGCCGTCTTCCAGGAAGCGTTCCAGGTACAGCGCGGCGGTAACCGAGCCGGCCATGCGCGAACCGGCGTTGGCCAGGTCGGCGATGCCGCTGCTCAGGTAGCGCAGGTAGGGGCGCCACAGCGGCATGCGCCAGACCGGGTCGCGGGTCGCGTCACCGGCCTGCAGCCACTGCTGGGCCACCGTGTCGTCGTTGCTGAACAGTGCCGGCAGGTCCGGGCCCAGGGCGATGCGCGCGGCACCGGTGAGGGTGGCGAAGTCCAGCACCAGGTCCGGTTTCTGCTCACCGGCGAAGGTCAATGCGTCGCACAGGATCACGCGGCCCTCGGCGTCGGTGTTGTCGATCTCCACGCTCAGGCCCTTGCGGGTGGCGATGACCTCGCCCGGACGGAACGCATCGGGGCCGATCGCGTTTTCCACTGCCGGCACCAGCAGGGTCAGGCGCACCGGCAGCCCGCGCGCCATCACCAGGCCGGCCAGGGCCAGTGCGTGCGCGGCGCCGCCCATGTCCTTCTTCATGTTGCGCATGCCGTCGGCCGGCTTGATGTCCAGCCCGCCGGTATCGAAGCACACGCCCTTGCCGACCAGCACCAGCGCCGGGTCGGTTTCCCTGCCCCAGCGCAGCACGACCAGGCGCGGCGCACGGTGCGAAGCGCGGCCCACGGCGTGGATGGCCGGGAAATTCTGCTTCAGCAGTTCGTCGCCGGTAATCGCCTCGACCTGCGCACCATGTGCATCGGCCAGCGCGCGCGCGGCGTCTTCCAGCTGCTGCGGGCCCATGTCTTCGGTCGGGGTGTTGACCCAGTCGCGCACGCGCAGGCTGGCGGCGATCAGGTCGGCCACTTCGCCGGTCGGTGAGGCCACCAGCTGCGCCGGTGCGCGGTTGCGCTTGCGATAGCGGTCAAAGCGGTAGCTGCCCAGGCCCCAGCCCAGCTGCAGCAGCGCCAGTTCGGCGGCAGGCAGTTCATTGGCCAGCTGCCAGACGCTGCCTTCCGGCAGCGCGTGCGGCGCATGCGCATAGCTGTAGGCATCGGCACGATCACCCACGCCCATCACGGCACCGGCCAGGCCATCGGCGCCCGGCAGCAGTGCCACGCTGTGGGCGCCGGCGTTGAAGCCCTGCGATGCCAGCCACGCCTGCGTGGCAGCCGGCTGGCTGTCCTTCCAGGCGGCGAACTGCTCGCGGTCCAGCACGTACAACGGCAGCGCCGCAGCGGTGTCGGCGGTGAAACCAGTGATCTCGCTCATGCGTCAGGTACTCCGGGATGCGGCGGCGTCGAGGTTGGCATCCAACCAGTCGGCCAGGCCGGTAAGGGTGTCGAACTGCAGGTCCGGCTGCAGCTGCGGATGGGTCCAGGTGGCTGCGTCGCGGTTGATCCAGCAGCCGCGCAGGCCGGCGGCAATCGCCCCGGCCACGTCCATGTCGGCATGGTCGCCGACGTGCAGCACGTGTGCCGGTGCCACACCCAGGCGGGTGCACGCGGCATGGAAGATGCTGGCTTCGGGCTTGGCCGCGCCGTGTTCGCGCGAACCCAGCTGGAAGGCGAAATGATGGGCCAGACCGATCCGCTCCAGGTCGGCGTTGCCGTTGCTCAGCGCCGCCACCGGTACCCGTGCGGCAATGCGCGCCAGCGCGTCGATCGCATCGGGATAGCACTCCACCTGGTTGCGCGCGGCGTAGAACACTTCATACGCAGGCTCCAGCAGATCGAGGCTGGCACCGCTGGTGTGCAGTGCTTCGTGCAGGGTCAGCCGGCGCAGCGCACTCAGGTCGTGGTGGAGGTGCGGATGGGCGTGGTACAGCCGCTCGCGCAGTTCGCGCATCGCCTCCACCGGATACATCGCGGCGGTAGCGGGGCTGTGTTCGCACATCCAGGCGTGCAGGACCTGTTCGATGCGGGCGCCGATCGGAGCGAACGGCCACAGCGTGTCGTCAAGGTCGAGGGTGATGGCTTGGACGGGGAAATTCACCCCGCCATTCTACCCCTGCCCGCGCGGGCTTTCATGCGACGCGGCGGGCGGGTGGGCACTGTGGCTGGGCCGGGTCAGCGCAGGTTGTACGAGCAGGCGATGGTGGTCTGGCCGTCGAACTGCTGCACGTCCAGGTTGTGCCGCCCAACTTCCTTCGTGTAGGTGCCTGCTACCGGGTCGGACATCTTCGCCAGTGCCGCGACCTGTTCCACACTGGCCGAGCTGAAGTACGCGGTGAAACTGTCGATGCCATCCTCGCCGCTGTCGCCGTCATAGGACTGCAGCCGGTTCACGGGCTGGCCCAGCACCATCAAGGGCGTGGTCAGCCGGAACTCGCCGCTGGATTCGCCGTCCTGCACCCTTGCCGGGGCCGGTGTCAGCATCCGGGCCATGGCGTCGAACTGTATGGGCGTGAGGTGCCGCTTGCAGGTAACCGCCTCAGCAAGCTGGGTGCGCGCCTGATCGGCAGTCGGCGGTGTCGCGGCGAACGCGGGAGCGGCAATGCAGGCCAAGGCAAGGCAACGCGTGGCGAGAGAGTTCATCCGAGCGGATCCATCCGGGTAGGGCGCCATAGTCTGCCACTTCGTCCCTGTTTCTGGTTCCGCCACCTGCGTCCATCCGTTGTTGATGCCGTCACTCCAGCAGGCGTGCCCAGCCCTGCATGCCGTCCAGGCGTGCCAGCACCAGCTTGATGCACACCAGCAGCGGCACCGCCAGCAGCAGCCCGATCATGCCCCAGGCCCAGCCGAACACCATCAGCGCCAGGATCAGCACCAGCGGCGACAGCTTCATCCGACGGCCCAGCACGATCGGGGTCACCATCTGCCCTTCCAGGGTGTGCAGGCCCAGGTAGGCGGCCGCTGGCAGCAGGGCCTGCAGCGGGTCGCGGAACTCGACGAAGCCCATCAACAGCATCAGCGCCACGCCGATCAACGGACCCACATACGGCGCAAAATTCAGCAGCGCGGCCACCGTGCCCCACAGCAGCGCTTCCTGCAGGCCGATACCGAGCAGCATCAGCACGCCGGCGAACACCAGGCCGACCAGAGTGTTGATCACGCTGATGGTCAGCACGTAACGCGAGACCTCGCGTTCGATCGAACGCAGGATGTCCGTAGTGAAGCGCTGCTGCTGGCGGTTGGGGAACAGGGCGATCGCCGCGCGCTGCAGGCTCTGCCCGTAGATCATGAAGAACAGCGTCAGCAGCACCACGGCCAACACCGAGGCAGCCAGCCGCGGTGCACGGGTCAGCATGCGGTACGGGTCGTCCAGCTGGGTACGGATCAACTGCACCTTGTGGTTGCTGTCACCACCGGCCACACGGGCGAAGTTTTCCGCCGCCTGGTTGGCCTGCTGCACCGGCTTGGTCAGGTCCTGCACCTGGCGGGCGACCTTGCGCAGCTGCTGTGGGGCTTCCTGCGCCCATTCCATCGCCGGGCCGATCAGCTGCACGGCCAGCGAACCGGTCACGCCCAGGCCGGCGCCGAGGATCAACAGTGCGCCCAGCGCGCGCGGAATCCACAGCTTCTGCAGCAAGCGCAGGATCGGGTTGCCGACCAGGGCGAAGAACATCGCCAGCAGCACCGGCAGGATGATGTCCTGCGCGGCCCACAGCGTGTAGCCCACCGCCAGGGTCGCCAGCACCACCAGCGACATCGGCCCGCGCGGGCGCGACGGTGGTGGCAGCGCTGCCTCCGGCTCGTCGGGGCCGGCCGGTGGCGGGGACAGGAGGGACTCGCTCATCGACGCATCAACCGGAAAGGGGAGCGCATTATCCGCCGGCCGCGATCGGCGCGGCGGATTCCATGGATCAACGTTCGGACAGCTCGGTGGCCGCTTCGGCCGGACGCGGTCCGCGCAGGTCCGGTTCTGGCTCCGGCACGGAGCGTGGTGCCGGTGCCGGCCGTGCTCCGGCAGCGGAGGCCGCTGCCTGTGCCTGCTCGCTGGCATCGTCGGCTTCTTCGGCCGCATCGTCGGCGGTGGCCGCGGCCTGCGCCGCCATCGCCGTGGCGAACGCCGCCTGCGCACTGGCGAACAGGTTCGAGACCGAACCGACCATCTGCAGCCAGCGGGCACCGTTGACCTTGCCCGGTACCTCCAGCTTGCCGGCGATGAAGCCACCGGCAAGGCCGACCACCACGATGCGCAACGGCGACCAGCCCTGTCGCCACACCTGGCCGAGGGTGGACCAGTGGTCCTGGGTCTCGCCCAGGCGCACCGTCACCACCTGTTCGCAGCGCTTTACCCGCCGCTGCAGCGCGCCGAACTTCATGGCTTGCCCTCGGGCAGCTGCACGCCGGCATCAGGGTCGTCTTCGCTGGGTTCGTCAAACAGGCCCAGGCGTGACAGCTGACGCCGGGTGGCGTGCATGCCGGTGTGGTGGAAGAAGTAGGACACCCGCCAGATCGCATAGCCGGTGACGGCCAGGCTCAGCAGCGAGGTGATCAGCAGGGCCTGCAGCCAACTCAGGCCCCAGCTCTGCAGCAGCGCGATGAGGGTGGCGGCCATCAGCAGCCACGCCGATGCACCAAACACGATCGCCACGCCGGCCCAGGCCAGCGCACGACCGAATGCGCTGCGCGCCAGCGCGAAGTCGGCCGAGGCCAGCCGGCGCAGTGAACGCAGCGTGTGCTTGGCCGAATCGGCAGCGGCACGACCGGCCGCGCCGACCTGGCGGATGCTCTCATCCAGCGGCGGGGTGGCCGCCGGATCAGGCGCTTGCGTGTTGTCTTCGCTCACGCTGCGGCTTACTTGTCGCTGCTGCCGCGGGCCAGCTTGGCGATGATCCAGCCGGCTGCGAAGGCAACGCCGAACGAGGCCAGCGGACGTTCGCGGATCAGTTCGGCGGCGCTGTCGATCAGGTCCTTGCCCTTGTCCATCAGCGCATCGACCTGTTCCTTGGCGGCGGCACCGCCGAACTCGGCGGCGGCCAGGCCGGACAGTGCACTGTCGGACAATTCAGCCTTGACGTTGGCCTTGCCGATGCGAAGCTCGTCGGTCGCTGCACCGGTTGCACCCTTGATCGCACCGCCGGCGGCCGTAGCGGCCTGCTTCAGGTGGGAACCGGCTTCACCCAGGTGTTCCTTCAGGTTCTCGGTATTGGTGGGGCTCATCGAATCACTCCTGTTGCGATGGGGGAACGGGAGTCGGCGGTGCCGACCTGGACTGACAGCAATAACATTGCCGGGGTATAGGGGGTGTTACGGCAGGGCGATCAGCGCATCACGAGCTGGCCCTGCTGCTGGCCATTGTTGCGCAGCACGCGCAGCACCAGCGTCGGCGGGCGCTGCTGGAAGTTGGCGCGCCAGCTGGCCAGGTCGGCGAATTCACCGACGGTGGCATCGGTGATGATGTCGCCCTGCTGCAGGCCGTTGCTGGCGGCGCGGCTGCCGCGCTTGACCTCGCTGACCAGCACGCCGCTGGCGCCTGACTGGCGCAGCGACTCGGGCAGGTCGACGAAGGTGGCCCCGCCCAGGCGCGGGTCCAGGCTGTCGCCGGTGACCGCGCGTGCCTGTTCCTTCAGCGTCGCCTTGATCTGCAGCGGCTTGCCTTCGCGGCGTACGTCCAGCGTCATCGGGCTGCCGACCGCCGCCAGGCCTTCCACGTTGTGCAGGGCTTCGGCGCTGTCCACGCGCTGGCCATTGGCCGACACCACCACGTCGCCCGGCTTCAGGCCGGCGGCGGCGGCCGCCGAACCGGCCAGCACGCGGGTGATCAGCGCACCGCGGGTTTCGCCCAGGCCCAGGCCCTGCGCGATCTGCGCGGTCAGGTTCTGGCTTTCCACGCCCAGCGTGCCGCGCACCACCACGCCGTGCTTGACCAGCTGGTCGACCACGCTGCGCGCCAGGTTCGAGGGAATCGCCAGGCCCAGGCCGATGTTGCCGGCCATGCTGCCCTGCGGGTTGAAGCTGGCAGTGTTGATGCCGACCAGCTGGCCCTGCAGGTCGACCAGCGCGCCACCCGAGTTGCCCGGGTTGATCGACGCGTCGGTCTGGATGAAGTTCTGGTAGCCCAGCCCGCGGATGCCGCTGCGGCCCACCGCCGAGACGATGCCCGAAGTGACCGTCTGGCTGAAGCCGAACGGATTGCCGATGGCCACCACGAAGTCGCCCACCCGCAACTGGTCGCTGTTGCCGAGCTTGATGTCGGTCAGGTTCTGCGCCGGAATGCGGATCAGCGCGATATCGGTATCGCGGTCCGAGCCGAGGAATTCGGCCTTGACCGTGCGCCCGTCGGCCAGTGTCACCTGTACATCATCGGCGTTGTCGATGACATGGTGGTTGGTCAGCACCAGGCCCTCCCTGGCGTCGATGATCACGCCCGAGCCCAGCGATTCGTTGATGCGTTCCTGCGGGATGTCCGGGAACAGGCGGCGGAAGAACGGGTCGTTGAAGAAGGGATTGCGTACGCGCACCACCTGCTTGGTGTTGACGCTGACCACGGCCGGCATCGCCTTCTCCAGCATCGGTGCCAGTGACGGAACCTGCTGCCCGGCCACTGCGGCTGGCAGTGCCGCCATGGTCGGCACCACCGCTGGAAGCGGAGCGGCATCGGCACGGTTGTCCAGGTGGGCATTGATGCCGGTGGCAACGAAGCCACCGAAGGCGGCGGCGATTGCGAGCGTGAGCAGGGTAGGTAGCGGTCGCATGGGAGTCGGTTCGCTGGCGGGAATGGGGGCGGTTCGGCTCTACGGTAAAACAAGCTGAATGAGTGTGTCGCGATCTGGATAAATGCGCCATGAAAACCGCGCGCCGGGAACGCGGATCGCGACGACCGGCGCTGGGCCGGCGACGACAGCGGAGGCGGCGCCCGGCAGTGTGCGGACGTCAGCCGCAGGTCGCGCGGATACAGGACGATACTTGCGCAGTTCCGCGCATCCCGGTGCCGCGACGCGCCATATTGCATGCCTTCCGCGGCATCCGGGCGGGTGCACACAACCAATGCCTGTCACGACGCGGATCATGCGGCGCAGCACTGAAAAAAAGGGGTTTCCTGTAAACACGGTGTGCCTGCAGGGATGGTCGACTACACCATCGCCGTCGCAGCAGATGCGATTGGTGGCGCATGCCCCGTTCCACGATCGTCAATGTCGGTATAGCATCGCCCCGTTTTGATACTTAAGGCCCCCAGGAGGGCAACATGAGCAACGGTAATGGTGTGTCGGTCGTGACCGACGCTGTCGAGAACGTCAAAGAAACCGCCACCAACGTTGGCGAGACCATCGCCCACGCTGCCGAAGACGCAGTGAAGTCGGTCAAGAAGACCGTCAAGCGCGCCACCAAGGCTGCCGGTACCCGCGTTGCCAAGGCCAAGAAGGCCGTGGCCAAGGTCGAGAAGACCGTTGCCAAGAAGGCCGAAAAGGCTGCCAAGTCGGTCGGCAAGACTGTTGCCAACGCCAAGAAGAAGCTGGAAGCGGCCAAGAAGAACGCCAAGGCCGAAGCCGCTGCCCTGAAGAAGGAAGTGGCCAAGAAGAAGGCCGCTGCAGGCAAGGCTGTGACCAAGAAGGCCGCCGCTGCCAAGAAGACCACCAAGGCCGCCACCAAGGCTGCCGGCAAGAAGGTCGCCACCGTGAAGAAGGCTGCCACCAAGAAGGCCGCCGTCGCCAAGAAGACCGTTGCCAAGAAGACCGCGGCCGCCAAGAAGGTGGTCGGCAAGAAGGTGGTCGGCAAGAAGGTCGCCACCGCCAAGAAGGCTGTGGCCAAGAAGACCGTCGCCGCCAAGAAGGTCGCTGGCAAGAAGGCCGTGGCTGCGAAGAAGGTTGTCGGCAAGAAGGCCGCCGTCGCCAAGAAGACCGTTGCCAAGAAGACCGCCGCCGCCAAGAAGGTTGTCGGCAAGAAGGCTGCTGTGGCCAAGAAGGCCGTCGGCAAGAAGACCGCTGCTGCCAGGAAGGTTGTCGGCAAGAAGACCGCCGTTGCCAAGAGGGCAGCTGGCAAGAAGGTTGCCGCCACCCGCAAGACGGTTGCCAAGAAGGCTGCCCCGCTGAAGAAGGTCGCCGCCAAGAAGGCTCCGGCCAAGAAGGTCGTGCGCAAGGCCGCCAAGCGCAAGTAATCGCGCCGTGACCGAAGGCCCTGCCACCCACCGGGTGGTGGGGCCTTTCGCGTTTCCGGGACACTGTCCGGGGCAAGATGCAGGTTCTTTCCGCTGGAGGCCCGGGCATGCGCGGTATCGACTTCAGTTCCTGGCAGGGCGTGCTGTCCACCTTGGCTGGCCTGGTCCTGATCACCCTGCTGGGCGTGGGCATCCGCCTGCTGGTGATGCAGACCCTGCAACAGCGCCGCGAGCGCGAGAACCGGCAGATCAACGAACGGCTGCGCACGCTGATGGCGGCCTACAAGACCCTGGGCGGTTCGTTCACCGGCGAACTGGGCGTGGATCCCAGCCATCGCCGCGACCTGCGCCAGCGCGAAGATGCCGAAGGCATCGCCGAACCCCGCTCGGATCGCGCGCGCCGCATCCGCGATGCCGTTGAAGCGGCGCTGTCGGACATCCTGCTGCTGGGCACCGACGAACAGGTGCGGTTGGCTGCGCGCGCTGCCAACGATCTTGCACAGGGGCGACCGGTGCATACCCACGAACTGGTGGTCTCGCTGCGCGACTTCGTGCGCGAAGCGCTGGACCTGGCGCCGATTCCGGCCGACCTGCAGATACCGCCGCAGGGGCCGACCCGGCCGGGCAGTGCCAGTGGCAAGGGCCGCAACGACGGCGATGCCAAGGGCGGTCGTGCGGGCGGAGGCGGCGGTGGCGGAATGGGGGCCGGCATGGGCGGTGTGGGCCTCGGCGCCGGCGCCGCACTGGGCGCCGGCCATGCCTCCGCCCGCGATGAAACGGACGCGCGCTGAGCACGTCCGCCCGGTTCAGCGGGTCAGTTCGTAGATCGGCACGAAGCCACCGTAGATCATCCGCGCGCCGTCGAACGGCATCGGATTCGTCGCCGGATCAAACCTTGGGTCTTCCATCATCTTCTTCATGCCGGCGTCGCGGGTCGGCTTGTCCGGCCATTCGATCCAGGAAAACACCACCGTCTCGTCCGGCGTGGCTTTCACCGCGCCGAAAAAGTCGGTGGTCTTGCCGTGCGGTACGTCGTCACCCCAGCACTCGACCACGCGCAGCGCGCCGTACTCGATGAAAACGGGATCCCCTGTGCGTGCATGGGCGAGGAACTTCTCTTTGTTGGCGGTGGGCACCGCCAGGACGAAACCATCGATGTAGCTCATTGCCTGCCTCCGGATGGACCGTGCCGCATGCACGGCCTTCAAGTACACGACGAACCAGAGCGTCGGGGATCGACATCCTCTGGGCGCCCGTTCAGCCCGGGCCACCGGGCAGCGGTGCCAGCACCGTATCCGGTGGCTGCTGGCCGGCCAGGTGGCGTACGAAGTAGTCCCACATGCGGTGCGTGTAGGTGGCGTCGTTGCGGAACAGCTCGTGGTCCTGCCGGGCCAGGTACAGCAGGTCGTAGCTGCGCTGGGCCTTGTTCAGGGCGGCGGCCAGCTGCAGGGTCAGCGCCGGCGGTGCGTTTTCGTCCAGCTCGCCATAGACCAGCATCAGATGCCCGCGCAGGTTGCCGGCCAGCGCTGCGTTGTCGAGCCCGGCAAAGGGCGCCGGCACGCCATCGGTCATGGCCGTGGCTGGCAGCACGCCACCGAACAGCCGGTCCATGCCGTGCAGGGCGCCGCCGTACATGCCCTGGAAATTGTGACTGCCGGCCGAGGCCACGCCCACCTTGTAGAACGCCGGGTAGCGCAGCAATGCCCGCGCCGCGCTGTAACCGCCGAACGAATGCCCGTAGATGCCGACCCGCTGCAGGTCGATGCCCGGGTAGCGTTCGCCCAGCTGGCGCAGCGCGGCCACATGGTCATCCAGCTGCACATCGGCGCCGTGCAGGAAGCTGCTGTCATGGAAGGCCTTGTCGCGGCCGCCGGTGCCGCGCGCATCGATGCCGGCCACCACGAAGCCAAGCTCGGCCAGGCTGGCGCGTGACACCGGATTCAGCGCGGACACCGCTTCGGCGTAGGTCACCGGGGCATTGCTGATGAAGGCGCCGCCGTACATCGCATCGATCACCGGGAAGCTGCCGTCATCGCGATAGTCGCGGGGCAGGTAGACGGTGGCGAAGATCGGCGTGCGCCCGTCGGCGGCCAGCAGACGTTCGCGCTGCGGTGGGCGCCACCCCGCAGCAAGCACTGCCCGGTTGTCCGCCGCTTCCAGCACCAGCAGCTCGCGACCGTCATCGCTGGCCCGCAGCACGGTGCGTGGTGGCTGGTCGAGACGGGAAACGGTATCCACCAGATAGCCACCACTGGGCGACAGCGCCTGGGGTGCGCGCCCACCGAACAACGCGCCGGTACCGGCATCGGCCATGTGGTCGTTGCCATCGGCGGCCAGGCGCTGGATCGGCCCTCCCTGCAGCGATATCCGGTACAGGCCGCGCACGTAAGGATCGCCCGCGTCGACGCCACCGGCGCTGAAGTACGCCCAGCCACCGACAGCGTCCACACCCAGCAGGTCGCGCACCGCCCAGTGGCCGCGGGTGAGCTGGCGCAGCACTTTGCCATCGGACAGGCGCACCCGGTACAGATGGCCCCAACCATCGCGCTGCGAGAACCACACGGCGGTGTCCTGCCCGGGCAGGATGGCCACCGCTGGCCGGTTGTAGGAATACACGTTGAGCTGCAGGCGAGTGTCGCTGGCTTCTTCCAGAACCGTGCGCAATGCACCGCTGCTGGCATCGATCTCCACCAGGCGCAGCCTGCGCGGTGTGCCGAAGTGCGCGATCACGGCATACAACCGATCGCCGTCCCAACCCAGGATGCCGGCCTCACTGAGCGTGTTCCAGCCCTCGGGCAGCGCGATGTCATGCTGCCTGCCGCTGCGGGTATCCACCACAAACAGGGTGTCGCGCACCTGCTGTGCATCGCCCAGCACCCCCAGCTTCACGGTATGCACGCGCGGCCGCGCGCTGTGGGTCGGGCTGCTTTCCAGATAGGGGTAGTCCTGCAGCGCGCGTTCGTCGTAGCGGATGCCGGCCACGTAGCGCCCGTCCGCAGACCAGCCAACCGCGAACGGCCGCACCGCCATCCGGCCCTGACGGCGTGGAATACCGCGCAGGGCGAAGTCCGGCAGCACGCCATAGCCATTACCGGCTTCTCCGCCGTGGGTCAGTGCCCGTGGCGCCGTGCCAGGCGACTGCAGCCACAGGTTGTTGTCGCGCACCTGCAGCCACGCATCGCCTACGGGCGAAGGCAGTGCATCGGCCGGCGGCCGCGCATCCGGCGAACGTGCGCATTGCCAGCGCGGCCATTGGCAATCGACGGGCACTTCTCCGCTGAACCGCAGGCGCAGGCCATCGTCCGCCTGCTGCACGCTGGCCAGGCGCAGGCGTGGCCCGCTGGCACCGAGCGGTGCAACCGCAGCGTCCAGCGCAGTGGGTTCGAACAGGGTCTGGCGTGTCGCCTGGACGGGATCGACCAGTACCGCCTGGCGCCGGCCCTGAGTGTCTTCGCGCTCATACCAGAATCGTCCATCGGCCAGCCAGTGGGGCAGGACCGAAGCATTGCGCAGCGCACCGCGCAGATGACTGTCATGCACGCGTTCGGCGCGCTGGTAGTCGGTCGCCTGCAGCGCACGTGCAGTGTGTGGCGACAAGAGGGCAATGCAGGCAAAGACAGCGGCGCGGACACACGTCCGCAGCGGATCGGAAACGAGCAAGGCAACCTCCTGTTGCAATCGTCGAAGGATTACAGATGCACGCGCGCCGCGCGCGTATGCCAGACGGAGCCTGAATCAAGCCCAAAAATTCAGCAATGCGAAGACCACTGTTTTCAGGGAGCGTTGTGGCGAATAACGGAGAATTTACATTCCCGATGCGATGGCGCCCTGGCGCTGCTGCACACCATAAGAAAGTAAAGGTGTACCCCCATGAAGAATTCGCTGATTGCTCTGGCCCTGGCCGCTGCCCTGCCGTTCACCGCTTCGGCTGCTGAGAACCTGTCGTACAACTACGCTGAAGCCGACTACGCCAAGACCGACGTCGATGGCATCAAGGCTGACGGCTGGGGCGTCAAGGGTTCCTACGGCTTCCTGCCGAACTTCCACGCGTTCGGTGAATACAGCCGTCAGGAAGTCGACCACACCAACATCAAGGTTGACCAGTGGAAGGTCGGTGCCGGCTACAACGTCGAAATCGCTCCGTCGACCGACTTCGTTGCCCGCGTTGCCTACCAGAAGTTCGATCGCAAGCACGGCCTGGACTTCAACGGCTACAGCGCTGAAGCCGGTATCCGCACCGCCTTCGGTGCCCACGCCGAGGTCTACGGCATGGTCGGCTACGAAGACTACGCCAAGAAGCACGGCGTCGATATCGACGGCCAGTGGTACGGTCGCCTGGGTGGTCAGGTCAAGCTGAACCAGAACTGGGGCCTGAACGGCGAGCTGAAGATGAACCGCCACGGCGACAAGGAATACACCGTCGGCCCGCGCTTCAGCTGGTAATTGCTTCCTCGGCGCGCCTGCGCGCTGAAGATGCCTCGACAGGCCCGGCCCATGCCGGGCCTGTTGCGTTTCCGGCTGGGCAAACGCTACCTGACCGTGTTGAGGTGGACGGGCGGCATTGCAACGAATTGGATTCCGCAGGCGTCGGCTGCGCCCTAGGGTGAGTGGCCTGTCCTGCAGGAATGCAACGATGCCCCCGTTTCCCTCGCCCCGCGATTCTCCCTGCCGCTTGTTGCTGCTGGATCCGCATCCACTGTTGCGGCATGGCGTGCAGGAACTGCTGGCCCGGCAGGCGGGCCTGCAGGTCGATGGAAGCTATGGCCGCAGCGGTGATCTGCTGCAGCGCCTGCAGCAGCAGGCAGCTGCGATCGATCTGCTGCTGGTTGACGCCTTGCCGATCGGTGACAGCGGGGAAGGCCTGGAACTGCTGCGGCACGTGTCACGACATTGGCCGGCAGTGCCGATCCTGGTGCTGTCCGCACACTGCAACGCGGGTGTCGTGTCCTTGGCCCTGCAGGCCGGTGCGCGCGGATTCCTGTCCAAGGCCTGCGCGCCGCAGATGCTGCTGCGCGCAGTGAGCGTGGTCGCCCGCGGCGGGCGCTTCGTGCCGCCGGAGCTGCGTGCACAGTTGAACCAGTCCCGCCGGCAGCGCCAGCAGTCCATGCGTTCACCACGGTTGAGTACGCGCGAGCGCGCTGTCCTGCAGTGGGTGCTGCGTGGCTGCAGCACCGGCGAGATGGCACGCCGCAGCGGGCGTGCGGCCAGCACCATCAGCACGCAGAAGCGAGCGGCCTACCGCAAGCTGGGCATCCGCAACGATGGCGAGCTGTTCCGCTTCCGCCATCTGATCGACGCTGATTGAGGCGGGGTTACTCGCCCTGGTACTGCTTTTCTTCGACCAGGGCCGAACCGGCCACGCGGTTGATCTCGTTCTTCACCTGCACGCGCTCGCCATTGGTGCCATAGACACCGCGTGCCAGCTGGATGAAGGCATCGTCGAACACCTGGGCCGCTTCCTTGTCGCGCAGCTGGTCCTGGATGTCCCACATGCGCTCGTTGATCACCTTCAGCTGCTGCTTCAGCGCGGCCAGTGCCGGTTGTGCGTGCAGCAGCTGCTGCAGCAACGGCAGCAGGCCGTCCAGCTCGGTGCGGACGTTGGCCAGCTTGGCGGCATCGTCGATGCGCTCGGCCTTGATCTCGAGAATGGTGATCTTGTCGATCAGCTCGCCGATCGATACCGGAGTCAGGATGGCGTCCACGCGGTTGGTTCCTGGAAACAGGGCGCCATGATACCGCGCTGCTGGCATTGGCCGCAGTCCACGGGATTTACGCCGAATTTGCGCCACGGGCCCGGCAGCACCCTCGATCCGTTACGGCCCTCGCCTCGACACTGCGTTCCCGGCGGCGTGACCGCCTTCGACGAGGAACACAGTGCAGTGAACAGCAAGGGGATGATGGCGGCGCTGGTGGCCGCCCTGGCAGGGCTGCTCGGGATCGGCAGCGCGCAGGCACAGGTGCAGGTCAGTGGCAGTGCGGCGTTGACCAGTGACTACGTATGGCGCGGCAGCTCGCAGAGCGACGGCGACCCGGCGGTGCAGGCCGGCGCGAAGGTCTCGATCCCAGCGGGCTGGTACGCCAGCGTGTGGGGGTCCAACGTTTCGTTCAAGCCGGACAATGGCGCGCGCAGCGAGTTCGACCTGGTGGCGGGCTGGTCCGGCGCACTGGCACCGGACTGGAGCCTGGATGCCAACCTGACCCGTTACGTGTACCCGGGCACCGGCCGCGCGCTGGACTGGACCGAGCTCAACACCACGGTGACCTGGAAGCAGCGCGCCTGGCTGCAGGTCGCCCATTCCAACGATGCGTTGGCCGGTGGCCATCGCGGTACCTATGCCCAGCTGGGTGTGCGTGTGCCGTTGCACGAACGCCTCCGCCTGGAAGCAGCGGTGGGCCAGTACTGGCTGGCCACCGCGCAGGGCCCGGACTACCTGCATGGGCAGCTCAGTGCCATCGCCTCGCTGACCCCGGCATGGGAACTGCGCGCCACCGTGCATGACACGGACAACGCAGCCAAGCGCCTGTTCCCCGGCAACGCCGGTGGGCGATGGGAGCTGGCGCTGCAGGGCAGCTTCTAGTCGGCCAGCGACGCCTGGCGCGCGCGCAGCGCGCCGGGCAGCCACAGCAGCAGGGCCAGCGCAGCCACGGCAGCGCCGGCCACGCATACGCCGGTCCAGCCGAAGCGCTGGTAGACCTGCGCAGACAGCAGCGAACCCAGCGAACCACCGATGAAATAGCCGGTCATGTAGCCGGCATTGAGGCGGTTGCGTGCCGCCGGTTGCAGTGCGTAGATCAGGTTCTGGTTGCTGACGTGCAACAGCTGTGCGGCCAGGTCCAGTACCACCACGCCCACCAGCAATGCCAGCAGCGAGTGTGCGGACAGCCCCAGCGGCAGCCACGACAGCAGCAAAAGCAGCAGTGCGATGGCGGTGGCACGCCCGGTCTGGCCACGGTCGGACATGCGGCCAGCCAGGCCGGCCGCCAGCGTACCGGCCGCACCGACCAGCCCGAACAGGCCGATGGTGGCGTCGCTGTAGGCATACGGCGGCTGTGCCAGCAGGAACGCGAGCGGGGTCCAGAAGATCGCGAACATGGCGAAGCTGCAGGCGCCCAGCAGCGTGCGCTGGCGCAGCACCGGTTCCTGCACGAACAGCACGCCGATCGAGCGCAGCAATGCGAAATAGCCCAAGCCGGCGCTGTGGTGGAATCGCGGCAGACCGCGCTGCAATGCCAGTGCGGTCAGCACCAGGGTGGCAGCGGCGATCGCATACACCAGGCGCCAGTCGCCCAGGCTGGAAAGCAGGCCGGCCACGGTGCGCGCCAGCAGGATGCCCAGCAGCAGGCCACTCATCAGCGTGCCGACCACGCGACCGCGATGTTCCGGCGCGGCCAGCGTGGCCGCGAACGGCACCAGCACCTGGGCGACCACGGAGAACAGGCCGGTGATGGCGGTGCCCACCAGCAGCCAGGTCAGTGACGGTGCGCAGGCACTGATCACCAGTCCGCCGGCCGACAGCAGGCTCATCACCACGATCAGGCGGCGGCGTTCGAACAGGTCTCCCAGCGGCACCAGCAGGATCAGTCCGGCGGCATAGCTCAGCTGTGCCGCAGTGACCACCATGCCGACCTGGCCGAACGGCACACCGAAGGCATCGGCAATGGTGTGCAGCAGTGGCTGCGCATAGTAGTTGCTGGCCACGGCCACGCCGGTAGCCACGGACATCAGCAGCACCTGCCAGCGGTGCAGAGGGGGGAGGGACGGGCTCACGCGGTGATCCAGGAAGCGGGGGGCACAGTGTCCACCTGCTGCGGCCATGATGGAAATGAATCATCATCATCCATGCCATCTGGAAACGAGATAGTTGGATGAATCTCAAGCAGCTCGAATTTGCCGTTGCCCTGGCCGAAGAGGGCAATTTCACCCGTGCCGCCGAACGCTGCCATGTGGTGCAGTCCGCGTTGAGCCACCAGATTGCCTACCTGGAGCAGGAACTGGGCACGCCGCTGTTCGAGCGCCTGCCGCGGCAGGTGAGGGCGACGGCAGCGGGTGAGGCGCTGCTGGTGCACGCACGCCAGGTGCTGGTCAGCCTGCGCCACCTGCGCGCCGACGTGGCCGCGGTCAGTGGCGAGGTGCGCGGGCTGCTGGCGATCGGGCAGATCTCCTCGCTGACCGATATCGATGTGGTGGCGATGCTGGCCGCGTTCCAGCAGGCGCACCCGCAGGTGGAATTCCAGTTGCGGGTGGACAAGAGCGAGGACCTGATCGCGCAGGTGCAGTCGCGTGACCTGGATGTTGCACTGGTGGGGTTGGCGCCCTCGGCCGGCCTGGACGGGGTCTGCCACCAGATGCTGCAGGAAGAAGACCTGGTGGCGGTGCTGGCCCCCTCGCATCGGCTGGCTAGGCGCAAGCGGCTGCCATTGACCGAACTGCAGGACGAGGCGCTGGTCGACTTCCCGCGCGGCACCGGTGCGCGGCGGCAGACCGACGATGCTTTCGTCGCCGCTGGCCTGCCGCACACAGTGCGTTTCGAGGTCAACCTGATGGAACTGGTCGAGCGCTTCGTCCGCCATGGTCTGGCGGTTGGCATCGTGCCGGCGCTGATCGCCGAAGGCTTCCAGGGCGTGGTGCGGATTCCGCTGCAGCCAACCCCGACCCGCCGCGTGCACCTGGTCTGGCAGCGGCTGCCGACACCGGCGGCGCGGGCGTTCGTCGAGGCCGTGCTCAGCCGCGCAAGCGCAGGCTCAGGCCCTTGAGGAAGTTGCGCAGCATCTGGTCCAGGCAACGCCGGTAGTTGGTGTGCCCGGGCTGGCGGAACAGCGCACCGACTTCCGACTTGGAGACGTTGAAACCGGCGCTGGCGAAGATCTCCATCAGATCGACGTCGCGCAGCTGGAACGCCACGCGCAGCTTCTTCAGCACCAGGTTGTTGTCGATGCGGGTTTCCACCGCGCGCTGCGGCTGGCTCTCGTCGCGACCGCGCAGGTGCACGATCAGGCCATCGAGGAAGTGCGCCAGCGCGCTGTCGCTCATCGCTTCGAAACCGGCTTCGTCCTCGCGGCGCAGCCAGGCCTTCACCTGTTCGGGATCCACGGCGAAGGCCGGGTCGGCCATCTGGCACAGGGTCACCACGTGGTGGTCGCCCAGGTCCAGGGAATAGCGCACGCTGCGCAGGACATCGTTGTTGATCATGGCCCATTGTACCGGCCCCTGGCGTGTCACCGGAGTGTCATCGAACTGCAGCATCGTGGGCACTCGTTCGCTGAGACCCTTGCATGCGCCGGTATCTGTTTTCCGCACTGCTGCTCGCCAGCAGCTTCGCTGCCTTCGCCCAGGACCGCTTCGTACCCGTCGAGCGGCGCCTGAGTGCATCCCAACTGGCCGAGGTCGGGCTCAGTCCAGCGCAGTTGCAGGCGCTGAACCGGGTACTGCGCGAGGCAGAGCGCGCGGCCACCGGGCCGACGGCAGCGGTGGCCCCCGCCGCTGCGCCGCTGCCTGCCAATGTGCCGGCACCGGCAGCAATGCATCTGGGCCTGGAAGAAGGACCGGTCAATGCACGCGTGGTCGGAGAGGTCGCAGGCTGGCAGCCCGGCACGCTGTTCACCCTTGATAACGGCCAGCAATGGCAGGTGATGAAGGGGCAGATGAAGCTGCGCAAGGTGCTGCAGTCGCCGCAGATCGCCGTTGTTCCAGGAATTGCCGGGCGCTGGTTCCTGCAGGTCGACGAAGACCTGCCCAAGGCCAGAGTGTTTCGCGTGCGTTGAGCCGGGGGGACGGCAGGACGGCGGGCAACTCAGGACGGGCCGGGAATGCCAGAATGGGCGTCCGGTTTTTCCCCCTGGAGTTGCCTGATGACCCGCACTGTCCTGATTACCGGCGCCACGTCCGGCTTCGGCGCCGCCGCCGTCCACCGCTTCGCCCAGGCCGGCTGGAAAGTGATCGCCACGGGCCGCCGCGGCGAACGCCTGCAGCCGCTGGTCGATCGCTACGGCAAGGACGTGGTGCATGCCGCCGCCTTCGACATCCGCGATCCGGTTGCGATGGAAGCGGCGCTGCTGGCACTGCCGCCCGCCTTTGGCGAGATCGATCTGCTGGTCAACAACGCCGGCCTGGCGCAGGGCACCGCGCCGGCACAGAGCGCCAAGTTGTCGGACTGGACCACGATGATCGACACCAACATCACCGCGCTGGTGACCCTGACCCACCGCCTGCTGCCGCAGCTGGTGGAGCGCAAGGGCGCGATCATCAACATCTCGTCGGTGGCCGGCGTCTACCCGTACCCGGGTGGCAACGCCTACGGTGGCACCAAGGCTTTCGTCAGCCAGTTCTCGCTGGGCCTGCGTTCGGACCTGCACGGCACCGGCGTGCGCGTGACCACGATCGAGCCAGGCATGGCCGAAACCGAGTTCACCGTGGTGCGTACCCACGGCGACCAGGCGGCGTCGGACAAGCTCTACAACGGCGCCAACCCGATGACCGCCGAAGACATCGCCGAACAGATCTTCTGGGTGGCCAGCCTGCCGCCGCACCTGAACATCAATCGCCTGGAACTGATGCCGGTGAGCCAGTCGTTCGCCGGTTTCCAGGTCGCCCGCGAAGGCTGACCGCCGTTTGTAGAGTCGAGCATGGCTCGACTCTGCAGAAACAAGAAAAAGCCGGGCAATGCCCGGCTTTCTCATTCACAGCGGCAGGCTTACTGGGCCTTGATCGCCATCGCCTGCAGGCCGGTGCCATCCAGCTTCTGCTTGGCTTCGGACAGTTCACCGGCGCTGCCATACGGCCCCATGCGCACGCGGTACACGGTCTTGCCGTTGATCTGTGCTGACTCCACGCGCGCCGCAAGTCCCATCATCGCCAGCTTGGCCTTGGTTGCTTCGGCATCGCCGGAGGCGCCGAAGGCGCCTGCCTGCAGGATATAGCGGGCGTTGTCGGCGGCCGCCGGTGCGGCAGTGGCCGGGGTACCCGCCGTTGCCGTTGCGGTTTCCGCGCGCGCTGCCGGCGTGGCGGCGGCGGTGCTGGTCGAGGCCGTGCTGGCCGGCGGCGTTGCCGCAGCCGGACGTTCACTCAGCGGTGCCGGCAGCGGACGGCTGGTGGCGGTCACCTGCGCGGTGCTGGACACGCTGGCGGTGGCCGCCGGTGCCGGTGCGGTCGTGGTCGCCGGCGGAACCGGCTTGCCTTCCAGTGCCGCCTGCGCGCGCTGCGCTTCGGCCTTGGCCCGGCGCTGGTCTTCGGCACGCGCGCTGGCGGCCAGTTCGGCGTCGGACATCTCGACTTCCTTGCCCGGCAGCAGGGTGTAGAAGTCGTACTGGGTGGCGGCCGGCTTTTCCGGTTCGGCCGGCTTCGGCGCAGCAGGCTGCGCGGCCGGCTGGGTACCGACATCGCTGTCGGCATCGGCGACCGGGGCCGGCTGCGCGTTCGGGTTCGGCTGCGGACCGGCGCGCAGGAAGCCATCGCCTTCGCCCTTGAACAGGTTCGGCGCCGCCAGGAACACCACGGCCGCAATCGCCACGCCAGCGACCAGCCACACCCATCCGGGGGTGCCCTGGCTGCTGCTGTTGCGTCGTGCCTGGTTTTTGCCGCGTCGTGCTGCCATGGGTACTGCGTCTCCTGATGCTTACATTTTTTCCGGGGCGCTGACGCCCAGGAGTTCGAGGCCGTTGGCCAGCACCTGCCGCGCGGCGCAGGCCAGGGTCAGCTTGGCGTTGCGATCGGCGGCGTCTTCCACCAGCACCGGCGTCCCGTGATACCACGTGTGGAACGCGTGCGCCAATTCACGCAGGTACTGCGCCACCAGATGCGGTTCCAGCGCCACGCCGGCCGCTTCCACCACTTCCGGATAGCGCGAGATCTCGTTCATCAGCAGCAGCGAGGCGTCGTCGGCCAGGCGGCCGAGGTTGGCCAGGCCGTTGCCCTGCTCGTACACCAGGCCCTTCTCCTGCGCCTGGCGCAGAAGGCTGCAGACGCGGGCATGCGCGTACTGCACGTAGAACACCGGGTTGTCGTTGCTCTGCTGGCGGGCCAGGTCGATGTCGAAGGTCAGCTGCGAATCGGGCTTGCGCGCGATCAGGAACCAGCGGGTGGCATCGCGGCCGGCTTCCTCGATCAGGTCGCGCAGGGTGAAGTAGCTGCCGGCACGCTTGGACAGCTTCACTTCCTCGCCGCCGCGCATGACGGTGACCATCTGGTGCAGCACGTATTCCGGCCAGCCCTGCGGGATGCCCACTTCCATCGCCTGCAGGCCGGCCCGCACGCGGGCCAGCGAGCCGTGGTGGTCGGCGCCCAGCTCGGTGATCGCGCGCTCGTAGCCGCGCTGCCACTTGGACAGGTGGTAGGCCACGTCGGGCACGAAGTAGGTGAAGGTGCCGTCGGACTTGCGCATCACGCGGTCCTTGTCGTCACCGAAGTCGGTGCTGCGCAGCCAGAGCGCGCCACCTTCTTCATAGGTATGACCCGACGCCTGCAGCTTGGCCACCGCTTCGGCTACCTTGCCGTCGGCGTACAGCGAGCTTTCCAGGAAATAGATGTCGAAGTCGACGCCGAACGCGGCCAGGTCCAGGTTCTGCTCGTTGCGCAGGTAGGCCACGGCGAAGCGGCGGATCGCCTGCATGTCGTCCGGGTCCTTGGCGCCGACCACGGTGCTGCCTTCCAGGTCGACGCTGGCGCCGGCCATGTAGGCGCGTGCGACGTCGGCGATGTACTCGCCGCGGTAGCCACCTTCCGGCCAGCCGTCCTGGTCCGGCGCGATGCCCTTGATCCGTGCCTGGGTGGACAGCGCCAGGTTCTCGATCTGCACGCCGGCGTCGTTGTAGTAGAACTCACGCTTGGCGTTCCAGCCGTTGGCATCGAGCACGCGCGCCACGCAGTCGCCGATCGCCGCCGCGCGGCCATGGCCGACATGCAGCGGGCCGGTCGGGTTGGCCGACACGTACTCCACGCCCACCGTGCGGCCATTGCCGGACAGGTTGCGGCCGTAGTCGTGGGCTTCCTTGATGACCGACGCGGCTTCGCGCTGGTACGCGGCCGGGGCCAGGTGGAAGTTGATGAAGCCGGGGCCGGCGATCTCGACCTTGCTCACGTCCTCGCTGCGCGGCAGCGCCTCGACCAGCGCCTGCGCCAGTGCGCGCGGATTGCTGCGCGCGGCCTTGGCCAGCAGCATCGCGGCGTTGGTGGCGAAGTCGCCGTGGTCGCGGGTCTTCGGGCGCTCGACCACGAAGTCCGGCGGCAGGGAGTCGGCGGGCAGGGTGCCATTGGCGCGCAAGGCTTCGATGCCTTGGCTGATCAGGGCGCGGAGGAGATTTTTCACGAGGCCTGCTGTGAGAATGAGCGGCGGAATCGCCCATTTTAGCGCAGATACCCGCGCCCACGCTGACCAGAACATGCCTGTGGGGGCGGCCGATGGCGCCTGAAGGGCCGCCTCAGCCGAACAGCCGCGGCTGGGGCGGGGATAGCAGGCCCCGTTCAGCAAATGAAACGGGACGGCCCTCGCCCACCACGAAGTGGTCCAGCAGGCGCACGTCCACCATCGCCAGCGCCTGCTGCAGTTCGTCGGTGATGCGGGTATCGGCGCTGGAGGGTTCCGGATCGCCCGAAGGGTGGTTGTGGCTGAGGATCACCGCCGCCGCGTTGTGCAGCAGGGCGCGCCGCACCACTTCGCGGGGGTAGACCGGTGCGGCGTTGATGGTGCCGTGGAACAGCTCTTCACAGGCGATCAGGCGGTGGCGGTTGTCCAGGAACAGGGCCATGAAGACCTCGCGGGCCTGGCCACGCAGCCGGTGCTGCAGGTAGCGGCCGACCGCCGCCGGATTGTTGCCAACCGCCTCGCCGTGCTCCAGCTCGGCCGCCAGGTAGCGATGGGCCAGTTCCAGCCCGGCAGCAAGCGTGCAACTGCGTGCCGGGCCGAGCCCGGGCAGGCGGGCGAGCTCGGCGGCGGGGCGGTCAAGCAGTACCCTCAACGGGCCGTGCGCCTGCAGCAGGTCGCGCGCGGTCTGCACGGCATCGCGGCCACCGAACCCGGAGCCGAGAAACAGGGCCAGCAGTTCGGCGTCGGAAAGTGTCGTGGGCCCGCGCGCGATCAGCTTCTCGCGGGGGCGTTCCTGTTCGGGCCAGTCATGGATGGGCATGGCCCCATCATCGCCAGACCTTGCGGTGGCTCCCATCGGGGCATGCCGCGGACTGGGGTCGGAGGTTGCCTCAGCCGCGCCGGGTCTGCAGGTAGTCGAACAGTTCCTGGTTGTTCTGCAGGCCCAGCTTGCGCTTGGCTTCGGCCTTCTGCCGGCTGATGGTCTTCGGGCTGCGCCCGCAGCGCTCGGCGACTTCGTTCACGCTGAGGCCGGCTGCCAGCAGCTCCAGCACTTCCTGTTCGCGTGCCGACAACGGCGCCGGCTGACGTGGAAACAGCAGGTCGCGCGCCTGCAGGTGGTGGCGCAGCTGTTGGGAGACGAATACCTGCCCGGCCAGCGCGGCGTTCAGCGCCTGGGGCAGTTCGGCGAAATCGGCGCACTTGTCGACCAGGCCACTGATACCCTCCCGCAGCAGGCTGTCCAGCAGGCCGGGATGGCGGGCGCCGGTCAGCACCACCACCGGCAGGCCAGGGCGGCGCATGCGCAGCGCGTCGATCAGCGCCGGACCGTCCGGACCGGCGCCCGGCATCGACAGGTCGGTCAGCACCGCATCGCAGTCGTGGTGATCCACCAGCTCCAGCAGCTGGGCGCCGTCGCGCGCACTGCCGACGATGTCCATCAGGTAGGTCTGCAGCACGATACGGATGCCATGCAGGACCACGGGATGGTCGTCGGCGATGATGATGCGCGGATGCACGCGGCTCCTCGAAGGTCGAACAGGCCACGGCGGGCGGCAGCCAATGCCTGATTCTGCAAAAGCGCAGACCCGTAGAGGTATAGGAAAGGTCCGAAACTGGTACCGGGTGAATCCCGGGTCAACGGAGACGGACTCCATCTGCTGATAGCCGCCCGCTATGTGCACCCTGCACCGGGACATTACCGACCATCGGGTAAGCTAGCGCCCTCGTTTGCACAGGAATTCCAGGTGGCTGACTCCCCCAACGCTTCCCCCGCGCCGGCCCGCGCGCTGGAAGGTCAGAAACTGCTGTTGTGCGTCGGAGGCGGGATCGCGGCCTACAAGGCCCTGGAACTGGTGCGGCGCCTGCGCGACGCCGGTGCCCAGGTGCAGGTGGCGATGACCGCCGGAGCACAGCAGTTCGTCACTCCGCTCAGTTTCCAGGCCCTGTCCGGGCAGCCCACCCGCACCACGCTGTGGGACAGCGCCGCCGAACAGGCCATGGGCCACATCGAGCTGGCCCGCTGGGCCGACCGCATCGTGGTCGCCCCGGGTACCGCCGATCTGCTGGCCCGGCTGGCCCAGGGCCACGCCGATGATCTGGTCAGCACCCTGTGCCTGGCCAGTACCGCGCCGCTGACGATCTGCCCGGCGATGAACCACCGCATGTGGCTGCATCCGGCCACCCAGGCCAACATCGCCCTGCTGCGCCAGCGCGGCGCTCAGGTGATCGGCCCGGTCGACGGTCCGCTGGCCGAAGGCGAATCCGGTCCCGGCCGTCTGGCCGAACCGGGCGACATCGTTGCCGCGCTGGCTGCCAATGGCAGTGCTGCAGCGGCGGTTGTCGCACCGGAAACCCGCGCGCTGCAGGGCCTTCGCCTGCTGATCAGCGCTGGCCCGACCTATGAAGACATCGATCCGGTGCGCTACGTCGGCAACCGCAGCAGCGGCAAGATGGGCTTTGCCCTGGCCGCGGCCGCCGCGACGATGGGCGCCCAGGTGGTGCTGGTCAGCGGTCCGGTACAGCTGCCGACGCCAGCCGGCGTGCAGCGCGTGGACGTGCGCTCGGCCGCGCAGATGCGCGATGCCGTGCTGAAGTCGTTGCCGGCCGACATCTATATCGGTGCCGCCGCGGTGTCCGACTACACGCCACGCCAGGTCGCGCCGCAGAAGCTGAAGAAGACCGCCGACAGCCAGTCGCTGGTGATCGAGCTGGTGCGCACGCCGGACATCCTCGCCGAAGTCGCTGCACAGACGCAGTCGCTGAAGCTGGTGGTCGGCTTCGCCGCCGAGACCCACGACGTGGAGAAATATGCGCGTGGCAAGCTGGTCGACAAGCGCCTGGACCTGGTGATCGCCAACCAGGTCGGCATCAGCGGTGGTGGATTCGAGAGTGACAACAACGCCGCCACGGCCTTCTGGCAGGACGGTGAACAGGTATTCCCGGCCACCTCCAAGCGCGAGCTGGCCGAACAACTGCTGGCGCTGATCGCGCGGAGACTCCAGGCATGACCCAGGCTTTCACTTCCCAACCGCTGCAGGTCAAGCTGCTTGATCCGCGTTTCGGCGACAGCTGGCCGCTGCCCGCCTACGCCACCGAAGCCAGCGCCGGCATGGACCTGCGCGCGGCACTGGATACCGCGCTGACCCTGCAGCCGGGCGACACCGCGCTGGTGCCCAGCGGCCTGGCCATCCATATCGCTGATCCGCACCTGTGCGCGGTGATCCTGCCGCGTTCCGGGCTGGGCCACCGCCACGGCATCGTGCTCGGCAACGGCACCGGCCTGATCGACGCCGATTACCAGGGCCCGTTGCTGATCAGCGTCTGGAACCGTGGCCGCGAGGCCTTCACCATCGAGCCGGGCGATCGCATCGCGCAGCTGGTGGTCGTGCCGATTGCCCGCGTCAGCCTGCAGGTGGTGGATACTTTCACCGACAGCGTGCGGGGAACGGGTGGATTCGGCCATACCGGGGTGCGTTGACGGGGGACATCGATGAGCGGCATCGGGGAAGGGCAGCGGGAACGGTCGTTGGGACGCAGTGCGCCACTACTGGGGGGGCTACTGGTCCTGCTGGCCGGCTGGTTCGGATGGAGCGCAGTGCAGCAATGGCGGCAGGAGGCCAATGGCCAGGCGCTGGAAGAAGCGCGTGACCAGGCCGTGCAGGGCTTGCAGGAGGCCGCAGCCGGCCAGCTGAAGCAGCTGCAGCAGCAGTTGAAGAATGAACGCGTGCAGCAGGCACTCCAGGCCGGTGACGCCGCGGCAGCGGCGCTGGCCGTGCGCGAGAGCTGGACCGGCGTGGAGCAGGCTGACGTGCTGACCGCCGATCTGGCCACGGCCTATGCCGCCCCGGCCACCTTCGGCTACGCACGCCTGGCCCTGCTGGAACAAGCGCTGGCCGAGGGCAAGCCTGGCCTGCGCGTGGTGCGCGATGCAGGTGGCAATCGCCTGGGTCTGGCGGCTCCGGTGCAGCTGGGCAGCCTTGGCCCGGCAGTGCTCTACGTGCGCCAGCCATTGCTGCGGCTGACCTCGCCGCTGGACCAGGTGAGCGCCCCGTCTACCGGTTTCCTCGGCCTGCGCCAAGGCACGCATGACCTCGTTGCCCAGGGCGACGCCGGCCTGGCCGAGAGCGCCGAAGCGCTGGCGCGCCCGGTTCCGGGCACGCCGTTGCGGCTGGTGGCCGCCGTACCGAATGTCGAAGCGGGTCCACTGGGCCTGGGTTCGCTGGCCAGTGCCATCGTCGCGCTGCTGCTGGCGTTCATCGCCGTGCTGCTGGTGGTGGGTCGCGGCCGGCTGCCGAAGTCGCTGCCGTTGCCGCGCCGTGCGGCCGTGGCGGAAGCGGATCATGGCCCGACCCTGAGCGAGAGCCTGCAGATGGCGCCGCCACCGGTGGCCGCCGCCAGCGCCGCGGACACTGCGCCGCCGCCGCCACCGGTCCCTGCCGGGGAACTGGCCGCCGGCATCTTCCGCGCCTACGACATCCGTGGCGTGGTCGGCAGCGAACTGACGCCGAAGACCGCCGCGCTGATCGGCCAGGCCATCGGTACCGTGGCGCTGGAACAGGGCCTGCGCGAGGTGGTGATCGGCCGTGATGGCCGCCTGTCCGGCCCGGAACTGGCTGCGGGATTGGCCGAGGGCCTGCGTCGCACCGGTTGCGCGGTGATCGACATCGGCCTGGCACCGACGCCGGTCGTCTATTACGCCGCCTTCCACCTGCGCACTGGCACCTGCGTGGCGGTCACCGGCAGTCATAACCCGCCCGAGTACAACGGCTTCAAGGTGGTCATCGGCGGCGAGACGCTGTCAGGCGATGCCATCACCGATCTCTACCAGCGCATCGTCGAGGGGCGCCTGGCGCAGGCGGCCGAGCCGGGCGATTACCAGCAGCGCGATGTCAGTGCCGACTACATCCAGCGCATCGCCGACGACGTGCAGCTGGACCGCCCGTTGAAGGTCGTGGCCGATGCCGGCAACGGCGTTGCCGGTGCGCTTGCACCACAGCTGCTGGAAGCCATCGGCGCCGAAGTCATCCCGCTGTACTGCGATGTCGACGGTACCTTCCCCAACCATCATCCCGACCCGAGCGAGCCGGCCAACCTGGAAGACCTGGTGCAGACGGTCAAGCGCTTCGGCGCCGACCTCGGCGTCGCCTTCGATGGCGACGGAGACCGGTTGGGCGTGGTCACCGGCGAAGGCAGGATCATCTATGCCGACCGCCTGCTGATGCTGTTCGCCGCCGACGTGCTGATGCGCAACCCCGGCGCGATGGTGATCTACGACGTGAAGTGCACCGGCAAGCTGTCCGACCACGTGCTGCGCAATGGTGGCAGCCCGTTGATGTGGAAGACCGGGCACTCGCTGATGAAGGCGAAGATGCGCGAGACCGATGCCGAGCTGGCCGGCGAGATGAGCGGCCACTTCTTCTTCAAGGAGCGCTGGTTCGGTTTCGACGATGGCCTGTATGCCGCCGCACGACTGCTGGAGATCCTGGCGCAGCGCGAGGAAACCCCGGACGAGGTGCTGGCCGAGCTGCCGGAGATGGTGGCCACGCCGGAACTGAAGGTGCCGGTGGCCGAAGGCACGCCGCATGCGCTGGTGGCGATGCTGGTGGCGGCGGCACAGTCGCCGGACAACCCGTATGTGGGCGGCCGCCTGTCGACCATCGACGGCCTGCGCGTGGACTTCCCCGATGGCTGGGGCCTGGTGCGTGCTTCCAATACTACGCCGGTGCTGGTGCTGCGCTTCGAGGGCAACGACGAGGCGGCACTGGAACGCATCCAGGCGTTGTTCCGCAGCCAGCTGCAGCCGGTGC
This sequence comes from Stenotrophomonas sp. YJH_SMC_91, assembly GCF_059368495.1. Taxonomy (NCBI): domain Bacteria; kingdom Pseudomonadati; phylum Pseudomonadota; class Gammaproteobacteria; order Lysobacterales; family Lysobacteraceae; genus Stenotrophomonas; species Stenotrophomonas sp. YJH_SMC_91. The sequence goes on along the minus strand of NZ_JCAFRT010000013.1, from coordinate 16,785 downwards.
TGGGCGACACCCCGCTGGGGTTCTGACCCCTTTGGAAGCTGCAGCAGAATGGGTAGTGCCGGCCGCTGGCCGGCAAGCCCATGAACCTCACACACCCTGCAGTTGCCGGCCAGCGGCCGGCACTACCCCTTGAACCGCAAGCCCACGCCCGGCTCGGTGAACAGGTAGCGTGAATCCAGCGCTGAATCGCCCAGCTTGTGCCGCAGCTTGCCGACCAGAATGCGCAGGTAATGGGTGTCGTGCTGGTGGGTCGGGCCCCAGATTTCCTGGAGGATCTGCGGCTGGGTCACCACCCGCCCGGCATTGCGCAGCAGCAGCGACAGCAGCGCGTACTCCTTGCGGGTCAGCGCCACCGGCTCGCCATCCAGCGCCACTTCGCGGCGTACGAGATCCACATGCAGATGGCCATCGTCGAACACCGGTGGCGTGCCGTCGCTGGGCACGCTGCGCGTGCGCAGCAGCGCCCGCACCCGCGCCATCAGCTCCTGGGTGCCGAACGGCTTGGTCACGTAGTCATTGGCGCCGGTATCCAGTGCGCGCACCTTTTCGGCTTCACCCGCACGCACGGTCAGCATGATCACCGGCACCTGGCTCCACTGCCGCAGTTGCTCCAGCACCTCATGGCCTTCCATGTCCGGCAGGCCGATGTCCAGGATCACCAGGTCCATGTCCTCGCTGGCCGCCAGCTGCAGGCCTTCCTGGCCGGTGGCCGCCTGCCGCACCTGGTAGCCCTGCGCGCGCAGGCTGATGTCCAGGAACCGGCGGATCTGGGTTTCATCATCGATCACCAGCACGCGCGGGGCCGGCGCGCTGGCGTCAATCGGAGTCGGGCTCATCGTGGGAGGCTGGCTTGAGCAGGGGCAGGGTGATGCGGATCAGGGTACCGCGACCGTCGCGTCCGGGCAGCGCCTGCACGCTGCCGCCATGCGCACCGACCATGCCCTGGCAGATGGTCAGGCCCAGGCCGGTGCCGTGGCGGCCACGGTCGCCGCGCTCGACGCTGTAGAACATGTCGAAGATGCGCGCGCGCTCGTCATCGGGAATGCCGGGGCCGGCATCGATCACATCGATGCGCAGCTGTCCGTCCAGTTCGCGCGCCTGCACCTGCACGGCGGCATCGGGTGGCGAGAACTTGGCCGCGTTTTCCATCACGTTGAACACCGCCTGTTCAACCAGCGCCGGGTGTACCCAGATCGGCGCGAGCGTGGCCGGAATATCCAGCTCCAGCCGCACCTTGGGCTGGTAGCGCTGCAGGCGCCGCGCCGCCGAGCCGATCAGCTCGTCCACGCCGATCCAGTCGCGGTTGATCTTCAACCCTTCGTGGCCGAGCCGGGTCATGTCCAGCAGGTTCTGGATGTAGCGGTCCAGCCGCTCGCCTTCGACCAGGATGGTGTCGAGCAGGGCACGGCGATCAGCCGTATCCATCGCCGCACCGTAGCTGGCCAGGCTGTCGGCCGAACCGATCATCGCCGCCAGCGGCGAGCGCAGGTCGTGGGACACCGAAGAGAGCAGGGCCGAGCGCAGCCGCTCGGTCTCGTTGCTGACGTGGGCCTGCTCCAGTTCGGCCACCAGCCGCGTGCGCAGCGCGGCCTGGGCGATGTCATCGACCATCGCCTCGGCCAGCTGCCGCTGCTCGGGCAGCAGGCGCGCCTGTGCGCCGGGCAGGTAAAGGCCCGCCACGCCGATGGCGCGGTCTTCGCCATCCAGCAGCGGCAGGAACCACCATTGCGCACCGGCCAGGGTGTCGGTGAAGCGCCCGCTGGGCTGGCCGTGGCGCAGTGCCCAATCGGCGGCGGCCAGGTCGGTATCGCCCGGCTGGCTGCGGCCACCGGTTGCGGTATCGGCGCCGATCCGTAGCCACGCTGGAACGTCCATGGCCTGTTCCAGTGCATGCCGACCCGCCTGCGCCACCTCGCCGTTGCCGGCCGCGCTGGCCAGCTGCCGTCCCAGCTGCTGGCGCGCACGCGCATGTCGATTCGCCGCACGCAGCGCGATCACCTGCATGCGCAGGCGCGAGGCCAGGCGTCCGGCCACCAGCGCGGCGGCCAGGAACAGGAACACGGTGATCACGCCCTGGCGCGCGCCGATGGCGAAGGTGAAGCGCGGCGCGATGAACAGGAAGTTGTAGGCGAGGAAGCACAGAATCGCCGCCATCACCGCCACGCTGGCGCGCGTGCGTGCGGCCACCAGCACCACCGCCACGATGAACACCATCGACAGGTCGGCCATGCCGACCCAGCGTTCGGCCAGCCATGCCACCGCACAGGCCAGCGCGGTGGCGATCAGCGCCTGCACCGGTTCGTAGCTGATGCCGCGCATCGGCGGCAGCAGGCCCTCGCGGCGCGAACGCGCACGTGCCTGCGGGGTGCTGATGATGGTGATCTCGTAATGCGCGCCGCGCTGGATCAGCTGCTGGGTCAGGGTGCGGTTGAACATCCGCGCCAGTGGACGTTCGCGGGTCCGGCCGAGCACCAGGGTCGACACGCCGTTGTGCGCCGCATGGTCGAGCAGGGCATCGGCGATGCTTGATCCGTGCAGCAGTTCGGCGTCGCCGCCGAGGCGCCGTGCCAATGCGAAGGCCGCATCGATCTCGCGCCGGGTCGCCTCGTCCTGGCGTCGGCCCTGCACGGTCACCACCGTCCACGGCGCATCGCGGCGTTCGGCGATGCGCCGCGCCACCCGCACCAGGTATTCGCTCTGACCGCCGCCATCAATGGCCACCAGCACGCCACGACGCAGTGGCAGGTTGCTCTCGCCGCGCGCGGCGCGCGCTTCACGCAGGCTGCTGTCGACGCGGTCGGCGGCCTCCTGCATGGCCAGCTCGCGCAACGCGGTGAGGTTTGCCGGCGAGAAGAACGCCTGCAGCGCCTGCGCGGCCTGTTCGGGCACATAGACCTTGCCCTGCTGCAGGCGCGCGATCAGCTCGCGCGGCGGCAGGTCGACCAGCACGATGTCGTGCAGGCGGTCGAGCACCCCATCCGGCACGGTCTCGCTCACGCGTACGCCGGTGATGCGCATCACCACGTCATTGAGGCTTTCCAGATGCTGGATGTTGACCGTGGTCCAGACGTCGATGCCGGCGTCCAGCAGCTCCATCACATCCTGCCAGCGCCGCTCGTGGCGGCTGCCGGGTGCATTGCGATGGGCCAGTTCGTCCACCAGCACCAGCGCCGGATGCCGTGCGAGCACGGCATCCAGGTCCATCTCCTGCAGGGCATGGCCGTGGTAGGCCACGTCCTTCAGCGGCAGCTGTGGCAGCCCCTCCAGCAGCGCCTGGGTATCGGCACGGCCATGGGTTTCCACCAACCCGACCACCAGGTCGACGCCGCGACGCAGCTGTTCCTGCGCGCGGGTCAGCATGGCGTAGGTCTTGCCCACGCCCGGCGCCGCGCCGAGGAACACGGTCAGCTTGCCGCCGGCTTCGCGTTGCAGGCCTTCGACCAGGGCATCGGCCTGGCGGGTACGCGCATCAGTCATGGGTGCCATTGTGCGCGCAGCCGGTGCAGGGCGGCATCACGGTGCCTTGGCCGCGTGGTCCAGCGCGAAGTTCAGCGTCACCACGTTCACCCGCGGCTGGCCGAACAGGCCCCACTGGCGGCCTTCGGTGTGCGCCTGCACCAGTGCCTGCACGCGTTCCACCGGCAGGCCACGGGCACGCGCCACGCGTGCCACCTGCAGCTGCGCTGCAGCCGGCGATAGCTGAGGATCCAGGCCGCCGGCGGACTGGGTGACCAGGTCCGCAGGAACCTGCGCCGGGGCAACGCCTTCGCGCGCGGCCACCGCCGCGGTGCTGGCGGCGACGCGCTCGGCCAGCGCCGGGTTGCTGCGCGCCATGTTGGAACCGGCTGCCGCCATCGGGTCGTAGTTGGCCGCCGATGGCCGTGCCTGGAAGTAGCCATCACCGGTGAACGGCTGCGACAGCCACGCCGAGCCGCGCACCTGGCCGCTGCCATCGCGCAGCAGGCTGCCCTCGGCCTGGGTCGGGTAGGCCAGGCCGGCGAAACCGGTGGCGATACCGGCGTAGACCGCACCGGCCAGCAGCAGGGTGGCCAGGCCCAGGCCGATCGCCGGGCGCCAGCTGGCGCCGTCCTGCAGGCTGGCCACCCGGGCCTCGGCCTTCGGTTCGCGGGACAGGGAGGTGGAGGTGGAAGCAGAACGGTTCATGCGCCGAATACCAGGACAAGAAGGAGGTCGATCGCCTTGATCGCTGCGAATGGCAGCAGCACGCCGCCGAGGCCGTACACCAGCATGTTCCGGCGCAGCAGCGCGGTGGCGGTGGCCGGGCGGAAGCGCACGCCACGCAGGGCGAGCGGGATCAGGGCGGGAATCACCAGGGCGTTGAAGATCAGCGCCGCCAGCACCGCATTGCGCGGGCTCGACAGCTGCATCACGTTCAAGGCGGCCATGGTCGGAACGGCCGCGGCGAACAGCGCCGGCAGGATCGCGAAGTACTTGGAGACGTCGTTTGCCAGCGAGAAGGTGGTCAGCGCGCCGCGGGTGATCAGCTGCTGCTTGCCTACTTCCACCACTGCCAGCAGCTTGGCCGGGTCCGAATCGAGGTCGACCATGTTGCCGGCCTCCTTCGCCGCCTGCGTACCGGAGTTCATCGCCAGGCCGATGTCGGCCTGGGCCAGTGCCGGGGCGTCGTTGGTACCGTCACCGACCATCGCCACCAGGCGGCCACCGGCCTGCTCCTGGCGGATGCGCGCCAGCTTGTCTTCCGGTCGCGCCTCGGCGATGTAGTCGTCGACACCGGCTTCGGCAGCGATCGCGGCGGCGGTCAGCGGGTTGTCGCCGGTGATCATCACCGTGCGGATGCCCATCGCCCGCAGCTGCGCGAACTTCTCGCGCATGCCGTGCTTGACCACGTCCGACAGTTCGATCACGCCCAGCACGTGGCGGCCCTCGGCCACCACCAGCGGGGTGGCACCGTTGCGTGCGACCTGCTCGACGCGGCCGGCCAGTTCAGCCGGTACATTGCCGCCCAGCGCCTGTACGTGGGCACGGATCGCATCGGCGGCACCCTTGCGGATCTGCCGCCCATGTTCAAGATCCACGCCGGACATGCGGGTCTGCGCACTGAACGCCAGGTACTCGGCGTGGTCCGGTTCGGCGGTGGCGCAGCCCTGTTCGCGCGCCAGGCGCACGATCGACTTGCCTTCCGGGGTCGGGTCGGCCAGCGAGGACAACAGCGCCGCTTCACGCAGCTGGCTGGCATCGATACCGGCCAACGGATGGAAGTGGCTGGCCTGGCGGTCGCCGTAGGTGATGGTGCCGGTCTTGTCCAGCAGCAGCACGTCCACGTCTCCCGCGACTTCCACCGCCTTGCCCGACTTGGCCAGCACGTTGGCGGCCAACGCGCGGTTCATGCCGGCGATGCCGATGGCCGGCAGCAGGCCGCCGATGGTGGTCGGGATCAGGCAGACCAGAAGCGCGATCAGCAGCAGCGGGTCAACCTGCACGCCTACCGCTGCGCCAATGGCCGGCAGCGTCGCCACCACCACCAGGAAGGTCAGCGTCATCGCCGCCAGCAGCAGGGTCAGTGCGATCTCGTTCGGCGTCTTCTGCCGGTTGGCGCCTTCCACCAGCGAGATCATCCGGTCCAGGAAGCTGTGGCCCGGCTCGGCGGTCACCCGCACGATGATCTGGTCGGACAGCACCTTGGTTCCGCCGATCACACCGGAACGGTCGGTACCGGCCTCGCGCAGCACCGGTGCCGATTCGCCGGTCACCGCTGCTTCGTTGATGGTGGCCAGGCCCTGCACGATCTCGCCATCGGCCGGTACCAGCTCACCGGCACTGACGATCACATGGTCGCCCGGGCGCAGCTCGGCGGCTGGCAGCTGGGTTTCCGCGGCACCCGGCTGCGGTGCGGCCAGGCGGCGCGCCACCAGGTCCTGGCGGGCGCGGCGCAGCGATGCGGCCTGGCCACGGCCACGTGCTTCGGCCACGGCTTCGGCAAAATTGCCGAACAGCACGGTCACCAGCAGGATCGCGGTCACCGCCAGGCCAAAGCCCAGCGGCGCATTGCCGGTCAGGGTGACGATCGCGGCCACGATCGTGCCGGCCATCACCACCGCCATCACCGGGCTGCGCACCAGATGCATCGGCGACAGCTTGCGCACTGCCTCGACCAGTGCGCGGCGCAGGCCTGCGCCATCCAGCAGGGCAGGGCGCGGTGCGAGGGAACTACGGGTTGAACTTGCATGGGTACTCATTGCGGTGTCCTCAGTGCAGTCCCAGGCTCAGGTGGTCGGCGATCGGGCCGAGTACCAGCGCCGGCATGAACTGCAGCACGGTCAGGATGACGATCACCGAGACCAGGGTCAGGGCGAAGGTCGGCGTTTCGATCTGCAGGCTGCCGGCAGACTCCGGCGCCTGGCGCTTGGCAGCCAGCTGTGCGGCCACCACCAGCGGGATGATCAGCAGCGGGAAGCGGCCCAGCAGCAGCACCAGCGAGCAGCTCAGGTTCCACCACAGCGTGGCGTCTCCCAGCCCTTCGAAGCCCGAACCGTTGTTGGCATAGGCCGAGACATACTCGTAGAACACTTGGCTGATGCCATGGAAGCCGGGATTGGAGGTGCCCGCCAGGCCGGGCACGGCCAGGGTGATCGCGGTGAACACCAGCAGGGTGATCGGCTGCAGCAGCACGAGCAGGGCCAGCAGGCGCACCTGTGGCGTCTCCAGCTTGCGGCCGAACAGTTCCGGCGTGCGCCCGGTCATCAACCCGGCCAGGAACACACCCAGCAGCAGGTACACGATGAACTGCTGCAGGCCACAACCGATGCCGCCCCAGATCGCGCTGACCAGCATGTTGACCATCGCGATGCCGCCACTGAGCGGCGCCAGCGAATCGTGCATGCCGTTGACCGAGCCGTTGGAGACCTGGGTGGTCACCGCCGCCCACAGCGCAGTGCCATCGGCGCCGAAGCGCACTTCCTTGCCTTCCATCAGCAGCGGGGTGGCGGCGCTGGCGCTATGCCCTTCGCTCCACATCATCGCGCCGGTGGACAGCAGCGACATGCCCAGCATGCAGCTGAACACCAGGGCGCCGAAGCGGCGCCGGCCGGTGAACGCGCCGATCATGAAGATCACCGCCATCGGCACCAGCAGGATGCCGACGATCTCCAGCGCGTTCGACAGCGGGGTCGGGTTCTCCAGCGGGAAGCTGCTGTTCGGGCCATACCAGCCGCCGCCGTTGGCGCCCAGCTGCTTGGCCGCGACCATCGCCGCCACCGGTCCCAACGGCAGTTTCTGTTCGGCCATGCCAGCGCGGGCATCGATCGGCGTGGCCTGTGGCCCACCGGCCATCGTCGACGGCACGCCCTGACTGGTCAGCACCAGCGTCCACACCAGGCACAGCGGCAGCAGGAAGCGCACGCACAGGCGCACCACGTCCACGTAGTAGTTGCCCACCGCCACCTGGCGGTCATCGCCGGCCCTGGTGGTCGCCGCAGCCTGCGGCGCACGCGAGAACAACGCGCGCAGCGTCGCCACCGCCAGCGCCAGGCCCATCATCGGCGTCACCACCTGCAGGCCGGTGATGCCGGTCATCTGCGAGAAGTAGGACAGCTGCGCCTGGCCCGAATAGTGCTGCTGGTTGGTGTTGGTCAGGAACGAGATCATCGTGTGCAGCGCGGTGTCCCAGCGCATGTTCGGGATCTGGTCCGGGTTCAACGGCAACCAGGCCTGGGTCATGAACACCGCCTGGGTCAGCACCGCGACCACCACGTTGCTCAGCACGAAGGCCAGCACATAGCCGCGCCAGGACATGGCGCGCGATGGATCGACGCCAAGCACCTTGTACAGCGGCTTCTCGATCCAGTGGAACAGCACGTCGACCTTCATCGGCGTGCCGCGCATCACGCGCGCCAGGTACAGGCCCAGCGGCCACGCCAGCAGCAGGCTGGCGGCAATAATCACAAGCATCTCAGTCATGGCCGGCTCCGCTCAGAACGACTCGGGCCGCAGCACGACATAAAGGAGATAGGCGGCGGCAACCAGCACCAGCACGCCACACAACAACGACAGCCAGGGGGACATTGCAATAGCGTCCTGGTGGAACCCCTCCACCTCAGGCCGCCATCGTCGTCCTACCCCCCATAAACGCACTACGCGCTGGACCGGGCCGACGCGTAAAGAGTGCATAAATTCCGTGGGCCAACCCGTAACCAGGCCCGGGGTAGCGCCGGGCCATGCCCGGCGGAGGCAGCGCCGTCAGCCCGCCGGAGCGTCCGCTGGCACCAGCCCCTTCAGCTCGCGATAGCGCTGCAGGGTGCTGTCGATCTCGGCCTTCAACGCCTGCTGCTGCTGCACCAGCCCGGCCTGCAGGCGCTGCTGCGCCTGCAGCTGCGCATGCCGCTTGCGGATCGCCTCGGCCTGCTTGTCGGCCACCTTGGCGCCGGCCAGCTCGCGGTCTCCCGCCGCCGACAGCAGCGCCACCAGCGACTCACGCAGGCTGGTGACGTTGTACTCGGCTGTCTTCAGGTTGTTGTCCAGCACTTCCTGGCGCTCGGCAAACACCCGGCGCAGGTCGGCCTCGCTGCCGTAGGTGGACAACATGGCCTGCTCGGTGCGCTGGCGGGTCTGCTCGGCCATCAGGTCCAGCTGTTGCTGCTGCGCAGCGGTGCTGGCAGCGGCACGCTCCTCGTCGGTCAACGCGCGCTGGACCTGCGCATTGCGCAGGCCCGTGCTCGCATTGAATTCCTCGCGGGCATGGTTGACCGCGTCGGCCGGCAGCGAATCACTGCAGATCCGCTCCTTGCCCTCGTTCCAGCAGTACAGCTTCTTTTCCGCCTTGCCGCTGTCGCGCGACTGCGCCGGTACGGTGAACGGCACGACCAGCAGCAGGCCGGCGAAGAGGACAGCAGGAACTCGGGACATGACCTTTCCCCTGGGTCGGTCAGCGGATCGAACGAACGCCGTACTGGGCCCGGTAGGCTTCCAGCGGCTGCCGGTAACCCACAAGTTCCGGGTTGCCGGAGGCGAAATCAAGCAGATCGGCCAGCGATGCCACGGCGATCACCGGGATACCGGCTTCTTCGGCCACCGACTGCGCGGCAGAACGGCGGTCGGTCTCCGAAGCGATCTCCTGGCGGTCCAGCGCCACCACGATGCCGGCCGGGGTGCCACCGGCGGCGCGGATGATGCCCAGCGCTTCGCGGATCGCGGTACCCGCGGTGATCACGTCGTCGACGATCAGCACGCGCTTGCCCTGCATGTCGGCGCCGATCAGCTGGCCACCCTCGCCATGGTCCTTGGCTTCCTTGCGGTTGAACGACAGCGGCAGGTCGCGGCCGCGCTGGGCCAGCTCGCAGGCCATCGCGGTGGCCAGCGGGATGCCCTTGTAGGCTGGGCCGAACACCACGTCGTACTTGATCCCGCTGGCATCAATGGCATCGGCATAGCACGCGCCGAGCTGGGACAGCAGCGAGCCGGAGTCGAAGCGCCCGGCGTTGAAGAAATAGGGGCTCAGCCGGCCGGACTTGAGGGTGAACTGGCCGAAGCGAAGGGCGTCGGCGGTCAGGGCCAACTGCAGGAAACGGTGGCGGTGGTCGCTCATCAAAACTCGATTCATCTTCATTTGGAGCACAAATCCTAATCCAGCTGGGCGTTTCGCGCTCGTCCGGCCCCGTGTGAAGGCGCTGGCGGGCCCACCCGGCGGACTGCGCAGCCCTGCAGTCAACCGGTATGCTTGCCCGGTTTCCCGCCGTAGGTCTTCCGCATGCGCATCATCAGTTTCAACGCCAATGGCATCCGTTCCGCCGCGACCAAGGGCTTCCTCGACTGGTTCCGTGCCCAGGATGCCGATGTCCTGTGCATCCAGGAAACCAAGGCCCAGGAAGACCAGCTGAGCGACCCGATGTTCCGCCCGGACGGCCACCACTGCTTCTACCGCGACGCCATTACCAAGAAGGGTTACAGCGGTGTGGCGATCTACAGCAAGCGCGAGCCGGACCAGGTCATCACGTCGCTGGGCTGGGCCCCGTTCGACGACGAAGGCCGCTACATCGAGGCACGCTACGGCAACCTCAGCGTGGTCTCCTTCTATATCCCGTCCGGCAGCTCGGGCGACCTGCGCCAGGGCTTCAAGTTCGAAGTGATGGAATGGCTGCGGCCGATCCTGGAGGAGTGGGCGCGCAGCGGCCGCGACTACGTGCTGTGCGGCGACTGGAACATCGTGCGTTCGGCGCTGGACATCAAGAACTGGAAGTCCAACCAGAAGAATTCCGGCTGCCTGCCGGAGGAACGCGACTGGCTCAACGCCCTCTGCGCCGACCACGGCCAGGCCACCGATGTCACCGCCGGCCGCGGCTGGGCCGATGCCTACCGCCTGCTCAACCCCACCGGCGAGGACTACACCTGGTGGAGCAACCGCGGCGCCGCCCGTGCCAACAACGTCGGTTGGCGCATCGACTACCAGTTCATCACCCCGGGCCTGCGTGACCGCCTGCGAAGCTGCTCGATCTACCGCGACGAGCGCTTCTCCGACCACGCCCCGTTCACCGTGGACTACGACCTGTGACCGAGGCTGCCAAGCCGCGCCGACCGTGGCAGCAGGTGTTGTCCAACCTGAGCCAGCGCAAGGTGCTGGCGATGCTGCTGCTCGGCTTCAGTTCCGGCCTGCCGATCTATCTGGTGGGCAACACGCTCGGCTTCTGGATGCGCAAGGAAGGCATCGAGCTGAGTACGATCGGCTTCCTGTCATGGGTCGGGCTGGCCTACACCATGAAGTTCCTGTGGGCACCGATCGTCGACAAGACCGACGTGCCTCTGTTCGGCCGCTTTGGCCGCCGCCGTGGCTGGATGCTGCTGTCGCAGCTGGTTGTGGTGGTGGGCCTGGTCGGCATGGCGCTGGTCCAGCCCAAGGGGGGCCAGATCCAGTTCCTGGGTATCGCCTGGCAGCACATCGTCGTGTTCGGCGTGATGGCCGTGATCGTGGCGTTTGCTTCGGCCACCCAGGACATCGTCATCGATGCCTGGCGCATTGAAAGTGCTGACAACAGCGAGCAGCTTGGACTGCTGACCTCATCCTCGGCACTGGGCTACCGCACTGCATTGCTGGTCACCGATGCGCTGATCCTGATCATCGCGGCCCGTGTCGGCTGGCAGGTCTCGTACGAGATCATGGCCGTGCTGATGGCGCTTGGCGTGGTGGCCGTGGTCATGGCCAGGGAACCCGCCAGGGAGGTGGCTGCCGTGCAGGCGCAGGCGACCTCGCTGTGGACACCGCGCGGATTGTTCGACGCCGTAGCAGGACCGTTCATCGCCTTCGTCCGCGAGCACCGCAGCGGCGCGATCCTGATCCTGGTGGCCATCAGCGTCTATCGCATGGCCGACTTCGTCATGGGGCCGATGGCCAACCCCTTCTACGTCGATCTCGGCCTGGACGAGGACACCGTGGGCGCGGTGCGTGGTTCGGTCGGGCTGGTCGCGACCTTCGTCGGTATTGCCGCAGCGGGCCTGGTCTCGGTCCGCTGGGGGGTGCTGGCGGCGCTGATGGTAGGCGCTGTGCTGGGGCCGGCCTCCAACCTGGCGTTTGCCTGGCTGGCCTATTCCGGCCCGGACACAACCCATTTCGCCGTGGCCATGGCAATCGACAACTTCGCCAGCGGCTTCGCCGGTACGGCGCTGATCGCCTACATGTCGAGCCTGACCAGCATTGGATACACCGCCACCCAGTACGCACTGCTGAGCTCGTTCTACGCGATGCCCGGCAAGGCGCTCAAGGGGCTCTCGGGGTGGTCGGTACAGACGCTCGCACAGGGCCGGACGCTGCTGGAAGGCTACGCGCTGTTCTTCGTCGGTACCGCGCTGGTGGCGATCCCGGTGGTGATCCTCTGCGCCCTGCTGATCCTGCAGCAGCGCCGTCGCCAGGCCGCCGGCTCGACCTGATTGCCTGCCCGCCCGGTCTGCGGGATCATCGCCCCGACGCGCCGAGGGGGCGGTGCCTTGCGAACGGGGAAGTGAGCATGGCCGACGTTGTGCTGCGGGACCTGGACCCGCTGCTGCTGGAACGTATCAAACGCGTCGCGGTCGCCCGCGGCTGGACCCACGAACAGACCTGTGCCGCCTTGCTGGAGCAGGGCCTGTTCAGCAGTGAACTGGAAGTCCGCTCCGGCTTCGGCGATCCGGAAGTGGATGCCCTGTCCGATGCCATTGCCGCCCTGCAGGCCTTGCCCGCAGGGCAGGGCTTCGATTAGCGGCCGCGCCGCAATGCTGTAGAGACGAGCCCACGCCCGGCTGCCCGGTAGATCCACGCCACGCGTGGATGGCGCCACCTCACGCCAGGTGGATCGCACCCAGGATCCGCGGGCCCTTAGCTCCGGTCACGCTTGGCAGGTTGCCGGCCAGCCCGTCCATCGTCCGCTGCGCCAGCCATGCAAAGCCCATTGCCTCCACGTACTCCGGGTCCAGCCCGTGCACGGCGCTGGATTCCACCTGCACGTCCGGCAGCCGGGCCGCGAGGCGCTTCATCAGCTGTCGGTTGCGTACCCCGCCGCCACAGACCAGCAGGCGGCGGGTCTGCGGCTGCTGCGCCAGCAGCGCGTCGGCCACCGTTGCCACGGTCAGCTCCAGCAGGGTTGCCTGCACGTCGGCCGCCGCGTACTGGCCCTCGGCCATGTGCGCCTCGGCCCAGGCCAGGTGGAACTGCTCACGGCCGGTGCTCTTCGGCGGCGGCAGCGCGAACCACGGGTCCGAGCGCCAGCCCGCCAGCAGGCCCTCGTCCACCGCGCCGCTGGCGGCGTACGCGCCGTCGGCATCAAAGGTGCGGCCGGTGTGGCGCTGGCACCAGGCATCCATCAGCGCATTGGCCGGGCCGGTATCGAAGCCACGTACCGCACCTTCGCGCGGAATCAGGGTCAGGTTGGCGATACCGCCCAGATTGAGCACGGCGCGGTCTTCGTCGGTCGTGCCCAGCATGGCCAGGTGGAAGGCCGGCATCAGTGGCGCACCATGGCCCCCGGCCGCCACGTCGCGTCGGCGGAAGTCGGAGACCGTGGTGATCCCGGTCAACTCGGCGATGCGGTTGCCGTCGCCCAGCTGCACGGTGAAGGCGGGGTCGGCCAGCGGCCGGTGACGCACGGTCTGCCCATGCGAGCCGATCGCGCGCACCTGGCTGCGGTCCACGCCAGCCTCGGCCAGCAGCTGGTTGGCGGCCCCGGCGAAGCTGATCGCGATCCGGGCGTCCAGCTCGCCCAGCTCCTCCAGCGAATCCAGTGGACCACCTTCGCCCAGCGCCACCAGCCGTGCACGCAGCACCGGCTCCCAGCGGGCGGTCAGGCCGTGCACGAAGCGGCAGCCTCCGCCGGCAGGAAACTGCACCAGCGCGGCATCGATGCCGTCGGCACTGGTGCCCGACATCAGGCCAAGGTACAGGGGGGCGTCAGTGTCGGCAGTCGTATTCATGGCAGGCATAAAAAAAGGACGCGGCAAGCTTGTGCTGCCGCGTCCTTCTTCGTCAACGCAGGGGCTCAGCCGCGCTTGCGGCCGGTGCTGCTCTTGTCCTTGGCGCTGGCCACCTCGGGGGCGGCCTCGTCGCGGCTGGTCGGTGCCGGGCTGGCATCGGCGTAGATCAGCTTCTCCATGCCCTGGATGCGGGCCATCGCCGGCGCGGTCTGCGCGCGGAAGGCGACCAGCTCGGCGCCCTTCAGCGGCTCCGGCGGCGGCATGGTCACGGTCAGCGGGTTGCGGTGCTCGCCGTTGACGCGGAATTCGTAGTGCAGGTGCGGGCCGGTGGCCAGGCCGGTCGAGCCGACATAACCGATCACCGTGCCCTGGGCCACCCGCTGGCCGGTCTTGATGTTCGCAAAGCGCGACATGTGCCCATACAGGGTGGTGTGGCCACGGCCGTGGTCGAGGATCACCACGTTGCCGTAACCGCGCTGCACGCCGGCGAACTGCACGCGGGCATCGCCGGCGGCCATGATCGGGGTGCCGGTGCGCGCGGCGTAGTCCACGCCCTTGTGCATGCGCATCTTGCCCAGCACGGGGTGCTTGCGCGCACCGAAGGTCGAGCTCAGCCGCGCGAACGGGATCGGCATGCGGATGAAGCTCTTCTTCAGCGAACGGCCGTTGATGTCGTAGTACTCGGACTTGCCGTTGCGGTCGAAGCGGAAGCCGGAATAGGTCTTGCCACCGGTGGTGAAAGTCGCCGCCAGAATCTTGCTGGTGTCCACCTTCTCGCCTTCGCGCCAGGTTTCATCCATCACCACGCTGAAGCGGTCGCCCGGCTGCAGGTCCTTCGAGAAGTCGATGTCGTACTTGAAGATGTCGTCGGTCATCGTCGCAATCGCCGACGGCGACAGCCCGGCGCGGCGGGCCGCGGCATACAGCGAGCTGGTGATCTCGCCACTGGTGACCACCGTGCGCGTGGAGGTCTCGCGCTTGGTCACCTTCTCCTTGATGTCGTCACCGGCCAGGCTCAGCTCCACCCGGTTGTCGGCATCGCGGTCGAAGCGGATGCTGCGCAGGTCGCCGGACAGCGGCATGTCGAAGGCGATCTCGGCGCCCGGGCGAAGCTTGGTCAGCGCCTCGCGCGCGCCCGGGTGGTCCAGTACCCGGTGCAGGGTGGTCGCCGGGATACCGGCCTTGTCGAACAGATCGCTCAGGGTCTGGCCGCGTTCCACGCGCAGCACCTGCCAGCTGTCACCGGGCACCTGCTGCTGGCGGGCCATGGCCAGCGGCGGCAACGGCAGTGCCAGGCTGGTATGGCTGTCGGCAAAGGGGGCGTCGATGGTGTGCGAGAAGCCCGGCACGATCGTCGCCACCAGGGCGCCGATGGTCGCGAACAGGCTGGCATGCATCCAGTGGCGCCGGGTCCAGCGCTCGTTGAAGGCTGCGGGAAGATGTTGCCTGAGCTTCCGATGCAGGGCGTTGTCGTGCAGGACGTGGAGGCGTTCCTGGAAGCGCTGCTTGCGTGCGCGCCCTTGTTCGGAATTGTGCATCGGCGGTTTTTTCCTGGTGGCCCGGGAGCGGGGGCCTGATCGCCGGTTACCATAGACACCTGAGAAAACCGCGTCAAACCCTTGTGCCCATTGGCTTTTGTGAAGCCAATCGGGTTAACTTTGCTTTAACACCCCACACAAGAATCGGCGTTGCCGGGAGTAGTCACGTGTCCTCGATTGAAGAAGCCCTTGCCCAGATCGGCCGTGGTGCCGACGAGATCCTCAAGCTCGAGGATCTGCGTGCGCGCCTGCAGGAGGGCCGCCCGCTGCGGATCAAGGCCGGCTTCGACCCCACCGCGCCCGACCTGCACCTGGGCCACACGGTGCTGCTGAACAAGATGCGCCAGTTCCAGGACCTCGGCCACCAGGTCATTTTCCTGATCGGCGACTTCACCGGCATGATCGGCGACCCGTCCGGCAAGAGCCTCACCCGCAAGCCGCTCAGCCGCGAGGACGTGCTGGCCAACGCCCGTACCTATGAGGAGCAGGTGTTCAAGGTGCTGGACCGCAGCCGTACCGAAGTCCGCTTCAACTCGGAGTGGTTCGGCAAGATGGGCGCGGCCGACATGATCCGCCTGGCCGGCCAGCACACCGTGGCACGCATGCTCGAGCGCGACGACTTCGCCAAGCGCTACGCCGCCCAGCAGTCCATCGCCATCCATGAGTTCCTGTACCCGCTGGTGCAGGGCTACGACTCCGTGGCCCTGGAGGCCGACGTGGAGCTGGGCGGTACCGACCAGAAGTTCAACCTGCTGATGGGCCGTGGTCTGCAGGAGCACCACGGCCAGAAGCCGCAGGTGGTGCTGACCATGCCGCTGCTGGAGGGCCTGGACGGCGTCAACAAGATGTCCAAGTCGCTGGGCAACTACATTGGCATCAGCGAACCGGCCATCGACATCGTCACCAAGACCATGAAGGTGGACGACACCCTGATGTGGCGCTGGATCGAGCTGCTGTCCTTCGACATCAGCCAGGCCGAAGCCGTGCAGCTGCGCGAGCAGGTGGCCAATGGCGGCCTGAACCCGCGCGTGGTCAAGCTGCGCCTGGCGCGTGAACTGGCGACCCGCTTCCACGACGCCGCAGCGGCCGAGCAGGCGATCGCCGGCTGGGAAGCGGCGGTGACCGGGCAGGGCGATATCACCCAGCTGCCGCTGCAGGACGTGGCGATCCCGGTCGAAGGCCTGCGTATTGCTGCGCTGCTGACCGCGGCCGGCCTGACCCCGAGCAACTCCGAAGCCAACCGCAAGCTCAAGGAGCGCGCGGTCAAGGTGGACGGCGAGGTGGTCGAAGACGGCCAGCAGGTGCTGCAGCCGGGCTTCGAAGGCCTGTTGCAGGTCGGCAAGCGCACCTTCGCCCGCGTACGCCTGGTCGCTGCCTGAGACAAAGGAAGGGCCGGCGCAGCCGGCCCTTCCTTATGCTCTTGTAGAGCCAAGCCCACGCTTGGCTGCTCTTCGGGCGGTCCTCCCGCAGCGCGACGGATGAACGGATGCAACATCCGGTGAAAAAAATCGCCACACCCCCTTCACAAACGATGGGAATAGGGACATACTTCTCCTCCCCCGTCGCAGGGGTCGCCACCAAGGGGCTTCAGCGACAACAGGGCGCCCACCACCGCCGAACGAGATGATCGAACGAAGGTGTTGACGGACTGAAAAAGTCTGGCATAATGGGCGGCTCGCTACGAAGGAAACTTCGCAGCACACGGGAACGGCGCTGAGGCCACTTCCCTCGATCTTTGAAAGTATGCGCAGGTATCTTGTGAAGGCGCCTGCAGGAAGGATGATTGTCCATCTTGCAGACGTTTGATCAAGCAACTATTAATTGTTTTAAAGCAAGC
>NZ_JCAFRT010000012.1:0-148340 GCF_059368495.1 Stenotrophomonas sp. YJH_SMC_91 | reverse complement strand
GGTGGACTTCCCGAAGGTCGCGCTGCGCTGAGATCTGGCCTGGCCCGGGTGGCAGTGGTCGCCCGGGCCGGTCTGAATGGAGCCGACCGGGTAGAGTCGACTGTCAGTCGACTATCGCGCGCAGCGCGGGGTTTTCGGGGGGTCTGAACGAAGAGCAGTCGACTGACAGTCGACTCTACAACGTAGCGTTCGACGTCCCGGTGGACTTCCCGAAGGTCGCGTTGCGCTGAGACCTGGCCTGGCCCGGGTGGCAGTGGTCGCCCGGGCCGGTCTGAATTGAGCCGACGGGGTAGAGTCGACTGTCAGTCGACTATCGCGCGCAGCGCGGGGTTTTCGGAGGTCTGAACGAAGAGCAGTCGACTGACAGTCGACTCTACAACGCAGCGTTACGTGCCGGTGGACTTCCCGAAGGTCGCGCTGCGCTGAGATTCGGTTCGGCCCGGGTGGCAGCGGGCCGCCCGGGCCGGTCTGAATGGAGCCGACCGGGTAGAGTCGACTGTCAGTCGACTATCGCGCGCAGCGCGGGGTTTTCGGGGGGCTGAACGAAGAGCAGTCGACTGACAGTCGACTCTACCCAGTCGATGCTACTTCTCGTCTGCCTGCAGCCGCTCGGGATGGGTATACACATTGAACCCGCTCTCCCGTGCGAACCCGACCAGGCACAGGCCGGCGCTGCGGGCCAGGTCGATCGCCAGCGCGGTCGGCGCCGAAACCGCCGCCAGCACGCTGGCGCCGGCGCGCACCGCCTTGCTGACCATTTCGTAGCTGGCCCGGCTGGAAATCACCAGCAGACCACCCTCGATCGTGTGTTCATTGTGATGCAGGGCGCCGATCAGCTTGTCCAGTGCGTTGTGGCGACCCACGTCCTCGCGTACCCAACCGATGCGCCCACTGGCGTCGGCCCAGGCCGCGGCGTGGACCGAACCGCTTGCCGCATTCATCGGCTGGTGCTGCGCCAAGGTCGCCACCGCCCGCTGCAGGGCGGTGGCGGAATAGCTGCGGCGTTCGCGGATCTGCGGCAGCGGTCGCAGCACTTCTTCCAGCTGGCGCGTGCCGCACAGGCCGCAGCCACCACGGCCGGGCAGCAGGCGCCCATTGGCGGGGTCCAGATCGGCACCGGGTGCATCCTCGGTCACGGTCATCTGCAGCTCGATGCCTTCCAGCTGTGGGCGGATGTCGATCGACAGCAGCTGCGAGGGCGTAGCAATCAGTCCCTCGCTGAGCGAGAACCCAAGCGCAAAGTCCTCCAGGTCGCAGGGCGTGGCCATCATCACCGCGAAGGCGGCGTCGTTGTAACGCAGCGCCACCGGCACTTCCTCGGCCACCACGTCGACCAGGGGCTGTCGCCCCTCGCTGCGCCAGCGCTGCAACGGGCGCTGGGCCGTGCCGGCAGGCGGGGTGTGCGGTGGGGTCGAATCAGGCATGCAGCGCGTCCGGACAAGGGAGATACGCAGGTGGTGGACCACCCACGCCATCGAGAATAGCGCAGTGGCCATGCGCTGACGCAGGTGTAACCGTTGTCATGGCAGGCTGCGCTGAAAACAGCGCGCACCCACTGGCGAAGCCGTGCAGGCCGTGTTTGACTGTGGGGCTGGCTGTGCGTCCGAAAGCGCCGCCGGACCGCGTTGTGCCCATTGTTGCCGCGTTCCTCCCGTCAGGTTCCCGAACATGTCCGAGCAGAAGCCGCCGCGTTACAAGCCCTACAACCAGCCCGCCGGTGGTTGGGGTGCCGCCGGAGCCACCGCCAAGGTGTTGCTGCAGCAGAGTGTGATCGGCAAGGGGTCGAAGGCGTTGCTGGCGATGAACCAGCCCGGTGGCTTCAAGTGCCCCAGCTGCGCGTTCCCCGATGCCGACGAACGCAAGAAGCTGGAGTTCTGCGAGAACGGCGCGAAGGCACTGGCCTGGGAAGCCACCCAGTTCCGTGCCGGTCGTGAGCTGTTCGCCCGGCATACCGTTACCGAGCTGATGGCGCAGACCGACTACTGGCTGGAGATGCAGGGCCGGTTGACCGAGCCGATGCGCTACGACGCGGCCACCGATCACTACGTGCCGTGCAGCTGGGACGATGCCTTCGCACTGATCGGCCGCCATCTGCGGGCGCTGGACAGCCCGCACCAGGCCGAGTTCTATACCTCCGGACGCACGCCCAACGAAGCGGCGTTCCTGTATTCGATCTTCGTGCGCGAGTTCGGCACCAATAATTTTCCGGACTGCTCGAACATGTGCCACGAGCCGACCAGCCGCGGCCTGCCGCCGGCCATTGGGGTAGGCAAGGGCACCATCGTGCTGCAGGATTTCGAGCACGCCGAGGCGATCTTCGTGATCGGCCAGAACACCGGCACCAATTCACCGCGGATGATGAGCAACCTGGTCGAGGCGCGCAAACGCGGCATTCCGATCGTGGCGGTCAACCCGATGCCCGAGCGCGCGCTGATCCGCTTCGCCGAGCCGCAGGACATGGTGCAGATGGCCACGTTCGGTTCGACCGAGATCACCAGCGAGTTCGTGCACATCCGCATCGGCGGCGACCTGGCCCTGATCAAGGGCATGATGAAGGTGATGTTCGAGCGCGAGGCGCAGGGTGAGCGTGTGCTCGACCATGCATTCCTCGCCGAACACACGGTGGGCCTGGAGGCGCTGCGCGAAGACGTGATGGCGCAGGACTGGGACGAGATCGTGCAGGTGTCCGGCATTTCGCAGGCGCAGATCCGTCGCTGTGCGGAGATCTACATCCGCTCCAATGCCACCGTGATCTGCTACGGCATGGGACTGACCCAGCACCAGTACGGCTCGCGCCTGCTGCAGCAGGTCGCCAACCTGCTGTTGCTGCGTGGCAACTTCGGCAAGCCCGGTGCTGGCATCGGGCCGATCCGGGGTCATTCCAATGTGCAGGGCGACCGCACCGTCGGCATCGACGAGAAGCCCAAGCCGGCCTATCTCGACCGTGTGCAGCAGGTGTTCGGCTTCGACCCGCCGCGTGAGCATGGCCACCATGTGGTCGAATCCATCGAGGCGATGCTGGACGGCAGCGCCAAGGTGTTCATCGGCCTGGGTGGCAACTTCATCCATGCGGTGCCCGATACGCCGCGCGCGTACGAGGCAATGCGTGGCCTGGACCTGACCGTGGGCATCGCCACCAAGCTCAACCGTGGGCACCTGGTTCATGGCCGCGATGCGCTGATCCTGCCGGTGGTGGCGCGCTCGGAGCGCATCGTCACGCCGGCCGGCGAGCAGTTCGTCACCATCGAAGACGCGATGTCCAATGTGACCGCCTCGCGCGGCGTGCTCGAACCGGTCAGCGCCGATGTATTGCCCGAGGTCGAGATTGTCTGCCGCATGGCGCTGGCCACACTGCCCGACAGCAGGGTTGACTGGGCCGGCTGCATGCACGACTACGCACCCATCCGCGAGCTGATCGCTGCGGTGTATCCGGAGATCTACACCGGCTTCAACGAGCGCATCCAGCAGCCACACGGTTTCCATCTGGACATTCCGCCGCGCCGCCGGGTGTGGCCCACGCCGAATGGCAAGGCCAACATCCTGGTGATGCCTGGGCTGGACGTGGACGATCCCGTACATGACCCGGACATGCTGCGCTTGGCCACGGTGCGCTCGCATGACCAGTACAACACCACCATCTACAGCTACAACGACCGCTATCGCGGCGTGTACAACGATCGCATGGTGCTGTTCATGAACATCGAGGACCGACTGGCACGCGGGCTGGACAAGGAAGCGCTGGTCAGCCTGGAGACGATCAGCGGCGATGGCGTGCAGCGGCGCATCGAGGGCCTGACGGTGCTGGACTACCCGATGCCGCGCGGCGCGCTGGCCGGCTACTACCCCGAACTGAACCCGTTGTTGCCGCTGGACTACTACGACCGCATCAGCGGCACGCCGGCGGCCAAGTCGATCCCTGTGAGGATGCGGGCGATGGCGGCGGTCGCCTAGCAGTGGATGAATCCAGTCCTATGGGCCTTCGGCATGTGGGTTGGGTTCATCCAGGGCAAAGGAGCAACGGAAATAGTTGGCCGTATCCCGCCAAGCGCCAACGATCGGTTCCTGGATCTGCGCCAGCAGTTCACGGGCCTTGACGGGATCATTGGCCTGGCAGGCGAAGTACGCGAATGATTGCAGGTTCCATGGCGAGGGATAACGTGACAGCACGTCTTCGAAGCCGCGTTTCATGGTCGGCCAGTTCACTTTCGACTCGGTGAACAAACGGTCCTCGTACTCCCGCTGCGAGGCGACCCAGTAGATACGGGCGTACAGCATGTATTGGTCCTGCGGTGGGGCAGCAGCCATGACCCTGCGTGCATAGGCTTCCAGGCCAGCCGGATCGCCGCCCCACTTCGGAGCGAAATAGCGCACGGCAGCAAAGTAGAGCGGGAAGTAGCCCGGATAGCGCGCGATGCCTTCGTCATGCAATGCGAAGAAGCGGTCTGCATCCCAACTCTGTTCGATCGCCCGGTGTTCCATCGACTCGTACCAGTACGGGTCCGTGCTGGCGATGTCCTTGTATTTCAGCAGGTAGTCAACGGCCTGCTGCTGCAGCGCCTTGAACGGTGCCCAGTCCTCTTCCTTCACCGTATTTGCATAGCCGGGGCCGCGGATGCTCCAGCCTTGGCGGCTGAGCATCTCAGCCATGGCCAGGCGCGCCGACGGCGACCTGGGGTAGCGCGAGATCCACGCCTGCACGAGCTTCTCGCGACCCTGCCAATAGGCCGGGTCACGGTTCCTCATGCTGAAGGCATAGCCGATGCCTACGTAGTACGCCGAAAGCTTCCAGACACCACTGCTGAAGTAGCGATCCGTATCCCGGTAACGACTGGCGAGTTGCTCCAGTCTGGCGAAATCCTGCTTCTCCAGCAGTTGCTGTGCCTGCCGGGAGACTTCAGCGCGTTCGCTTGCTTCATCTTCGCTTGGTTCTTCGGCGTGGGTGATGGTCGCGCACGACAACAGCAGCACCACAAGCAGTGTTCGCATGAATCCTTTCATGAGGGGAACTCCGTGTCGGGGACAGGGGTAGGGGCGTGGCAAGGCAGGGTGGCACGATTGCCATCTCGCCATAGCAATGGGCATCGCGCAAGTCGGCCGCGTGGTTGTCAAGCTGTCAGGGTCGTTGCCCCCCCCACGTTCAGGGCGCCTGCATCGGCTATCATCGGCCGGTGAACCTGCCTGGCCTGCTGCTGCGATGGATGTTGCTTGTCGCCCTGGTGCTGAATGCACCGGCGCTGGCGCTCGCTGCGTCTTCGTACAGCGGCCCGTCCAGCCAGGGGCATTGCGCTGCACCGCACTCGGCCGCGATGGCTGCAGCCGGCTGCTGCGATGATGCAGCCCCGGCGGCCTGCCAGAGTGGTGAGTGCGAATGCCCACCGGCCTGTCTTGGCATGCTGGCGACATTGAACGGAACACCGGCCTCGCCGTGGCGCGAGGCGCCTGTTCCGGCCAATGCCCAGCAACGCGCACCGCCGCCGAGACTCGACCCGCTGCGGCCCCCCATCGCGTGATTCCCTGCAGGCCCTACGCGCCTGCCGTAGCTGCTCGACTTCTTCTCGACTCTGCCCGCGCCTTCGATGCGCGGGCGGCGGGCCGCCTTGCCCGCCTCTGCAAAGGAATCACTCAATGAACCGTACTCTCTCCCTCGGCCTGCTGCTGGGCACTGTGTTGGCCACGACCGCCTGTGCACGTGCCGCCGAAGAATCCGCCGCCGCACCGGTCGCCAGCGCGGCACCGGTGACACCGAACCAGGCCAGCCCGGCCAAGGTCGATCCGGCCTTGCCGGTGGCCATCGTGCACAAGACCGCCAGCTGCGGTTGCTGTGGCATCTGGGTCGACCACCTGAAGGCCGCCGGCTTCCAGGTCGATGTGCGCGACACCGATGACATGAATCCAATCAAGGTCCGCTTGGGCGTGCCGGTCGGCAAGGCCTCCTGCCATACCGCCGAGATCGGCGGTTACGTGGTCGAGGGTCACATCCCGGCCGAGGACATCAAGCGCCTGCTGGCCGAACGCCCGGCCGCGCGCGGGCTGGTGCTGCCCGGCATGCCGGCCGGTTCGCCGGGCATGGAAATGCCGGACGGCTACGTGCAGCCGTACACCGTCGAGCTGGTGCGCACCGACGGCAGCACCGAGCCGTTCGCCCAGCACGGCCAGGGCGGCTGACAGACGGCGGGTGCCGGTCGGTCTGACCGGCACCTTTCCTCGCGGCCGACTTGCTCTTTACAGAGTCGAGCCATGCTCGACTGCTCTGCGGATCCGTCGAGCAAGCTCGACGCTACAGAATCAGCGGGTCCCGGCCGTTTCCCTGGCCAACTGCGCGTCGAACTTCTTCTCGGCCGCATCCGCGTAGGCGTTGCAGGTCAGTGCCTCGGCGCTGGCCTTGCTGCCGGCGGCATAGTTCCAGTTGCTGGCGCCCGGATGCGGGGTGAGCAGCAGATCGCAGGGCAGCGCCCGTACCGTTGCGAAGCTGCGCTTGTAGTCCTCGATCAGGCGCGGATAACGGGGATTGCCCTTCAGCTGGTAACCCGGTGCACTCAGGCTGTCGGCGTAGGCGATGCGCACCGGCTTCCCATCGCGGGTGTCGGTCCAGGTCCAGGCGGTGCTGCCCGGGGTGTGCCCCGGCATGAAGTGCGCGGTGAATGCGATGCCGCCCACCGTGACCACTTCGCCATCCATGATGATGCGGTCGGCGCTGGCCGGCGGATAGGTGATGCCGTCGCCAAAGTGCAGGTCGTTGCTGCCGCCGCGCGCCAGCAGCACCGCCGTTTCTGCATTGGCCGCCACATGCGCGCCGGTGCGACGCTTGAGCTCGGCGACCGGGCCGGCGTGGTCGGCATGCGCATGGCTGAGCAGGATCAATCGCAGGTCCTGCGGGGCCACGCCGCGCAGTTTCATGTTGTCCAGCAGGTGACCGGCCATCTGTGGCATGCCGCCATCCAGCAGTACTGCGCCCTCGGCGGTCTGCACCAGCAGCGCGGTCAGGTCCTCGGTGCCGATCTGCCAGGTGTGGTCGGCAACCTGCAGCGGCGCCATCGGCTGCAGCCAGGACGCATCCACGGTATAGGCCCGCAGTTGTGGCAGCGGTGCCTCGGCGGCGCTGGCGTGGGCGGCCGGAAGCGCGACGGCCAGGGCGAAGGCGAGCAGGGTAAAACGCATGATTCACGTCCGCTTGAAGGAGGCCCAGAAACTAGCATGGGCCTCCTTCATCGCGTCTCGCATAGTTTTCATGGCTCCCATAAGGACGCCACGGATCAGTACCGGTACTGCCATCCCAGCGTCAGCACCCGGCCGCGGCCGGAGAAATAGCTCGGGTTCGACGGCGTGGTCTGCGAGTAGTAGCTGATGTACTGCCTGTCCGCCAGGTTCTGCACGCCCAGCGTGAAGGCGTGCTTGTCCAGCGTATAGCGCGCGACCAGATCCACGGTGGTGTAACCCTTGAACTCGGCCACCCGCGCGCCATGCAGGTCGAAGTCGCGGTCGAAGGCATGGCTGGCCTGCAGTCGGGTGCTCAGCTGCGGCGTCCAGCTCTGTTCCCAGAACGCGGTCAGCCGGTTCGGTGCGACGTTGACGCCGGCCAGGTCGCTGTCGAGGCGACCGTCAACGTCGGCGTCGTAGCGGCCGTTGGCGCGTGCGTAGCCAAGGCCGAGGCGGCTGTCGCCCAGCCGCAGGCGCAGATTGCTTTCAAAGCCTTCCACACGGGTGGCCTGGCGCTGTACCGCATAGGCATCGATGCCCGGATCGTAGATCAGTACCGAGCCGAGCCTGGATTCGGAGGTGTAGTAGGCAAT
This sequence comes from Stenotrophomonas sp. YJH_SMC_91, assembly GCF_059368495.1. Lineage (NCBI taxonomy): Bacteria > Pseudomonadati > Pseudomonadota > Gammaproteobacteria > Lysobacterales > Lysobacteraceae > Stenotrophomonas > Stenotrophomonas sp. YJH_SMC_91. Next base: position 140,550 of record NZ_JCAFRT010000012.1, on the reverse strand, counting down.
GTCACCGCTGAAGCGGCCATCGTCGTACTCCAGTCCGATCTCGCGGTTGTCCGACACCACCGGTGACAGGTCGATGAGGCTGTCCACGCGCTGGCCGTCGCGGTTGATCGCGCGCAGCACGCGGCCGACGTCGGCCACGGTGTAGCCTTCCGAGTACGAGGCATAGGCGTTGAGGCGATCGTTGATGTACCAGACCGCGCCGAAGTTGGGCAGGGTCTCGCTCATGGTCGGCTTGCCACCGGCCACCTTGCGTGCGCCGTAACGGGGCAGGGTGGTGTAGTCGCCTACTTCCAGCTCGCCCTTTTCGTAGCGCAGGCCGCCGGACAGCATCAGGTGATCGGTCGGCCACCAGTGCAGCTGCAGCAGCGGTGACAGGCTCTGGTACGTGGTCTGCGGCACCCAGTTCATGCCACTGGCCAGCAGCACCTGGTGGGTGCGGTCGCGCAGGCCGTCCAGGCCCAGGGTCACGTCCAGCGTGGTGTCGGCGATGCGGCTCCAGCTCTGGGTCAGCTTGAAGCCGCGCTTGTCCGATTCGTTCTGGGTCTGGTCCCAGGCGGCATTGGCGCCGGTGTTGCCCCAAGGATCCCATTGGCTGGCACCGTAGCGGCCTTCGAAATCGACCGCGAAGGCCTGCGCCTGGAAACGGCCGCCGAGCAGGTCGGCGGCGCTGTAGTCCACCGTCAGCGAACGCGAGCGGTTCATCGGCGGATCGAGCGGCGTATCGCCGGGGACCGAAATGGTCGGGCGACCGGTCCGGTAGTCACCGTTGATGGCCAGGTAGTTGTCCAGCCCGCGCAGTTCGTAGCGGTTGGCCATGACCTGCAGGCGGTGGCCGTCGGCAATGTTCCAGCCCAGCTTGGCGAATACGTTCGATGAGGTCGAGTCCATCAGCTCGCCCTGCGCGTTGGTGCCGATCGATCGGCCCTCGCCGTCGTGGTACAGGCCCTGCTTCTCATAGGCCAGGCCGGCGACCAGGTCGAACTGCTCGCCGCGCACGCCCACCAGGGCCGAGCCGCGCTGGCCATTGTCGTCGTGTCGGCTGGGCAGGGCAGCGCTGTAGCTGACGTTGGTGTCGAGCAGGAACGCGCCCGGCTCACTGGGCGCACTGCGGGTGATGATGTTGACGATGCCGCCGGTACCGCCGATGCCCTGCAGCGCGTTGGCGCCGTGGATGACCTCGATGCGTTCGATCATCGCCGGGTCGATGGTGTGCGAATCACGCGAGCCATCGCGCAGCGGCGTGGACTGCGGCACGCCGTCGACCATGTACAGGATGCCGCGGCCGCGCATGGTTTCGCCGTAGTTGGACATCTTCTCGCGCGCCGGGGCAAACGCCGGGATCTGCGACGACAGCACCCGCGACACATCCGAGCCCAATGCCAGCTGCTGGGTGATGTCCTCGCGGGTCAGCACCGTGATGGTATTGGGCATGGCGGTCTCGCCCTGCGGCATGCGCGCGGTCGAGGCCGAGACCGTGACGCGGGCCAGCGACGTCGTCGAGGCGGATGACGGCGCCGATGATGCGGCCCGGGCCGGGATGCGCGGCTTCGCCGGCGCTGGCGCGGCACTCACCACGAACACCCCTGGCGAACGTTCCTGCATCGCCAGGCCTTGGCCTGCCAGCAGCCGCTGCAGGGCCTCACGCGGGGTGTAGCGGCCATCAACAGCCGGGGCGCTGCGGCCGCTCACGCTGTCGGCGGCGAACAGCAGCTGGATGCCACTCTGCCGCGCCAGCGCAGTGAGCGAGGCCTGCAACGGGCCGGCCGGCAGGTGCAGCTCGACGGGCGCGGATGCAGCGGTCTGCGCCGTGGCGGGCAGGGCCGCACAGAGGCAGGCAGCGAGCAGGGTGGGGGCCAGCCGGCGCAGGGCGGCTGGCGGAACAGGGCGGGTCATGCGGGGGTCCTTCGGAAGGGTTCAAGCACTTGCCGGATGGGACGGCGCGCAACCCACCCTCGGTGTGGCATTCAATCGCGGGCGCGCAGATGCAGGCTGCCATCGGAAGCGGTGTGCACCTGTACCGGCAGGATCTCGGGCAGCAGCGCGAGTACAGTCTCGGCGCGGTCGGCATCGAAGACGCCTGACACCTGCAGCGGCCCCAGTACCGGGTCGTCCAGCACGATGGGACGGTCGTGATAGCGCTGCAGGATGCGCAGCACCTCGGCCAACGGCATGCGGTCGAATTGCAGCCGTCCACGGGTCCAGTCGGCTCGATCCGGGTCCACCGCTTCCGGCGGAGACAACGATCCTGGCTGGGCCAGCACGCGCTGCCCCGGCTTCAGGCGCTGCTCTGCGCCCCCGCCATCCACACGCACGCCCACCTCGCCGCGCCACAGGGTTACCTCGCTGAGGCTACCCTGCCGGTCAACGTCGAACACCGTGCCATAGTTGCGCACATGCACCGCCCCGGCCTCGACCTCGAACGGGCGCCAGGTCGAGTGCTGCACCTGGAAACGGGCCTGGCCCTGCACCAGCACCACCTGCCGCGAGCGGATGTGCCTGCGAACCTGCAGATGGGTACCGGCGTCGAGCAGCAGATGGCTGCCATCGGGCAGGCGGATGCCGCGGCGTTCGCCCACCGCGCTCCGATAGTCGTGCACCTGCCATGCCGGGTCGGCAATGAACACGCCCGTGGCCGTGATCAGCAGCAGCGGCAGGACGATCTTCGCCGCACGCCCACCGCGACGACGCTGCAACGCATCCGCGCTGGGCATGGGGAAGCGTTCCTTCAGGGCATCGCGATGCTGGTCCAGCACCTGGTCGGTGGTTGCGGGTTGGACCGGCGGTTGCGGTGTGGACGGCGGCGGTTGTGGGCTCATCGCAGGCCAGCCGACCGTTGGCAATCGACCATGGCCAGGCGCAGGTGGCGCTCCACCGCCTTCTGGCCGATACCCATGCGGCGGGCAACCTCAGCCTGTGGCAGTTCGTGGATCTTGTGCAGGATGAAGACCTGCTGGCGGCGGCAGGGCATGCGTTCGATGGTGGCGCCCAATCGTTGCAGTGCCTGTTGTCCCTGCGCCTGCTGCTCAGGCCCGGGGCGCGGGCAGGCGTCATCGGGCAGCTCGGCACGCGCCTCCACCCAGTGCCGGCGCAGATCCTCGGCGCGGCAGCGATCCACCGCCGTATCGTGCGCGATCCGCCGCAGCAGCGCGATGGGTTGCCGTGCATCGTAGGCGGCCGGGCGTTCCAGCAGGCGCACGCAGACATCGTGCACCACCTCACGAGCCAACCCCGGCGAGCGGAAACGGCGGCGCAGGTACTCCACCAGTTCCTCGTAATGGCGCACCAGCGAGGACACCAGCGGCAGCGCGGGAGGGGGTAGGGAAGGCAGCTGGGACATCCGGACCGGAAGCAAGGGCAAGGGGCGCGCGCGGGGGAGGGCATCCCTGCGCGATGACGCAATACTAATGGGAACCGTTCGCGTTTGTCATGTGGGGCGCGGGTCGGGGATTGTTCGTCGGAACTGGAAAGTGAAACCACGATCATCGTCTGGAGCGCAGAATCGGCCGCGGCTAGCCTGCAAGCAGGCTCAAGGAGATGGACCATGCACGTGCTTCTGGTGATGGTGGGTGGGGTGTTGTTGTTGGGGGTATTCCTGCTCTTCGGGCGGCTGTGGAGCGTAGGCCAGTCACAGTTGCCCACGGCCCTGCTCGCGTTCATCGCCACCTGGCTGCTGGTGACGCTGGCCAACATGTGGGTGGGCGTGAGCAAGGCGGACTACGCCGTGCGGGAAGAACTGCCGATCCTGCTGCTGGTGTTCGCGGTGCCGGCCCTGCTGGCTGGACTGCTGTACTGGCGACTGGCGCGCTGAAGGACGGCCATGAGCACACGACTGAGACCGCCTGCCCTGCGCCAGCGCGATGGCCACCACGCCCGCGTGACCTACGAAGAGCTGTTCTTTGATCTGGTCTACGTCTTTGCGGTTACCCAGCTCAGCCACCATCTGCTGCATCACCTGGACCTGATCGGGGTGATGCAGACGCTGGTGCTGTGGTTCGCGGTCTGGCTGGGCTGGCAGTACGCCTGCTGGGTCAGCAACTGGTTCGATCCCGAGGCGCCACGCATCCGCAGCCTGCTGTTCGTCACCATGTTGCTGGCGCTGTTGATGTCCTCGTCCATTCCCGAGGCCTTCGCTGAACGCGCCTGGGTCTTCGCGGGGGCGTACGCCACCATGCAGGTCGGGCGCACGGCGTTCGTGCTGCTGGAGGTCGGTCGCAGCCATCCGTTGGCGCCCAATTTCCGACGCATGCTGGCGTGGGTGAGCGTGTCGGCCTGCTTCTGGCTGGCGGGCGCCGCCGCCGAGGGCAATCTGCGCCTGGCGTTGTGGGCGGTGGCGGTGGCCTGCGAATACATCTCGCCGATGTTCGGTTTCGCGTTTCCGGGCCTGGGCCGGTCGCACACCCGCGAGTGGACCATCGAAGGCGGGCACCTGGCCGAGCGTTGCCAGCTGTTCGTCATCGTCGCACTCGGCGAGACGCTGCTGGCTACCGGTGGCGTGCTCAGCGAGGTCGAGCAGTGGAGTGCTGCGGTGGTGTCCGCGGTGCTCGCCACCTTCGCCGGCACCATCGCCATGTGGTGGCTGTATTTCGGCATCTCCAGCCGCGACGCCACCGCGGCGATCACCCATTCCGAGGACCCCGGGCGGATGGGCGCCAATTTCCACTACGTGCATGCGCTGCTGATCGCCGGCATCATCGCCACCGCGGTGGGCAACGACCTGGTGATGGATCACCCGGAAGCGGCGGTGACCCCGGTCTACGCCACGGTGCTGGTAGCGGGGCCGTTGATCTATCTGCTGGGCAGCGCCTTGTACAAGCGCATTGTGTACGGGCGCGCCCCGTATTCGCATCTGATCGGTGCCGTGGCGCTGGTCGTGTTGGGCGTGGTCTTGCCGCACACCCATCTGCTGGCCGCTGGCTGGTTGACCAGTGCGGTGCTGCTGGCCGTGGGGTTGATGGATACGCGGTTGAAGCGTCGCCTGAAGCGGGCGTGATCCGCACGCGTCGCTGCCGTGCTTGCGCGGGCGGGCAATGGGAGTAGCGTGGGCAGTGGGTGCTCTGGGAACCGGGAGTGGCGCAGCATGCAGAACGTTCCGCAGTGGCTGGTCTGGGCCGGCCTGTCAGCCTGTTTCGCCGCGCTGACCGCGCTGTTCGCCAAGGTGGGCGTCAAGGGCGTCGACTCGGATCTGGCCATGGCCATCCGCACCCTGGTGGTGGCGGCGGTGATCCTGCCGCTGGTGGTGGTCACCGGCAAGTGGTCCAATCCGTTGCTGCTGCCCGGGCGCACGCAGCTGTTCCTGGTGCTGTCGGCGCTGGCCACGGGTGCGTCGTGGCTGTTCTACTTCCGCGCGCTGCAGAGTGGTGAGCTGGCCAAGGTGGCAGTGGTCGACAAATTCAGCGTGGTGCTGGTGATCGTGCTCGCCTATCTGTTGCTGGGTGAACGTCCGACCCTGCGGGAATGGAGCGGCATCGGCCTGGTGCTGGCCGGGGTGATCGTACTGGCGACGAAGAAGTAGCAGCGTTCAAACCCATCGACGAGGGAGAGCAGGATGCAGGGCGAAGCGCGCGGTACCTTTGAAGTGAACCTGCTGCCGATCAGTGGCAACGACGGCCCGATCGGGGTGATGTCGATCGACAAGGTCTTCCATGGTGACCTGCAGGGCAGCAGTGTCGGCCAGATGCTGGCCTTCCGCAGCCCGGTGCAGGGCTCGGCCGGCTACGTGGCGATGGAGCGGGTGACGGCCACGCTGGCCGGGCGCCACGGTGGGTTCACCCTGCAGCACAACGGCTTGATGACCCGTGGCACGCCGCAGCTGAGCGTGGTGGTGGTACCCGATTCCGGCAGCGACGGGCTGCTCGGCCTGGCCGGCACGCTGGAGATCACCATCAGCGAGGGCCGCCATGACTACCGGTTGCTCTACAGCCTTCCGGAAGAACCCTAGCGGAGTTCCGCTGCCATCGTCGCGAGCCGGGCGACGGTGTTGAGGTTGCGCGCCGTGCCCTGTGCCGCGCCGGGAATGCGCAGGCGCGAGTCGGCCATGCCGGCGCCGTAGTGGATGAAGATCTCGCGCGTGCCGAGTGCGAGCTGTTCGTCGCGCCGGCCGGTCACGCCGTCCAGCGGGTCGGCGGGCAGGCTGCCGTCGAGGAACAGGGCGACCACACGGTTGCCGGCCGCCTGCGCAAACGGATTGCGTGCCACCACGCCGGCAATCTCGTTGGCCGAGCGCACCAGCACGCCCACCGGCTTGCCGGCATAGGCCTGGAGCCGCTGGCCGAGGGCCTGGCGCACGCCTGTTTCGTCGAGCGAGCTGCGCAACACCACGTTGCCGCTGGCGATGTACGTGCGGACATCGGCGAAGCCTGCGTCCTCACACATCGCCACCAGTTCGCGCATCGGCAGCTTGCCGGTGCCGCCGACGTTGACCGCGCGCAGCAAGGCGACGTGGACGTTCATGGCGTCCCCGCCTGCAGGCGGTCATACATGCGTACCAGGTCAACCAGGGTGCGCGCGCCCATCTTGCGCATCACCTGCGCGCGGCGCACCTTCACCGTGATCTCGCTCACCCCGAGGTCGCCGGCGATCTGCTTGTTGAGCCGGCCGCGTACCACGCCATCGACCACCTCGCGCTCGCCGGCGTTGAGGGTGTCCCAGCGCAGTTGCAGCGCGCCGAGTGCCTCGCCGTCGCGGCGGCGCTGGCGGTCGATCTCGATGCCCTTGTGGATGGCATCGAGCAGCTCCTGGTCACGGAAGGGCTTGGTCAGGAACTCGATGGCACCGTCCTTGATCGCGTTGACGCCCATCGCGATGTCGCCGTGGCCGGTGATGAATACCACCGGCAGCTGCAGGCCGAGGCTGCCCATCGTGCGATGGAACTCCAGCCCACTCTGGCCGGGCATGCGCACGTCCAGCACCAGGCACGCTGGCGCGTCTTCCAGGTCGTGTTCGAGGAAGGCCTGGGTGGAGGTGAAGGCCCGCACCTGCAGGCCCATCGAGGCCAGCAGGTCTTCCAGTGCGGCGCGCACCGACGGGTCGTCGTCGACCACGTAGACGATGGGCGCTGGATCGATGGCTGGGGCAGCGGGCTTACGCATGTTGAACGTCCGAGGCAATGGGCAGGTCGAACACGAAGCAGGCACCGCCGCCTGCTGGTCGTTCGGCGCGGATCTGGCCGTCATTGGCTTCGATCATCGAACGGCTCAGGCTGAGGCCCAGGCCGAGCCCATGTGATTTGGTGGTCCAGAATGCATCGAATACTCGCTCGGGATGATCGGCGGGCAGGCCGACACCACGGTCGCGCACGCTGAGACTGACCCGCTGACCGTCACGCCGGGTCAGCAGCGACAGTCGCCGGTCCGCAGCAGGGACTGGCTCCATCGCGTCCACCGCATTGAGGATCAGGTTGCCGATCACCTGCTGCACCTGCACGCGGTCGGCGTGTACCGGCGGCAGGTCGGCGTCCAGCAGCAGCGCCACCGCCACGCCGTGCTGGTCCAGCTCGCTGCGCGACAGCGCCAGCATTTCCTCCACCGCCTGATTCAGGTCGAAGGCGCGTCGTTCCGGTGCCGCGCCCTGGGTCAGGCCGCGGATGCGGGCGATCACGTCACCGGCGCGGTGCGCGTCGGCCAGGATGCGGGCCACGGTCTGCCGGGCCTTGTCCACGTTCGGAGGGTCCTGTGCCAGCCAGCGCTGGCAGGCTTCGGCGCTGCTGGCGATGGCGGCCAGTGGCTGGTTGACTTCATGGGCGATGGAGGTGGTGAGCTCGCCTACGGTGGAGGCGCGTGCCACCCTGAGCAGGCGGCCCTGCGCTTCCTGCACGGCGGCCTTGGCCGCTTCCATGTTCAGGGCGAGATAGGTGGTGATGCCGATCACCAGCATGCCGATCACCGAGTTGACCAGGCCGATGCGGTAGGTGCCGAAGCGGGTCAGGAAGAAGCTCAACCCGGTCAGCGCGATGCAGGCGATGGCCAGGGTGATGAGCCCGCGCGCGCTCAGCACGCGCGACGCCGCGAGGATGACCGCTGCGTAGAAGCAGGCAGCGGCAACCGCGTAATCGGTGACGGTGTCGATCAGGAAGATCGCCGCCATCACGACGATCAGGGCCAGCAGCACCAGCGGGCGGCGGGGCGACAGCGATGGCATCGGGGAAGCTCCCGGGCGTGGGCGGAAAGGATAGCAAAGCCGGCATTGGTGGATGCCGACCTTGGTCGGCGTGCTCCCGTGCGGTGGGTGCCGACCGTTGGTCGGCACAAACCAGAACGATGCCTGGTAGTGCCGGCCGCTGGCCGGCAACTGCACGGTGCTTCGGAGATCACGAGGTTGCCGGCCAGCGCCCGGCACTACCGCAGGGATGGACACGGTCTCTGAAGGTTCTGTGCCGACCAACGGTCGGCACCCACCAAAGCGATGCACGGTGCGTCCGGGGATCATCAGGTTGCCGGCCAGCGGCCGGAACTACTCCTCCAGGCTGGCGTTCCAGAAGCCCTGCAGCACACCGGGCGTGGTCGCCAGGGTGGCCAGCACGGCATCGAGCTCACCGGCATCCACGGTGGTGGCATACAGCACCGCTTCGATCTCCACGTCGCGCTCGCCGAACGGGCGCTGGTCCACCGCGCGCACCGGGTAATGCGCCTGCTCAAGCAGCAGCAACAGCTGGTCCAGCACCTCGGCCTGCTGCTCGCGCTGGCAGACCACGTTGATCGCATAGGTCGCCTCGCTGAACGCTTCCGGCAGCGGCTGCCGCTGGATGCGGTTCACCACCGGCCGCAGCAGGGTATTGGCGGCCAGCACGAACACCGCTGCCAACACCGCCTCCGGCAGCAGCTTGATGCCGGCACAGGCGCCCACCGCCGCCGATCCCCACAGGGTGGCGGCGGTGTTCAGGCCGGACACCTGGGCGCCGTCCTTCATGATCGCGCCAGCACCGAGAAAGCCGACGCCGGAGATCACATACGCAACCACATGCAGCGGTGACGGCGGGCCGCCGTACAGGTCATGGAAGCGCACCGCCAGATCGACGAACACCGCCGCTCCCACCGCCACCAGCGTGTTGGTGCGCAGGCCGGCGGTGCGTTGGCGCAGCTGCCGTTCCAGGCCGATGGCCGTACCCAGCACGAACGCCACCGACAGGCTGATCAACGAACTCAGGGTTGCGCCGGCGTTGAACGCCGGCAGGTTCGGATTGATGTCCATTGTGTTTCTTCCTGGACAAAGCGGCGGGCGCTTACTGCCAGCCGTAACGACGGATGTAGAACCGCTTCAGCGCGGTGGTCAGCACCGCATAGCCGAACAGGATCGCCACCAGGAACGGCCAGTAGCCGGCCGGCAGCGCCTGCAGCTTGAAGTAGCCGGCCAGCGGGCTCATCGGCAGGGCCACGCCGATGGCCATGATCAGGCCGGTCATCAGCAGCAGTGGCGGCGCGGCGATGCTCTGCAGGAACGGCACCTTCGGCGTACGGATCATGTGCACAATCAGGGTCTGGGTCAGCAGTCCGACCACGAACCAGCCGGACTGGAACAGGCCTTGGTCGGCCGGCGTGCGTGCATCGAACACGTACCACATCAGCGCGAAACAGGTCAGGTCGAAGATCGAGCTGATCGGCCCGAAGAACACCATGAAGCGGCCGATGTCGGCCGGGTTCCATTTCAGTGGCTTGCGCACCAGCTCCTCGTCTACGTTGTCGAACGGGATGGCGATCTGCGAGATGTCGTACAGCAGATTCTGCACCAGCAGCTGCAGCGGCAGCATCGGCAGGAACGGCAGGAAGGCCGAGGCCACCAGCACCGAGAACACATTGCCGAAGTTGGAGCTGGCGGTCATGCGGATGTACTTCAGCATGTTGTTGAACGTGCGCCGGCCCTGGATGACACCTTCCTCCAGCACCATCAGGTTCTTTTCCAGCAGGATGATGTCGGCGGCCTCCTTGGCGATGTCCACCGCACTGTCCACGCTGATGCCGATATCGGCTGCGCGCAGCGCCGGCGCATCGTTGATGCCGTCACCGAGGAAGCCGACCACCTTGCCCTGCGCGCGCAGCTCGCGCACCAGTCGCTCCTTGTGCAGCGGCGTCAGCCGGGCAAACACGCGATGGTGCTGCAGCGCCCGCGACAGCGCGCCGTCGTCCATGCGCTCGATCTGCGGGCCGGTCAGGATGGTGTCCGCGTCCAGCCCCACCTGTGCGCAGACACGGGCGGTCACCAGTTCGTTGTCGCCAGTGAAGACCTTGACCTCGACACCGTGTGCGGTCAGCGCCTGCAGCGCCTGCGCAGCGGACTCCTTCGGCGGGTCCAGGAAGGCCACGTAGCCGACCAGGGTCAGCCCGCACTCGTCCGCTTGCGAGTAGGCGCTCTGACTGGCCGCGGTCTCCTTCATCGCCACCGCCACCACGCGCAGGCCCTGCTCGTTCAGTTCCTCGGTGGTCTGCCGCACGCGGGCCAGGCGGTGCTCGTCCAGTGGCATGTCCTGGCCGTTCTCGCGAACGGTGCTGCACACCGCCAGCATCTCTTCCACCGCGCCCTTGCAGATCAGCTCATGGTGGTCCTCGCGCTCGGACACCACCACCGACATGCGGCGGCGCTCGAAATCGAACGGGATCTCATCCACCTTGTGGTAGTCCTGCGACAGCCGCAGCGAACTCTGCAGCTCCACGTGCTCCAGCACCGCGCGATCCAGGAGGTTGATCAGCCCGGTCTGGAAGTGGCTGTTGAGGTAAGCGAACTTCAGCACGTCTTCCGAATCGTGGCCGAACACATCGGTGTGACGCTCCAGTGCGATCCTATCCTGGGTGAGGGTGCCGGTCTTGTCGGTGCACAGCACTTCCATGGCGCCGAAGTTCTGGATCGCATCGAGGCGCTTGACGATCACCTTGCGCCGCGACAGCAGCACCGCGCCCTTGGCCAGGGTGGAGGTGACGATCATCGGCAGCATCTCCGGGGTCAGGCCCACCGCCACCGACAATGCGAACAGGAACGCCTCGGTCCAGTCGCCCTTGGTCCAGCCGTTGATCAGCAGCACGAACGGGACCATCACCAGCGCGAAGCGGATCAGCAGCCAGCTGACACTGTTGACGCCGGCCTGGAACGCGGTCGGCGCACGGTCGGTGGCGGTGCTGCGCTGCGCCAGCGTGCCGAAGTAGCTGCGGTTGCCGGTGGCCAGCACAACAGCCGTGGCCGTGCCGGACACCACATTGGTGCCCATGAACAGCAGGTTGTGCTGCTCCAGCAGGCCGGCCAGGCCGTCGCCCGGGTGCGCGAACTTCTCTACCGGCAGCGATTCGCCGGTCATCGCGGCCTGGGCGACGAACAGGTCCTTGGCGGTCAGCACGCGGCAATCGGCCGGAATCATGTCACCGGCCGACAGCACGATGTGGTCACCGGGCACCAGCTCACGGATCGGAAGGTCCAGCAGGCGAGCCGGGCGACGGCTGTGCAGGTGAGCGCCGAAGTACTGGTCGGCCACATCGGCGGCCTCGGTGCCCGGATTGCGGCGCAGCACGCGCGCGGTGTTGCCGACCAGTGCCTTCAGCCGCTCAGCCGCACGGTTCGAACGCCCCTCCTGCACGAAGCGGATCAGCGTGGACAGCAATACCATCGCACCGATCACCACGGTGGCCTTGATGTCCTCGGTCAGCCAGGACACCGCCGCCAGCACGGTCAGCAGCAGGTTGAACGGATTGCGGTAGCACTGCCACAGGTGCCGCCACCACGGCAGCGGCTTTTCGTGATCCACCTCGTTGGGGCCGAGCGTGGCCAGTCGTTCCTCGGCCTCATGCGGGCTGAGGCCATCGGCATGCGACTCCAGTGTGGTCAGCAGTTCGGCTTCCTCCTGCTGGGCGAGGGTAACCAGGCCGGTGGTGAGCGCGAACGGCGCGGCCTCGGCGCTGCCCGGGCCGAAGCCGGATTCGGGCATCGCGCGGCGGCGGAACAGGTTGCCTGCGCGACGGCTGCGCAGGAAGGCATTGAACCAGGCGTTGAGCAGGCTCATGGGACTCTCCTCGAATGTCAGAGCCGGCCGCGGCCGGAACACGAACGGAACGGTTGGAACAGGTCAGGCGTGGCGCATCGCCAGCACCGCCGGCGACCACGGCTGCATGTGCAGGCGCTGGCTGCCGCCGATGCACAGCGGCTTCATGGCATCGCGCAGCGGGTAGGGCAGATGGCGCAGCACGGTGATCCGCTCGCTGATTGGCAGCAGCGACAGCGCATCGGCCACCACGCGCGGCGAACCGAGCGACAGCGAACGGGCGAACATGACCGGGCCGTGTTGCAGCAGCTGGCTGCGCAGGGCGGCAACATCGCGCTCGCCGATCAGGCGGCGCAGGGTGATGTAGAGGATCTTGTAGGACATGGGGGTGATCTCCAGGCAGGCGGCACCTGGCGGTCCCCCGTCACTCAGGCAGGCAGGGACCGGCGGGCAGGCGCCAGGAACAGGCGGATTGCGGGCATCCGGGGCGCGGTGCGCCCGGCAGGGTCGGGGTCCATCTGCGTCTCCATGAGGGGAGGGTGCCGGCCAGGATTGCCCTGGCCAGTGCCGCTATTGTCCGCCCCTGAATGGGGCTGGCCTAGAGGCTCGTGGGTTAGCTGGGCTATACCTTGGTATAGCCGGGTGGTGTGACTGGCACCTGATACCCGGCCCCGTAGAGTCGACTGTGAATCGACTATCGCGCGCAGCGCGGGCCTCGAAGCAGTGTCGCCAACTGCAGTCGACTCACAGTCGACGCTACTACCCTCGCACGGTGGGATGCCGGCCAGCGGCCGACACTACCCACCTGTTCAGAAGCGGTCGGCAAAGGCATCTGTCGCGCGCACGAGCGCATCGACCGTGGCCGGCTCGTTGGCGCTGTGGCCGGAGGTCACCATCTCCAGGCGCGCTTCCGGCCACGCCTTGGCCAGGTCCCACGCGCTGCGCGGCGGACAGATGATGTCGTAGCGTCCCTGCACGATCACGCCGGGCAGGTGGCGGATGCGATCAATGTTGCGCAGCAGCTGGTCCGGTTCCAGGAAGATGCCGTTGCGGAAGTAGTGCGCTTCGATGCGGGCCTTGGCCAGCGTGTCCAGCGGATCATCGGTGGATTGCGCATCCACGTCGTGCTGCAGGGTGGCGGCGTTGTCTTCCCAGCCCAGCCAGGCCTGCGCGGCTTCGATGCGGGTTGCCTCGTCGGGGCCATCCATGCGCGTCCAGTAGGCCGCAATCATGTCGCCACGTTCGGCGTGCGGAATATAGGCCTGATAGCGGTCCCAGCGCTCCGGGAAGATCCAGCGCGCACCCCCATCGGCCTCGGCGAACCAGCGGTTCTCCATTTCGCGGCCGAGGAACACGCCACGCACGATCAGGCCGGTGGCGCGCTCGGGATGCGCCTGCGCGTAGGCCAGTGACAGGGTCGAACCCCAGGAGCCGCCATAGACCAGCCAGCGTTCGATGCCCAGATGCTCACGCACCTTCTCGATATCGGCCACCAGGTCCTGCGTAGTGTTGTCGCGCAGCTCGCCGAACGGCGTGGAACGGCCGCTGCCGCGCTGGTCGATCAATACGATGCGGTAGCGCGTCGGGTCGAAAAAGCGGCGATGGGTCGGCGAGATACCGGCGCCCGGGCCGCCGTGCAGGTACACCACCGGAATGCCCTCGGGCGTGCCGCACTCTTCTACATGTAGCGTGTGCAGATCGCTCACCTTCAGGGTGAACTCGCGGTAGGGTTCGATGGCGGGGTACAGGGTGCGCATGGCGGGCATCTCACAAGCAGGGTGGCCAGCATAGCGCCGCCACCTGCGGCTTGCAGCGGTGGCCTCCTGCGCGGCGCTGGAAATGCGCTGGCCGATGCGCATAAGCTTCCGCGATGCAAGCGACCACGACCGGGACGTCCACGTTCAACCTCACCCTCGGCAGCGGCGCGCGCGAGCTGCTGAAGTGGATCGCGCTGCTGGCCATGACCGGCGACCACGTGGCCAAGGTGGTCTTCGGGGGCTACGTGCCGGTGGTCAGCGAACTGGGGCGTATCGCCTTCCCGCTGTTCGCGCTGGTGATGGCCTGCAACCTGGCCCAGCCGGGCGCCGACCTGCGCAAATCGATCCGCCGGCTGGCACTATGGGGGCTGATTGCGCAGCCATTGCACGCATTGGCGTTCGGTTCCTGGCTGCCGCTCAACATCCTGCTCACCTTCACCTTGGCAGTGGTGGCCGTGCATGCGTTTGCGAATAATCGGCCTGTGCTGCTGTTGCTGGCTGCCGGCGTGCTGCCGATGTTCGTGGACTACCAGTGGGCCGGTGTTGGCGCCGTGCTGCTGGCCTGGGTCGCGTTCCGGCATCGGGCGTGGTGGCTGTTGCTGGTTGGGCTTGCAGCGGTGTGCGGGGTCAACCACAACGGCTGGGCACTGCTGGCTGTTCCGGTGGTCGTGCTGGCGACGCGGGTGCCGTGGCGACTGCCGCGCTGGCGCTGGGTGTTCTATGGGTACTACGTGGGGCATCTGGCGGTGCTGGCGGTGGTGGCGCGCGTGCTTTCGTGATCAGTGCGTGCGTGGTCGTGCCTTGTGTCGGTAGATCCACGCCAGGCGTGGATGCGTTTGGCGGATCACCATGGAACCCAGCCAGGCATGGCCTGGCTCTACAGTTTCCGGCAGATCCACGCCATGCGTGGATCCCGTTGACAGTTTGTCGCCCGGCTCAGAAGTCCATCGTCGCAGAGAGCAACACCGTCCTCGGTGCACCCAGCGCCAGGCTTGAAAGCAACGGCATGCCCCAGTACGCCTTGTTGGTCACGTTGTTCACGCTGGCGCGCAGCGCAAGCGGTCGACCCGCCACGGTGGTGCTGTAGCGCGCCCCGACATCGAACAACGTACGCCCCGGCACCGACAGGCTATTGTCGGCACTGATGTACTGCTTCGACATCGCCGTGGCATTGCCGGTCAAGGTCAGGCCCTGCAAGGTCGGCACATCCCATTCCACGCCCAGCTTGGCCTGCCGTTGCGCTACGGCCGTGGCGATGCGGCCTTCATTCACGCCACCGGCCGTGCGGGTCAGCTTCGGCTGCACGTACGCCACGCCACCGAGCAGGCGCACGCCATCCAGCGGGGCGCCGAAGAAGCCCCATTCCACGCCGCGATTACGTTGCTCGCCGCCAAACGAGAAGATATTCGTGACCGGGTCGGTGTAGCTGCTCGGTCGCTTGATCTCGTACACGCTGAAGGTGTGCGCGAAGCTGCCCAGGTCCAGCTTCAGGCCCAGCTCTTTCTGCTTGGTGCGGAACGGTGCGAACACATCGCCGGCATTGGCAGCGGTCATCGGCGCGGTGGCGCCCTGGCTGAGGCCTTCAATGTAGTTGGTGTAGAGGGAGACCGTGTCGGTGGTCTTCACCAGCAGCGCCGCTGCCGGCGTGGTGGCGCTCTCGTCGTAGCGCGAGGTGCGCGCACCGGTAGCGACGCTGAAGGTCTCGCTGACCACCTGCTGGCGACGCACGCCCAGCGTCAACTGCACGCGGTCATCGCCGAAGGACAGGGTGTCGGCGAAGCCGAGGCTGTCCAGCGTCAGCTCGGTATGCGAGATGTGCGGTGCCATGAACGGTGCCGCAGGGCCCCACACCGGGTTGTACAGATTGGTGGTCCAGTCCCAGCCCGGCACGCTGCGGCGGCCGTAGTCGTTCTGGGTGTGCTGGTAGTGGGTCACGTTGGCGGCCCACTGGTGGCCGACGCTGCCGGTGCGGAACGAGCCGCGCAGGCCGGCATCTCCGGATTGCTTCCTGATGTCGAAGGCGAGCTGGCCGATCACCGTGGTGAAGTCGCCGGCCGGATTGAGGATCTGCGCGCTGATCGAACCGTTGTAGCGGTAGTCGGTCTTGCTGGTGCCGTAGGCGAGGTAGGCCATCAGGCTATCGTTGATATCCAGCTCGCCGCGCAGCATCGCGCCCTTGTCCTGGCTGTCCACGTAGGCCCAGTCCGGGTTGATCAGCGTATCGCCACGCGGTGGCCGCGGAATGGCCACGCCCGGTGCCAGGCCGACGCCACGGGCCGGGCCGTCAACACGGTCATCGGCACTGTACAGATCGGCCGACAGCCGCGCACGTTCGCCGCGCCAGTCCAGTGCCAGCGACCCGAGCTGTACCTTCTTGCGCTGCTTGCCCACCGCGCCTTCGCCATCACGGTACGCACCGTTGAAGCGGATGCCGAACTGCTTGTCGGCGCCGAGGCGACGGCCGACATCCACGTGGGTGCCGGACTGCGCATCGGAGGCGAAATTGGCACTGACCCGCAGCAATGGCTGCTCGCCCGCACGCTTGGGGACCAGGTTGACGCTGCCACCGACCGAACCGCCCGGCGGCATGCCGTTGAGCAGCGCAGACGGTCCCTTCAGCACTTCGATGCGCTCGAACATTTCCGGCGAGGTGCGGTAGTACGGCGCCATGCCGCTGAGGCCATTGAAGGTGGTGTCGCTGGTGTTGGAGGCAAAGCCTCGGATCGCGTAGTTCTCGCTCCACGCACCGGTGACGCCGTTGCTGAACACCGTGGGGTCGGTGGCGGCAATGACGTCGGTCAGGTCCTTGGCCTGGCGGTCGCGGATGAACGACTCTGTGTAGCTGACCGTATTGAACGGCGTGTCCATGAAATCCTTGTCGCCGAGCAGGCCGACGCGGCTGCCGGCGGCCACTTGCCCGCCCGCATAGTCCGCAGTGACCCGGCGCTGTTCCTGCACCTGCACCGAGGGCAGGGTGGACGGTGCGGTGTCGGCCAGCGCGGCAAACGAGGCCAGCAGCCCCAGCGCGAGGGCGGACATCGGGTAGCGCAGGGGCATGCCCGGCGGATGCGTAAGGCCGGAGGATGCGGCGGCAGCACCATGTTGTGCAGAAGTGAAGTTGTAAACGGTCATGCCAGAGTCCTGTGAATCGCAGGCGCGAGCGCGCCTGGCGCGCTGCCGACGGCAAGCACGGGGAGAGGGCGCAGCGCAGGGTTGTTGGCTGGGTGGGGACCTGGCGGGAGGTGAGCCATGGGCTCGATCACGGGCAGCGTGCTGGACGCCTTCCGAATTAGTTGAGTAAGTTAAACTAAATCAATCGAAGCGGACAAGAGGGTCCCTTTACTGGCACCCTCAGCAGGGTATGGACGCGCACCGTAAGAGCAGGCACCGTATGAGCACGCACCCCGATCCAACGGCGCCGAGCCGTGGCCGCCCGCCCACCATCACCCCGGAGCGCCTGGCCGACATCGGCATCCGTCTGGGCCTGCCCAACCTGACCATGGCCAACGTGGCCGCCGAACTGGCGGTGACCCAGGCGGCGCTGTACAAGCGCGTGGCCAACCTGGAGGCGTTGAAGCGCCTGGTGGCGGAGGCGGTGTTCCAGCGCTGGCAGATTCCGCGCGCGTCGGTCGACGCACCGGGTGGGCTGGAGGCCTATCTGATGGGGTTCGTGGAGTCGCTGTGCGAAGTGGTGAAGGCGCATCCCGGGCTACCGCCCTACCTGCTTCGGCGCACGGTGGCGACCGCGCCGATGCTGGAAAAGATCGCATCGCACCAGGCGCACGTGGCCGAGGTGTTCGGACTGCCGGTGGACAAGGCGCGCTGGCTGCTGGCCACGATCGCCTTCTACTGCATCGCTGGCGCCGACACGATCTATGCGATTGCGGACGACGAGGAGGGGCAGGTGATCACCGAGTTCAAGCAGGGCATGCGGGCGTTGGTGATCGGTTCGCTGGAGGTATCGCGGCTTCGGTAGATCCACGCCATGCGTGGGTGCCGTTGCACGGTTCGCCACGGCCCCATCTACGGATGGCGTGGATCTACAATGCGGCCATGCCTGCCACGCCTACTCTCGATGACCTTCGCCGCTACGCGGTGGCGCGCACCCTGTTCAAGCCGACCACGCTGCTGACCGCGATCCGGCGGCTGGGCTTCGTGCAGGCCGACCCGATCCGCGCACCCGCACGCGCGCAGGACCTGACTCTGCGCCACCGCGTGAAGGATTACCGCGCAGGCGATCTTGAGCGGCGCTACACGCGTCTGCCGGTGGAAGAGGATTGCCTGGTGAACTACGGGTTCCTGCCGCGCGAGCATCTGGCACTGATGCACCCGCGTGTCTCCAAACGCGAGTGGGACGCCGAGACCCATCGCCGTGCGGCCGACGTGCTGGCCTTCGTGCGCGAGCGTGGCAGCGTGCACCCACGCGAGGTCGACCAGGCGTTCGCGCATGGGCGGGTGACCAACTACTGGGGCGGCACCAGCAATGCCAGTACCCATCTGCTGGACGGCATGCACTACCGCGGCCTGCTGCGCGTGCAACGGCGCGATAGCGGTACGCGCATCTACGCGGTGGCCGATCATGCCGAGCCCGATTCCAGCGAACAGGCGCAGATCGAACGTGCTGCCGCCCTGATCGATCTGGTGGTGCGCAAGTACGCACCGCTGCCTTCGGCCAGCCTGACCTATGTGGTGCGCCTGCTGGGCTATGGCGCTCCGCACCTGGCCGAGCAGACCCGCAAGGCATTGGCACTGGCCAAGCAGCAGCTGGCCAGCTGCACGTTGGAGGGCACCACCTGGTACTGGCCGGCGGACGAAAATCCGCGCTCGCGCCGCCATGCGCCGGACGAACAGGTGCGCCTGCTGGCGCCGTTCGATCCGGTGGTGTGGGACCGCCGCCGTTTCGAGTTGCTGTGGGATTGGGTGTACAAGTTCGAGGCGTACACGCCTGCACCGAAGCGCCAGTATGGCTACTACGCACTGCCGGTGTTGTGGCACGACCAGGTGGTGGGCTGGGCCAACCTGAGCATGCGCGAAGGTGAGTTGGTGTCGAACGTGGGCTATGCCGGCAAGTCGCTGGCCCGCGACAAGGTATTTCGTGGTGCGCTGGACGACGAGCTGCAGCGCATGGCGGGGTTCCTGTAGCACCAAGCGGCGCATGGGTACCCATCGCGCCCGGTAGTCGCCAACCTTGGTTGGCGCGGGCTTTCATCGGTGCCCACCAAGGTGGGGATCTACCGGTCAAGCGGCGTCCTTGTGGTCCGCATCGTCCATGCCGGGGCTGACTCGCCGGCCGATGTCCTTCAGCCGCGCGAGCTGATCCACCATCGATGGTGCATCGTCCAGGCTGCCGGCGAAAGGAGGGCGGCACCACCGACCAGCGGTTCAATTGCGAGCAGCATGACCGCAGCGCCAAACATGGATACCAGTGCGGTGGCGATGATCGGCACGTGCTTTTCGAAGAAGTCGACGAACTCGCGGGCCAGAACGACGCGGGCCGCCGAAGTGGAGGTGGCCTGGCCCAGGCGGCGCTGCGCCTGCACCACGCTCACTGCCAGATCGGCATAGATGCGGGTGAACGTCCGGGTATCGACCGCGCGGCGGGCGGCACCGACCAACCAGAACAGCAGCACCACGCCGGCGTAGGAGATGGCATGGCCGATGTTGCCGCTGATGATCGCGTCTACCGCGAAGCCGGCGAACAGCGGATAGGCCAGCAGCAGTGCGTTCTCCAGTGCGACCAGCGAGAACGTGCCGGTGAGCTGCCAGGGGTAGGTGCGCAGGATGGCCTTCAGGGTGGCGGCCGCATTCTGCTGGCCGATGCTGCCGGCGGCGGCCGCTGGATCATGGGGGTGTTTCATGGGATCCCTGGGTGGGTCGGGGGTAGAGTCGACTGTTGGTCGACTGCTCTTTGCGAACTGTTGGAAGAACCCGCGCTTTCGCGCGCAAGTCGCCTGACAGTCGACTCTACCCAGGCAGTTCCGGCATTTCGGGCATTCCAGGGCAACAATGGCCCTCAACGACGCGCGTGCACCGGCCAGCGGATCTCGAACGCGCTACCACCGCGTTCGGTCGCCCTGCATCGCGCCGTTCCGTGATGGGCCACGGCAATCGCGCGCACCACCGCCAGGCCAAGCCCGGAACCACCACTTTGTCGCGAGCGCGACACATCGGTGCGCTGGAAGGCTTCGAAAATGCTGTCGCGAAGGTCGTCCGGCACACCGGGGCCACCATCCTCAACGGTCACGGTGCAATGGCCTTCGGCCAGCGTGACACGGACCCGCAGTGGGCAGGGGATGGCATGGCGCCGCGCATTCTCCAGCAGTGCCAGCACCGCCTGGCGGATGCGTGCCGGATCGCAGTCGGCAAGCGACGGCCGTGCGTCCAAGGTCATCGAGAAACCACTTTCGGTCAACGCCTCGGACATCGCTTCGACCACCGCCGCTACCTGCACGCTGACATCGCTGCGCTGCAGGCGCAGATCCAGGTGACCGCTTTCGGCAAGGCTGACCACGCGCAGGTCTTCGATGATGCGGGTCAGGCCCTCCAGCTGGGTGAGCATGCTGTTGAACTGC
This sequence comes from Stenotrophomonas sp. YJH_SMC_91, assembly GCF_059368495.1. Lineage (NCBI taxonomy): Bacteria > Pseudomonadati > Pseudomonadota > Gammaproteobacteria > Lysobacterales > Lysobacteraceae > Stenotrophomonas > Stenotrophomonas sp. YJH_SMC_91. Next base: position 120,265 of record NZ_JCAFRT010000012.1, on the reverse strand, counting down.
TCCGGCCCGGGCTCGAACACGCCTTCGGCGATGCCCTGCAGGCGGCCGCGCAGGATGGTCATCGGCGTGCGCAGTTCGTGTGCGATCGCTGCATTCCAGAACACGCGGTTCTCGGACATCCGGCTGAGCCGCTCGGCCATTGAGTTGAAGTCGCTGACCAGTGTGGCGGCCTCGGTCATCGAGGTGTCGCCGCCGCGCGCACGCGCCTCAAGATCACCGCTGGCGACGCGACGCAGGCTTTCGGCCACTGAGTTGAGCGGGGTGATGATGCGCCGGGTCAGGCGCGAGGCGATCAACGTGGCCAGTGCCACCACCACAGTGGCGGTAAGGCCGATCCACAGCCACTCCAGCCCTGACGGCATGATGGTTTCCGGCTCGTCATACCAGCGTGGATAGAACACCTCCATCAGGTAATAGAACAGGTAGAAACCACTGATCGACAGTACGGTTGAACACAGCGACGCGACCGTGATGGACAGCGTGATCTGGCGCCCGATGCTCTTGCCTTTGGGGTTCATCGGTTCAGTCCAGGAAGCGGTAGCCGACACCGCGGATGGTGGCGGGAATGCCGATGACGCCGACGTCCTCCAGCTTGCGGCGCAGCTTGCTGACGTGGCTGTCCACGGTGCGCTCCTGCGCATCGCCTTCCGGCAGGCAGGTCTGGAGAAGATCCAGCCGGCTGTGCACCATGCGCGGTGCGCGCGCCATGTGCACCAGCAGACGGAACTCGGTGAGTGTGAAATTCAAAGCGTGCACATGGTCATCGGTGCGCACGGTGACCTCATGGCTGCGCAGGTCGATCTCGAACGGGCCCTGCCGGATCAGCCCGTTGGGTTCTTCTGCCATGGGCTTCGCGCTACGGCGCAGCACCGCCTGGATGCGGGCGACGATCTCGGCCGGATTGAACGGCTTGGCCACATAGTCGTCGGCGCCGACGCGCAGGCCGGTGAGCTTGTCCACGTCCTGGTCCAGTGCGGTGAGCATGATCACCGGGGTGTTGCCGCGCCGGCGCAGCTCACTCAGGACCTGCCAGCCATCCAACTTCGGCATCTGCACGTCCAGCAGCACCAGGTCGGGGCGCAGCTGGCGGTGGCTGGCGAGGGCGGCTTCGCCATCGGCGGCGCGGGCGCTGCGCAACCCGGAGCGGGCCAGGTAGGCGCCGAGAATGTCAGCAATTTCGCCTTCATCCTCGGCAATCAGCACCAGGGGCGCCTGGCGCGTGCGGGCATCGGATTTCATTGCATGCTGCGGTTTCACGTGAGGAATGGGAAACGCCGCCGACGGTGTCATCGTGGCCGTTCCAGGGTCTGCGCCTCTTCGTGGGCGGCCCAGGCGAGGGTGGCCAGCACCAGCGTGTGCTGCAGGGCGGGCGCCAGCGTTGCGGTCCCGCGCAGGTGCTGTGCGAGCAGGGTCGATACGGCCGCAGGCAGCTTGCTCCACCGTGATTGCATGCCCGTTGCGTCCACCCGGTCCTGCAAGCGGCGGGCCATGCGGACCAGGGCCCACAGGCGCAGGGCAAGCAACGCAGCCACCAGGACCGCTGCTATCCCTGCAGGCATGAGACTCAGGCCAGCGCTGGAGGCGGACCAGGCCGCGAAGCCGATCAGCACCAGCGACGCCAGGGTGCCCGTGCGCGCCGAATGGGCGGGGCCTTCGCTGCGGAAGCACACAAGCGCGGCGGCACCGGCGCCCGCGAGCAGGGGCGGCGCCGGGTTCGCGCTGGCAAGCATCCAGGCGCTGGTCGACGCCATTACCAGTGCAAGCAGCCACGGCGAAGGCGCGCACCAGGCGAGGTAGGCGCGGCGGACATCGATGGGAGGCAGGTCAGGAAACGGGAGGTACACGGCGGGAACGCAGTCGGCGAGGCCGACAAGGCTAGGGGCCGTTGATGGAGACTTGGTCGAGATTGTGTCGAGATTTCATGGACGCGATCCGTGCCGTTCAGGAGCGGACGCCGTGCCTGAACGGATGTGCGGCCTCCATGCAATCTCCACAGTGGCTCCAAGAAACATCCACCACCACCTCCCAGACTGCGGGTTCTGCGGTCACATCCGGTGGCTGCGTGCATGCGAGCCTTCCGATGAACAACCGCAGGACCTGGATCATTGCCGCAATCGTTGCGCTTCTTGCGGGCGGCACCGGCTGGTGGCTGTTTGCCGAAAGTGATGATGCCGCGCTGATCACGGCCGCGGCAAGGGTGGCGGACCTGGAAAAGACCGTGCAGGCCGTTGGCCGGGTCAACCCCAAGGAACTGGTGGCGGTGGGTGCGCAGGTATCGGGCCAGGTCAAGCGCCTGCATGTGGTGCTGGGCCAGCGTGTGCACGCTGGTGATCTGATTGCCGAAGTGGATTCGCAGCCGCAGCGCATCGCCCTGCGCAGCGCCGAAGCGGCTGCCAATGCGCTGCGTGCCCAGCATGCCGCCAGCCAGGCGCGCTACGCCCAGGCCATCCGCGTGCATGAGCGCCAGTCGCAGCTGGTGGCGTCGCGGCTGGTTTCGCAGGAAGGTTTCGAGTCCGCGCGGGTGGCGCGCGAAGCGGCGCGCTCTGACGTCGCCGCGCTGCAGGCCCAGATCGAGCAGGCGCTGACCCAGGTGGAAACGGCGCGGATCAACCTGGGCTACACCCGCATCGTCTCACCTTCCGACGGCTACATCGTGGCCATCGTCACCAAGGCCGGGCAGACGCTGAACTCGATGCAGACCACGCCGACCATCGTAATGCTGGCACAGATGGACACGATGACGGTTCGCACCGAGATCGCGGAGGCCGACGTGGAGCTGATCGCGCCTGGCCAACCCCTGTGGTTCTCTACGCTGGGGCCGGGCGGACGCCGCTACGAATCGCATCTGCAGCAGCTTGAACCTGCGCCATCGTCGATTGCCGATGTGGCCACCGGCAACACCGGTGGATCGGCGCAGACGCCGAAGGCGGTGTACTACGCCGGGCTGTTTGACGTACCCAATCCGGGCCTGAAACTGAAGCCGTCGATGACGGTGAAGGTGACGATCCAGCTGGCGCGCGCCGCCAACGCGCTGCAGGTGCCGTTGACAGCAGTGTCCGAGAGCGATGACAAGGCGGGCAACCGCGCGACCGTACAGGTGATCGACGCCAAGGGCCGTGCCCGCGAGCGCGCGGTGACGACCGGCCTGCGCACCGCTACTGCGGTGCAGATCCTGTCCGGCCTCAAGGCAGGCGAGAACGTGGTGGTCGGGCAGGCGCCCAGTGGCGCGGAAGCCGAGCCCACCAGCCTGCTGGGGATGTGAGCATGGCCGACGCGCTGCTGGAACTGCATGGCGTATCGCGCGCCTACCGCTCGGCCGCGGGCGAGGTGGTGGTGTTGAAGGACGTGTCGCTGCGCATCGCGGCGGGCGAGTTCATCGCCATCATCGGCCCGTCCGGTTCGGGAAAATCCACGCTGATGAACATCCTGGGCTGCCTGGACCGGCCAACCGAAGGCAGCTACCGCGTGCACGGCGCCGCAACCGAGCAGATGTCGCCCGATGAACTGGCGCACCTGCGTCGCGAGCATTTCGGTTTCATCTTCCAGCGCTACAACCTGATGGAGAACCTGAGCGCCACCGAGAACGTGGCCTTGCCCGCCGTCTATGCCGGGGTGGAGGCCGATGCGCGCACCACGCGTGCCCGCCTGCTGCTGGAAACGCTTGGCCTGGGCGAGCGGACCGCGAACCGGCCCAGCCAGCTGTCCGGCGGCCAGCAGCAGCGCGTTTCCATTGCGCGTTCGCTGATGAACGGCGGCGCCATCGTGCTGGCCGACGAGCCGACCGGTGCGCTGGATCATGCCAGCGGCAGGCAGGTGATGGCCGAACTCAAGCGCCTGCATGCGCAGGGCCATACCGTGATCCTGGTGACCCATGATGCGGCGATTGCCGCGCACGCTTCACGCGTGATCGAGATCGCAGACGGCCGGGTCGTATCCGACCATGGTACGGGTGATCCCGCGGTTGCACGCAAAGCCGTCGGGCCCGAGCGCAGCACGGAACCGGGCGCCGAGCGCCGCGCGCGCCTGGATGCGACCAGGGAAGCTGCACGGATGGCGGTACGTTCGATGCTGGCCCATCGCCTGCGCACCTTGCTGACCATGCTGGGCATCATCATCGGCGTGGCTGCGGTGGTGACCGTGGTTGCGTTGGGCAAGGGCGCACAGGCGCAGGTCGAGTCACAGATCAACGAACTGGGTGCCAGTACGCTGGAGATCTTCCCGGGTACGGATTTCGGCGACCCGCGCTCGGCCGAGATTGAAACGCTGGTCGTGGGCGATGCCGATCACCTGGCCGCATTGAGTTACGTAGACAGCGTAAGCCCCAACCTGAGCAGCTCGGTGGCCGCTCTGCAGGGCAACCGGCGCGCCAACACACAGGTGCTTGGCGTGGGCGCTGATCTACCCCGCGTGCGCGGGCTGCGCCTGAAGGCGGGCCGGTTCTTCACCGATGCCGAGGTGGATGCCCATCGCGCGGTGGCCGTGCTCGACCAGAAGGCGGCCAAGGCATTGTTCAACGGCAATCCGATCGGCGGCACGGTGCTGCTGGGCGGCATGCCGGTGGACGTGATCGGGGTGGTGGGTGCCAGTGCATTCGCAGGCGGCGCGACGCCCACGGTCTACGTGCCTTACACCTCGGCGGCCTCGCGCCTGCTTGGCAGCCAGCGGCTGGAGAGCATCACCGTACGCGTGCGCGATGACGTATCAACCCGTGCAGCTGAGGCCTCGCTGGGTGCGGAACTGCAGCGGCTGCATGGGCGCCGCGATTTCTTCATCTACAACTCGGACCAGATCCGCAAGGCGGTGATGAAGTCCAGCCAGACCATGGCGGCGCTGGTCTCGGCGATTGCGGCGGTGGCGCTGGTGGTCGGTGGCGTGGGCGTGATGAACATCATGCTGGTGTCGGTGAAGGAGCGCGTGCGCGAGATCGGTGTGCGGCTGGCAGTGGGGGCCCGGCAGGGCGACATCCTGCGCCAGTTCCTGATCGAGGCCGTGCTGATCTGCCTGTTCGGTGGGGTGCTGGGCGTATTGTCCGCGTTGGGCGTCGGCGCCTTGTCCAGTCTGCTGTCACTGGGCGTGCCGTTCCTGTTCACGCCTGGGCCGGTGCTCGCCGCGCTGGCATGTTCGTCTGCAATCGGGCTGGGTTTCGGCTACTTCCCGGCCCGCAATGCCGCGCAGCTGGACCCGATCCAGGCATTGGCGGCGGAGTAGGCTCGCCTGCTATGGCACGTGTAAAGCCGAACCCACGCTCGGCTGCTCTCCGTTCAGACCGCGATGCGCCCTGCGCCGCGCGCAGCGAGCCGAGCATGGACTCGGCGCTACAGCGACTCAGCGCGCCTTGCCTTTGATCGCCACGCTTCCTGGCAGCTGCGCATAGCCGCTGTCGCCCCAGTGCCGGGTGATGCGCTGGAAGAACAACGAGTTGGGCACGCGCAGCAGGCAACCGCGCCCGCCTTCGCCACGATCACTCAGCGTGGTGTAGATCAGGTTGATGTCCACCACCTGGCCGCACAGGCCCGGTTTGTCCACGCTTTCCAGCACTTCGATGGTGTCATTGATGCGGAACGGGCGCGTGGCGACGATCAGGAACGAACAGAACAGGTTGGACAACACGCTCCACGCGGCAAAGAACGCCACCGCGCCGACGGCCATGAACCCGGTCAGCGCGGTCCACAGCACCGAGCGCGAAACGCCCAACCGCTCCAGTATCAGCAGCGCGGCCGCCAGATACAGCAGCAAGGCACCGCCGCGACGCAGGCCCACATGAAGCTCTGGAGCCAGCCTGCCGCGCTGCCGGGCCTGCACCAGCAGCCACGCCAGCGCACGCACCATCACCCACGCGACGCCGAGGATGGCCAGCACCTCGGCCACCGGCACAACCACGGTCAGCCAGTCCTCGATCCAGGCAGGCAATCCGGTCATGGAGGCTACAGCGTCGCCGCGCCGCCAGAAATGGTCAGCAGTGCACCAGAGGTATAACTGGCGCTGTCCGAAACCAGCATCACATAGGCCGATGCCAGTTCGGCTGGCTGGCCGGGGCGGCCGAACGGCGTCTGCGAGCCGAACTGCTCGACCTCCTCGGCGGCCATGCCTGCCGGAATGAACGGCGTCCAGATCGGGCCGGGCAGCACCGCATTGACGCGGATCTGGTGCTCGGCCAGCAGGCCCGCCAGCCCCAGCGTCAGGTTGGCCACCGCGCCCTTGGTCGCGGAGTACGGAAGGATGTTCGGGGTCGGTCGCTTGGAATTGACCGATGCGGTGTTGATGATCGCGCCGCCACCGCGCAGGTGCGGGACGCACAACCGGGTCAGATTGAACACGGCATGGACATTGGTATCGAACGTCCGCTTCCAGTCATCCAGGGTGATGTCGTCGAAGTGCTCGTAGTAGCGCTGGTAGGCCGCGTTGTTGACCAGGATGTCGAGGCCGTCCAGTTCGCTGGCCACGCGGTCCACGAGCGAGCGCGCCTGTGCCGGGTCGCTGATGTCACACGGCACCAGCACGGCTTTGCGCCCGGCCTGTTCGATCTGCTGCTGCACATGGCGGGCATCGTCCTGCTCACCGTCGAGGAACGCGATGGCAACGTCGGCGCCTTCGCGCGCAAAGGCGATGGCCACGGCTGCGCCGATGCCGCTGTCACCGCCGGTGATCAGTGCCTTCTTGCCCTGCAGCAAGCCATGGCCGCGGTAGCTGTTCTCGCCGTGGTCCGGCCGCGGCTGCATCTGCGCGGTCTTGCCGGGGAAGGATTGCTGTTGGGCGGGGAAGGGCGGGCGTGGGTAGTCGGGCAGGGCCATCGTCACTCTCCGGAAGGAAACCGGTGCCAGTCTCCCTCCATGCGGGTAAACGGCCGGAGGGCGCGGTGTCGTTGCAGCGTGGACGCCTGCGCGGAAGACTTCACAACGGATGGGCGATCGTGGTCATGATGCTGTTGGCCGGTTGCCGTGAATCCAGCCGCGTGTGCTGGACGATGATCGGCTGGTCGGATTCAACGAGGGTGGCAAAGCCGGTGCCGCGCGGCACCGGCGCCGGATCCTGCAGGTCGTTGAAGCGCAGGTGACAGGTGCGTCGCGCCGGCACGGTGACCCGGTAGGGGCCCACCGGATCACGGTCTTCGAAGTAGAGGGTCAGCGTGACATGCGCGGGCTCGTCGCCGGCATTGAGTACGCAGCAGGTTTCGTGACTCTGCATCTCCGGTGACGGGCCGTTGCTCCAGGCTGGAATGTAGCCCTCGGCGATAGCCCAGCGTCGATGCCCGATGCAGGAAGCGTTCGTTTCCATGACGCCGTTTTAGCTGGAGGGGTGTTGCCATCGTGTCCAGTCCCCGCACGGAATCCGTGATGACCATCGGCTACCACGCATCGCATGAGCAGTTCCCGCCCGCCACCTTGCTGGGTCTGGCGCTGCGCGCCGAACAGGCGGGATTCGAGGCCGTGATGTGCTCGGACCATTTCCACCCATGGACGACTGCGCAAGGGCAGTCCGGCCACAGCTGGGTGTGGGCCGGCGCGCTGGCGGTGCAGAGCGCGCTGACCCTGGGCATGGTGACCTGCCCGATGCTGCGCCAGCACCCGGCATTGGTGGCGCAGGCAGCGGCGACTCTGGAGCAGTTGGCGCCGGGCCGGATCTGGCTGGCGCTGGGTACCGGCGAGGCCCTGAACGAGCGCATCACCGGCCAGCCGTGGCCAGCCAAGCGGGAGCGGCAGAAGGCACTGCGCGATGCGGCCGAGGTGATGCGGCGGCTGTGGGGTGGCGAGCAGGTCGACCACGACGGTGGCTTCCAGGTGCGCAAGGCACGCCTGTACAGCCGACCGGCGCTTCCCCTGCCGCTGCTGGGGGCGGCCGTCACCGAGGAAACCGCACGCTGGATGGGGCGCTGGGCCGATGGCCTGATCACCATCAGCCAACCGCTGGCGCAGTTGCGGCGTGTGGTTGCGGCGTTCGAGGACGGCGGTGGCAGGGGTAAGCCGATGTACCTGCAGGCCAAGCTCTCCTACGCGCGTGCCGAACAGGCGGCGCTGGAAGGTGCGATGGAGCAGTGGAGCGCCAACGTGCTGCCGCCGGAACTGGCCGAAGGCCTGGACCAGCCCGAACAGTTCGAAGCACAGGCCCGATCGGTCAGTGCCGAGGTGGTGCGCCAGCACGTGCATGTCTCGGCAGACCTGGGCCAGCATCGGGCCTGGCTGCAGGAGCTGCAGGGACTGGGGTTCGATCGCATCTACCTGCACAACGTGAACCGCGAGCAGGAACGCTTCATCGATGACTTCGCCGAACACGTGCTGCCCGCGCTGCGCACTCAGGCACCTTCGGCAGCCAGCCACGTATAGCCGTGGCCCTGCAGGTAACAGCGGCGACCCTGCAGCTTGGCGCCGTGGCCCACCAGCGTGTTCAGCGGACCGCGCAGGGGTACGTCCACCTCGACCGGCTCGTCGCCGAAGTTGATCAGTGCCAGTGCCTGATGGGGTGCCTCACCGTAGCGGAGCATCAGCAGCGCAGGTGAGGGCGGGTCGAGCGTGTGAGGACCCTGCTGCAGCACGGGATGTGCATTGCGCTGCTGCAGCAGCTCGCGCACCCGCAGCAGCAGTGAACCTGGCGTCGCGCGTTGCGCCTCGACGTTCACCGTGCGGTAACCGTAGGGGCCGTCTGCCGGTGGCGCGCGCCAGGCATGCCGCGGTTCGTCGGTGAACCCAGCCCCTGGGCCGTTATGCCAGTGCATCGGCATGCGCACGGCATTGCGTTCGGGCAGCTCCAGACAATCACCGAGACCGATCTCTTCGCCATAGCGGATCACCGGCACCTGGCCCAGCGACAGCAGCGCCGCCCAGGCCATGGCCTGCCATGCGATGTCGCCCTCCAGCATCGGTGCCAGCCGGCGGCGGATGCCACGGCCATAGATGCGCATGCCACGCTCAGGGGCGAAGCGTTCCATCACCGCTTCGCGCTCATCCGGCTCCAACTGCTCAAGGTCCAGTTCATCATTGTTGCGCAGCCAGGCAATGCGTGTGTCCGGCGGCGCGTGCGGGCCGTACTCGGCCATGACCCGCGCCACTTCGCTGGCATCGCCACGTGCCAGTGCGAGGAAGAAATGATTGTTGAGGTGGAAATCCAGCAGGTGCGAAAGCCGCCGCCCGTGGCACAGGAAGTCACCGTAGTGGGACGCGCGGACATCCGCTTCGCCGATCAGTGGCAGCCCTGGTTGCTGCGCGTCTGCCGTGGCGCGCATCGCCTCCAGCAGCCACAGCCCACCGTCGCGCGGGTCGGCGTGGCGGGCGCGCTCGACCATGTACGGAACGGCGTCCACGCGGAAGCCGGCCACGCCGCGCTGCAGCCAGAACGTCATTGCCCGCAGCAGTTCCTCGCGTACCGGCGCATGGGCCAGGTCGAGGTCTGGCTCGTGCCGGTAGAACATGTGCCGGTTGAACGCGCCGGCCGTGGCATCCCATGTCCAGACAGAGGCCTCGATCGGCGGGAACATCGGCTGCAGGCCGTCGTCAGGCATGTGGTCGCTCCACAGGTACCAGCGGCGCCAGGCCGGGTCGCCCTGCTGTGCGGCGACGAACCACGGGTGCGCGCTGGCGGTGTGCTGCATCACCAGTTCGACGATGATGCCGATGCCGCGCGCGTCGGCCGCATCGACCAGGCGCTGGAAGGCGGTCTCGTCGCCCAGGCGTGGATCGATGCGGTAGTGATCGGTGACATCGTAGCCGCCATCACGGCCGGCGTTGCAGTAGAACGGCAGCAGCCACACATGGCTGATGCCGAGCCACTGCAGGTAGTCCAGCTTTTCGGTGATGCCATCCAGGGTGCCCCAGCCGCGGCCTTGGCTGTCGCGGAACAGATACGGGTCGACCTGGTAGATCGCGCGCAGCGGACGCACCGCCATGGGGCTTCTCCGGCACTGTTCACGGGTGACCAGCCTGCTGCGCGCCGGGGCAGCGGTTCGTGAACCGAATGGCACCGCATCATGACGTGGCATCCACGGCCCGTGCATGCCCGGGCGCGCAGAGTGAATGCTCGTCCCGCTGCGCCGAGGAACCTTTCTTCATGCCCCGCCGCAAAACGCTTCGTATTGCGACGTTCAACGTCAACGGCATCGGCACGCGCCTGCCGCAGCTGCTGGACTGGCTGCACAGGGAATCGCCGGACGTGGTTGCCCTGCAGGAGCTGAAGGTCACCGACGCCGCGTTTCCCGCTGCGGCATTGGAAGAGGCCGGCTACGGTGCGCTCTGGCAGGGTGAGGCGCGCTGGAACGGCGTGGCGCTGCTGGCCCGGGGGACCATGCCGGTCGAGAGCCGCCGCCGATTGCCGGGCGAACCCAAGGATACGCAGAGTCGCTACCTGGAGGCGGCGGTGCACGGCGTCATCGTGGGTGCCCTCTACCTGCCCAACGGCAACCCGCAGCCCGGGCCCAAGTTCGACTACAAGCTGCGCTGGATGGAACGCCTGATCCGGCATGCACGCAGCCTGGTCGAGCTGCCGCACCCGGCGCTGCTGCTGGGCGATTTCAACGTGATTCCCACAGACGCCGATGTCTATGATCCCAAGGCCTGGCGGCGCGATGCGCTGTTCCAGCCCGAGGTTCGCGATGCCTTCGAGCGGCTGCTCGCGCAGGGCTGGACCGATGCGCTGCGGAAGGTGCACGGCGACGCCACGATCTACACCTTCTGGGACTATTTCCGCCAGCACGCCGAGCGCGACCGTGGGCTGCGCATCGATCATCTGCTGTTGAATCCCGTATTGGCGGAGCGACTGAAGGATGCGGGCGTCGACCGTTGGGTGCGGCTGCAGGAAAAGGCCAGCGACCACGCGCCGGCTTGGGTGGCGGTGCGGGCTTGATCAACGCGCGGCAGGGCCCGGATCCGGCATCTGCAATGGAGTAATCAAAGCAGGGTGGTCCATACTGTGATGGATAAAACGGAATTTGATAATGCGATTTGACATCGAAAACCCGCTGAGATTATAAGTGGCGCGCGGTGCAGCTATATTGAGAAAAAATGCTGATCTGCTGCACCGTATTCAGCAGTGTTCATCTCCATTAAATAAGGAAGTGACGAATGAACAATGTACTTGCCCTGCAGGCCCTTGAAATCGAATGCCTCGATGTCTCTGAAACCTGCACTGCCTGCCTGTCTCTGATCAGTTCGGATGCAGGCATCGAAGATGGCATGGATCAAGCCTGATCGATCCCGCGTCCTGTTGCCGGCGAGCGCTTTTTGACGGCATCGGGCAGCTGATCTAACGTGCGCCGCCGGCATCGCGTTGGCGGCGCATTTGTACCTGGCCAGCCGCATGTTTCCGGATCAACCCAGCTTGGGCCGGGATGACAGGGAGTTGTTCATGGTCGACACGACGGCACGGATGTATACGTTGTTAGATGATGTTCATTTCGAGAACATCGAACGCTATAGGCCGACGGATGAGTATTCTTCCGTTGCTCGTAACCTGCTCCCTGCCGACTGGCAGTTGCAGCCACGTGGGTTCTGGACACACTGCCGGCCGCCGGGATGGAAGAGCCGCTCCCACGGCTGGAAGATCCACATATCGAGCATCCCGGAGAACGCCGAAGAGACCATCGCGGTAGCGTGCGAAGAGATCGCGGCCGCGGGTGCCATGTTCAAGTTCTGCTCCGATCCGCGCATGCTGGCAATGTCGCTGGGAAAGGGATGGTCACGGTTCCAGCTTGGAAAGTTCATCACGCTCTATCCGGCAGGCGAGGCCCAGTTTCTCAGCCTGCTGGAACGGCTGCACGTACGTACGCAGCACCTCGGTGGACCACACATTCTTACTGATCGCCCGTACAAGGGGAGCAGTGTTGTCTACTATCGCTACGGTGCCCACTCGGAGGGCTTCCGACCCGACATCTATGGCAACAGGGAGCAGGGATTCCGGCTGGAGGACGGCTCTTGGCACGACGACGTGCGAGGTGCCCACTTCCGGCTCCCTCCAGGCTGCACGGACCCGGTGGTTCCGTTGGAGCGTCCTGCGGTCGATCCGCAGCCGGCGGAGATACTGCTCAACCAGCGCTACAGGGTCCTGGGCGCGCTCAAATTCAATGGTACAGGCGGCGTCTACCACGGCGTGGATATGGATACAGGCCAGCGAATCGTGATCCGCGAGGTGCGCGGCTTCGCCGGCTCAATGCAGGCGCTTGCTCCGCATGTGCTCGTGGGCGGTATCCAGCGTGAGGCCAGGATTCTGCAGAAGCTGTCGGGCACTGGCTTGGTACCCGAGTTCGTGGCGCTGTTCAAGGAGTGGAACAATTGGTTTCTTGTCGAGGAACAGCTGGAGGCTTCGACACTCTGGGACAGCGCAATGGACTTCTACTTCTCGGAGGAGCTGCAGACGGCCGCCGATGGCTTCAGGCGCATCCGGGAGAAGATTGTCAGCATTGCAGAGGCGCTCTCCGTCGTGCATTCACGTGGTGTCGTACTTCGCGACCTGACACGTAGTAACGTAATGTTCACCGCCGCCGGGCAGGTGAAGTTCATCGATCTCGAATTTGCGCATGAAATCGGTGTTGACGACCGCTGGGTGAAGGGGTGGACACCCGGATATGCATCGGCGGAACAGCGTGCGTCGCGGCGACCGACCGTGCAAGAGGATCACTATGCGCTGGGTGTGCTGATCCTGGATATGCTCACCTTCTGTGCCTCCGGTCTCGACCTGGCCCGTGGGCAGATCGTCGACGGAAAGTTACCTCAGGTTCTGGCAGATCTGGGCCTGCCCGAGGCGCTGCGGGATATCGTGGTCGGGTTGACCGATCAGGATGCAGGCAGGCGCTGGGACATCGCCAAGGCGTTGAAAGCGCTGGGGAACATTGAAGTGCCATCGCCACGGCGGGTGATGTTTCCGTCCCGCCAGGAGCTGCTGACCGCGCCGATGCCGGCTCCCTCCGGGTGCCGGGCGCTCCAAGACATCCTTTCAGGGCTCGCGGCCTATCTGCACTCCGTTGTCGACACCGGGCGTGATGATCGTCTCTGGCCAGCCGGACCGCAGCTGTTCTTCACCAATCCGGTTTCGCTTCAGTTTGGCGCGACGGGAACTGCATGGTTCCTGCTACGGCATGAGGGGCACCTCGACCCGGCGATTCTTGACTGGATCCAGGACAGGGCGGTCAGTGAGCGGTGCCCGCCAGGGTTGTACTCCGGACTAGCCGGGGTCAGCCTGCTGCTGTTGCAGGCCGGGAGACGGGAAGCGGCGATGCGGGTGCGCGCGGGCGTCGCGCAGTCGGGCGACGCAATGGCAACTCCTAGCCTGTACTTTGGTGCGGCCGGACAGGGCCTGATGGACCTGCACTTCTGGCAGGCCACCGGTGATGGCGCTTACCTGTCATCGGCGATCAGCATCGGCGAAGGCCTGCTGGAAAGCTCCCGGCGTACCCCGCAAGGTCGATTCTGGTCATCGCAGGGCAAGGTCTTCCTTGGGTTGGGTGATGGTCAATCCGGGATTGCACTGTTCCTTAGCTACCTTGGCGTGGCCAGCGGCGATGCCCGATTCCTGGAGGCGGCGTCGCAGGCGCTGGATTACGATATTTCCCATGGCATTCGTGTGGCCGGACGGCTGTTCTGGAAGAATCTGGCGGATGCGCCCGCCAATGCGAGCAACTCACCGCACACACGCTTTGGCGCAGCGGGCATCGGTACCGCCTGCCTTCGGCACTTTGCTGCAACGGGTGAGGTGCGTTTCCGCGAGATTGCCCTGGAGTGTGCGTATTCGGTCCGATCAAGGGTGACCAACAAGTTGTGGCAGGAGAGCGGCAATGCCGGATTCGGTGAGTACATGCTGGACCTGGCTTGCGTCTTGGGGGATGAGCGTTACGCGAATGCGGCCTTCCATCACGCCGAGGCGATCGCACAGCACGCAGTTCCCATGCCCGTCGGGGTGGCGTTCGCGGGCCCGGCACATCACCGGGTCTGCAATGAGTACAGCGTTGGGGGCGCCGGCATCGGCATCTTCCTGGACCGGCTGCTGAAGCGCTCTCCACGATTGCTGATGCTTGATGGCCTGCTCGACCGACGGTCCGGTGCATCGAGGCGACTTGCGTGAGCAGCGCGCGGTGGCGATCCGCGGGCGGTCCTAATCCTTCTGCGCGCGTCGCTCCCGACGCACGCGCGCGCGGGTTCGGTACAGGCGGCTGTCCGCCTTCTGGATGGTGTCGGCCACGGGCTCACCGGCCGTGTTGATGGCCGCACCCATCGAGAACGCGCTGGGCGAAAGCGCGGCGTGGTCCTGGTACCAGTGCTCGAGTTCGCTCAGGCGGCCATTCGCTGGCGCGACCAGCACTACCATGAACTCGTCGCCACCCAGCCGTACCACGGTCTCGTCCTTGCCCAGCGGCGAGCGCAGGAAGGTGGCGAACTCGACCAGCACGGCATCGCCACGGCGGTGGCCCTGGGTGTCGTTGATGTGCTTGAAATGGTCCAGATCGAACATCACGCAGGCCCAGCGCTCGTCAATCAGTTCATCCAGCCGGTGCAGGTAACGCCGGTTGTAGCACTGCGTGAGCGGATCCTTGAAGGACATGTCGCGCAGCTGCTGCTCCTGCATCCTCAGCGCGGTGACGTCCTGTGCATGCCCCAGCACGTAGGGCGGGCTGGCTTCGTTGTCGAGCACGTTGTGGTACGCCCAGTAGTGGCGCGTACCATCGGCGGCAATCAGCTCGATCACGCCAGCGTCGGTGTGGTTTGCCTGGATCCGGGCGAGGTAGGCCCTGAAACCTTCGCGTTTTTCCGGCGGCATCAAGTCACACAGGCTGCGCCCGATCATCTGGCTTTCCTCGAAGCCCAGCGACTGCACCGCCGCCGGATTCACCGAGGTCAATGTGCCGTCCAGCGTGTGGGTGCAGATCAGGCCCAGGCTGTAGTGGAACAGCCGACGGTAGCGGGTTTCGCTCGCTTCCAGCGCGTCGAGCGCGGCTCGTTCGTCCGTGATGTCCTGGATCGCCCCGACCAGGCGCGGATGGCCGTCGACCTGTTGCCGGCTGCCGACCACCCGGGTCCAGATCGCGCGCCCGTCGGCCGTGGTCATCGGCAGCTGTACTTCCCAGGATGTCCCCTCGTCGATGCAGCGCTGTACCGCCGCCTGGATGATATTGCGGCTGTCCTCGCGATAGAACGAGAGTGCGGTCTCCAACGTGGGCGTGAAGTTGCTGCGTACGCCATGCAACTGCTTGGTTTCCCGTGTCCAGCGCACCTCGTTGGTCAGCAGGTCCATCTCCCAGCCGCCTACCCGTGCGGCACGGTTGGTACGCTCCAGGAAGTCCTCACTGCGTTTCAGCTCGCGATGCAGCGCCTTGGCCTGGCCAACCTGCGCCATGAGGGTGCTGCGCTGTTCCAGCACCTGGGTAGTGACCCGAGCCAGATGCACCATCAGTTCACGCTGGGAGGGTGACAGCACACCGGGCATCGGGTCGAGCAGGCACAGCGTGCCGATGCGTGCGCCGTGCGTCGACCCCAGGGGAATGCCGGCGTAGTGGCGGATGCGCGGCCCACCGGTGACCAGCGGATTGGTGGAAAAGCGTGGGTCCTGGCGCGCATCGGGAATCTCGAACAGCTCGTCCTGGCGTATGGCATGGGTGCAGAAGGAAATCTCGCGGGCGGTCTCGCTGACGCCCTCCAGGCCGATGTTGGCCTTGAACCATTGGCGGTCTTCGGCCACCACGGTGATCAGGCCCATGGTAAGGCCGGTCGCGGCGCGGGCCGCGGCGACGATGGCATCGAACACCGGCTCCGGTGGCGTATCCAACAGGTGCAGTCGTTCGATTTCGAGCAGTCGTTCGGCTTCGTCCATGGCGCTTTTCAGGGCTGGGTGGCGAGGGCGGTTGCGGCGGCTGGCTGGCGCTACGCTAGTGTGCGCGCCGTTATGTATCGCCACGGCGGGGTGATGCCGATGTGAGGTGGGCGCGCCGGCTCAGTGCTGTTGGAGCGATGCCTGCAAGGCGGTGGCCAGTGCAGCGTCTCCGGATACCAGGTCCTGCCAGCGCAGTGTGATGCCCTTGCGTCGCCCCTTCTCAACCAGCTTGAGGCCCTCAGGCGCCACGGTGAGAGTGTAGGGTTGGCCGTCGATGTGCAGTTCGCGGCGCAGTGGCTTGTCGAGCGGGGTCATCATCGTTTCCTCGCTGGGGCGGAAGCGCGACGTGGCTGGATCGATACGTGACGGTGATCACGGATGTGCCAACGCCAGGGGAAATCAACAGCGCGGGTGATGCCGATGCGGGGCCCGACCACTGGATCCTCCGGCGGCGGCAGGCCATCGCTGGCGATGACAATGCCGTGGTTGCCGGTCACCAGATCAGCGCCGTCGAAGCTGCGGTCCAGCCCGAAGGCCTGCGAGAGCTTGCCGGGCCCGCTGGCCAGATCGTGGTCGCGGCGCGCGGCGGGACGCAGTTCGCGCATGCGCTCCAGGCCCAGCAGCGGCTCGATGGCCCGCAGCAGCACCGCCACGCCTTCACCCACTTCGCCGCAGACAACGTTGCTGCCCCAGTGCATGCCGTAAGTGAAGTAGACATACAGGTGGCCGGCCTCGCCGAACATGCTGGCCGTGCGCGGGGTCTGCCCGCGATAGGAGTGTGCGGCCGGATCGACACTGCCCGCGTAGGCTTCGACTTCAACGATGCGACCCGTTCGGCCATCGTCACGGACCAGAAGTTTGTTGAGCAGCTCGGGCGCAACTTCAACGGGCGGGCGCCGGTAGAAGCTGCGCGGGAGGATCTGAAGAGAGGCGGGCAACCAATCCGGCACGGTAGAGGCAGGCTCGGGAAAACGGTGATGGCACTGTGGCACCAGACAGGTGAAACGGGCGCAGACGCAGTGTCATTCCTGCGCAGGCGGAACGGCCAGTGCCGCGCGGCGGGAGGCATAGACCTCGGGTGTCTGCGGCTTGATGAACAGTGCCACCAGTTCCGGATACTCGCGCTTCACGGCTGATTCGATGCGGGTGATGCACGCCTCGATCTGCGGTGTCTTCCGGTCATCCTCGAACTCGGCGCTGAGCATGGCCACGACCTGTTCGGGGCCCATCTGCATGGTGGTCACGCCATTTGCGCGGCGCAGGTCCGGATCGGTTTCCGCCACGGCCATGATCCGCTCGGCCACGGCCGGGTGGGCCGGCTCACCCACCAGCAGTCCCTTGGTTTCGCGTGCGAGAAGAAAGGCGGTGGCGGCAAGCACGCCGGCGATGCACAGCGACGCCACACCATCAAGCACCGGCATGTCCAGGACCTGGGCGGCCACGAGCCCGATCAGTGCGAAACCCAGGCCCAGCAGGGCCGCGCTATCCTCCAGCAGCACTGTGAAGGTGGACGGGTCCTTGCTGCGACGGAAGGCTTCGAAGTAGCCCAGTTTGCCCTTGGTACGCCGGAACTCCCGTAGCGCGACCCACCATGAAGCCCCCTCGAACAGGATGGAGATGCCCAGCACGCTGTAGCTCAACGCGTGGTTGGTGGCCGGCTCCGGCCGGCGGATGTGCTGGATGCCCTCGTAGGCCGAAACACCGGCGCCGGCGGCGAACACCAGCAGGGCGACGATGAAGCTCCAGAAGTACAGCTCGCGGCCGTAGCCGAACGGATGCACGGGGTCTGGCGCCTTGCCGGCGCGGCGCAGGCCGTACAGCAGCAGGAGTTCATTCAATGTGTCGACCAGCGAATGCACGCCCTCACTGAGCATGGCCGAGCTGCCGGAGCTGCCGGCAGCAATGAACTTGGCGATGGCGATGGCCAGGTTGCCCGCGAGGGCGGCGTAGATGACCAGACGGGAACCGGTGGGAGCGGACATTTCGGCGGCGGGGTGAGGCGGATTCCTGATCTTCCTGATCAGCGCGTGCCTACTGTGTGCACGGTGCGATCAGCGCCCCTTGGGATTGAGGTACAAACGCGCCCCATCCGATTCACGGTAGCCCGTCCAGCGCCCACCGCCTGACGCGCGGAAGCGCCCGAACACGGTGTTGCTGGTGTCGGTGAGCAGCAGCTGATTGCCCGACAGTACCCAACGGTTGGCCGAGAAGAAGCCATCCGGGCAGCCGGCGGGCACGTAGGCACTGTAGCCGCCGAACCACTCGATGTTCTTCAGCTCGATGGAGCAGGTGTTGCCGTTCTCCTGGCCCAGCGTCCAGCTGCCGAACAGATCGCTGTCGCGCACATCGCGGCCGCCACGGTGGCGGTCGTGGCCCCAGTCGTCGTTGTCGTCGTGGAAACCGAAACCCACGTCGATCTCCTTGCTTTCGCTGCGTGACTCGGACTGCGAGCTGCCGCTGGTGGTGGTCTGGGTGGTCACCGCGCCACTGCTCTGGGTCTGGGTGCTGCTGGATTGCGTGGTCTGGTCGGTGTGGGTGGTCTGTTCGCCGAAGCCGAACGAGGCGTCCTGGGCCAGGGCGGGCAGGGCCAGGCAGCACAACGCGGACAGGAAGGTACGGGCGAGCACGGCAGCCATCGCAGGATCCTCGGAAGGGGGGATCGCGCGAGTATCGAACCGGTGGGGTGGGAGACGGTGTGAGGGTGTGCGCTGGGGCAGCCCAGCGAAGGGTAGTGCCGGCCGCTGGCCGGCTCCCACTTGGCGCCCAGAAACCGAAGGAATGCCGGCCAGCGGCCGGGCACTTCCAGCAGCCAGGCATGGCCTGGCGCTACGGGTCGGGTTTCACCCTCACCACCCGTTTCCGGTACTCATACACGTTGTCACCGCGGATGCGCTTTTCCTCGGTGCCGGTGACCCGGCCCACCTGCTGGTCCGAACCGGTCACGGGCTGCGCCTCGATTTCGGTCTCGTGCTCGAAGGAATGTGATTTGTCGGTGTTGCGGTAATAGCGGTACAGCGCCCAGTACAGCGCGGTTGCGCCGGCTGGACCTGCCGCCAACAGCCAGAGGCCACTGTCGTCGCTCATGTCGATGCCACCAGGAAGGCAATTGCGAGGGCTTCAATGACGGTGCCGGTGGCCAGTGCCGCGAGCAGCATCTTCCATTGCTGCACGGGCACGCTGCCCATGGTTTCGCCGGTACGGCCGTTCACCGCGATGTAGTGCAGCATGCCGCCGTTCTTTCCGGGCTGGTGGTACGAGTACAACCACACCGGCAGGTACATCGACACCCAGCGGGTGCCATGCACCTCCAGCTGTTCCTGCTCCCAGCGCACGCCACGGTTGTAGCGCTTCACCGAACCTTCCACCTGTGCGCGGGCAATCGACAGCAGCTGGTCTTCCAGCCGCGGCCGCAGCTTTTCCACATCCAGGTTACGCTTCTCAGAAGTAAAGCCGGCCAGGTACGAGGCGTTCCACTTCACCGCGTTCTTGGTATCGAACGGCAGGATGGTGTTGATGATGTTGTTGGTGTTGGCGCGGGTGTCCAGATTGCCGCGCTCGGCCGAGGATTCCAGCGGCAGGTCATCAACGGTGAAATCGACCTGGCGCTCCACCTGGTAGACATCGGCGTCGTAGAGGGTGCGCTTGTTCTTCTCGCTGCCCACCGTGTACTCGCGCGTCTTGATCTCGCCCTTGCCGGCCACGGCCGCGCTTACATTGCTGTCGACGATCATGTAGGGCAGGAACACGCCCACCACGTTTTCCGGGGTGAACTGGTCCTTGAAGGCCTTCAGCGCGAACATGCGGCGCTTGTCGACGAACTGGCGGATGCGCGCGACCGCGTCGTCCTTCTTGATATGGAAGGGCAGCACCGCATCAGGCACCGCGCCATTGCTGATCTGTTCGTTGACGCCGAACACGTGGCGGCACCAGTGGCAGCGCGCCGTCATCGTGCTTTCGGTATTGACCGTGACTTCGGCGCCGCAGCCGGTGCACTTGAACGTCATCAACGCCGAGGTGTCGGCATCGATGTCGCGTGCGCCGGACGCGATGACGGTGCCGCGCAGCTGGTCGATGGCCTCGCCCAGTCCGAATTCCTCCTCGACCCGCGCGCCATGCCATTCGTGACGGCAGTACAGGCAGACGAGGATGTCGGTGCCGGCCTTGGGCCGGATGTCGGTGGCGCCGCACTTCGGGCAGCGGTTGAGGCCGTCCTTCAGCTCGCTGGCCGAGGTATCGATGGCCACGGGATCGGGCGCTTCCACTTCATCGCGGATCGCCTGCGGCAGCTTCGAGGTGTCCAGCGGGAAGCTGCCGGGCAGGGGAGGGACGTCCTGCGGCGAACCGGGCCCATCCAACGACGCCGCCGGCAGGGGCGGCGGCGTCGCGGGCGCGGATCCGGGCAGCGGCGGTGGGCCGTTTCGGGGATCGGACATGTCGGTTGTGCGTCCTGCTGTTACAGGCCCAGTGCCTTGGCCTTGAGCGCGTCGTAATCGCTCTGGGTGATCAAGCCCAGGTCCAGCATTTCCTTGGCCTTCTTCAGCTTGGCGACCGGATCGTCGGCAGCCGGGGTGGCCGGCTGCTGCATGCCGCCGACACCGAACATGCCCGAGGCCATGCCGACACCGACCAGGCCCGCCGCACCGCCGTTCTCGCCGGCCGACTGGATGCCCTGGGCGACGCTGGCCTGCAGGTTGGAATTGCCGCGCGAACCGGACAGCGCATCGGCGCGCTGCACGGTCTTCAGCAGTTCGCGGGTGTTGGCGTCGTACTCGATCGAGACGATGGCGGTCTTGACGATGGCCAGGCCGCGGTCGGACTTCCACTGGTAACCCTGCTCGACGGCGGCCGACAGGCTCTGCGCGAAGCCCAGCGAGTCCTGCTGCAGCTTGGTGATGCGGTTGCCCTTGCCCGGATCGTTGGTATACAGGCTGAAGGCCGGAGCCAGCGAACCGACCACTTCATTGAACAGCTGGCTGGCAGCGGCGTTGTCCAGATCGGTGAAGTCGAACACCTGGCCCGGCCGCAGGTAGCTGGCCGGTACGAAGTTCTTCACGAACAGGATCGGGTCGACGATCTTCAGCGTGTACGAGCCGCGGGTGATCGCACCGACCTGGGTATTGAGGAAACCGTCGTCCCAGTAGATTTCCGACTGGGTGCCGAAGCGGTTGTCCGGCAGTTCCTTCAGCGAGACGAAGTAGGCCGCCTGCTGCGCGCCCGGCTGGCCGCCGAACTTGAAGCGTTCCCAGCTCTGCTTGATGAAGGTGCTGACCAGGCCGTCGCCGGCGAAGATCGACTGCGAGTTCAGGTCGTCCGAACGCCATTCGTAGCCACCCGGTTCGGCGACGAATGCGGTGATCGCGCCGTCCTGGAACAGCAGCAGGCCGTAACCTTCGGGCACGATGATTTTCGAGCCGTTGGTGATGATGTTGGACGAGCCGCTGGTGTTGGAGCCGCGGCCGGCATTGGTGCCCTGCGGCACCGCCGCGAACAGGGCGGCCGTGGACGGCAGGCCCGCCGGCACGGTGTAGAAGTCCTTCCACTGGTCGGCCAGCACACCGCCAACCGCACCCTTCACCGCCTGTACCAGACCCATGTCCAACTCCCTGTGATTCGAGGGCAGGCACCATGCCTGCCGAGCTTGGCTGAATATAGCAGTGGCCGGGGGCGGCTGTGGTGCCGGCAGGTGAATGGGCGCCACGGGGCCCCGGTAATAGTCCGGACGTTGATTCCGCCGCCGACTCCGGGCCTAATCGGAGGAGGGGCAATGACGTCCCAGCCGACGCTGTGTCGGGCCTGGCCAAGGAGGGTGCAGAGCATGCCGCGCTACAAATCCGAGGAACGCAGTGCACAGTACTACGCACTCTTCGAGCCGACTGACATTCTGGAAAATGGGCGCTGGAACCTTGACGCTCCGGTTCTGATTGATGCGATGCCCGTCGCATCGGCCGAGTCATTTGCCACGATGGACGAGGCGCCGGATAACGTCGACTTTCTTCTGCTGAGCGTCGACGCGCGTGAGGTTGAAGACTACGAGCTGAGCGATGAAGAGTATGCGCGTGGCGAAGACGCTTGGTGCCTAATCACTCTTTCCAACCGCAACTTCGCCGGCGCCATCTCTGTGCGGACACTTCCAATTGGTGATGGCTCTGGTGAGGGAAGTAGGCCTGAAAGACTCTACATGTCCGTGCAGAAGGACGAGACAGGACGCGCGGCGACCTCGAGCAATAACCTGCGCTCCTTTCTGAGTGAGGCTGCCGAGACGTCGCAGGTCGAGGCAGCGCTTCGTAGCGTCGATGTGTCGCTGCATGGCGTTGCGGTCTACGACGTCGGGCAGGCCAACTTCAATGCCCTTGTGGATCAATACGAACATCCTCGTCTTTTCTTTGATTTTGGCCGGCCCATATACATAAAAGGCTTCAGCTCTCCAGCATTGGATAACTTCAATCCTCTGGTCTTCAGCAAGTCGTGGAAATCCAACGAGCCAGTGGTCCTGTCTCATTTGGATCAGGATCATTGGCACTTCGCATTCAAGTCTGGTGTGGCTCGCTGGGACAAGAGCAAGGGTGCCTGGATAGTGAATCCTGTATACCGTCGTACGGCTCGGGAAAGGCCATGGGTTGTCCGCTTGCCGCCATCGACGGTGGCCCTGGGTGCAAGTCACCTCCACCTTCTTTTGTCTCTCAAAAGCAGGAAACTGGCTGGAGGGGCGAGCGCGCTTCACATCTGGAACAGTAATTGGCCGGATATCAGTGTTGGCTCTGTGGTGATCCATCGATGCGATCCGGGCCCGAATACGCCCAACACGCCTGCATATCTGAAGAACAACACTTCCCTGGCGCTAAGAGTGGAATCCGATCATGCGCGCGTTCTGCTGACCGGTGACGCTGACTATCCATCCATTCCGTCATCTGCCAAGCAGGATCTCACCGGAATGGTAGCTCCTCACCACGGCGGTGAGGTTACTGCGAACAGCACGCCAGCAGGGGTCGGCCCAGGTCGAATGGTATTTTCAACATTCAATGGTGCGTATCCCGGCAATCCATCCTCCCAATCATCGTCAGAAGCTCAATTGGCTGGCTGGATCGTGACACAGACCAATTGGCGCTCCTATTGCAGCAGATGCCAGAAGCAGCACGGGCATAAGTACATACCTTTGCTCGCAGCTCCACCTCGATGCGGCTGTACCCACGTGGAACATGCGCAGATATGCCTGCCCACAGGTCCGTGACACTTCAAGTGCGCCCTTACAACATGTACGGAATCTTGAACGCCAACGTGAAGTCCGGCGCATCCGGGGTCAGCCCGATGCCCAGCAGCGTCACCAGCGTGGTGTGCTGGTTCAACGCATAAGTCACGCCCAGGTTCAGGGACGCCGCATTGGCATCACTGCCGATCACCTTCATCCACTTGCCGCCCTCGAAGCGGGTGGAGGCGCGGGCGCTGATGCGGTCACTGAAGGACAGGCTCAGGCTGGTCCGCTCGTTGAACGCAAAGGCCACGCCTGCGCCGAAGTACACCGAGCCACCCAGCTTCACGTCGCCCGGATTGACCGTGTCCGGATTGCTGTCGATGTCGTTGAATCCGCGCGGGATGGAGTGCACATAGCCGATATTGGCGAACAGGATGGCCGGGTCGGCGGTCTTCACCATCGACAGACCGAGGTTGGCCTGCCATACGCCGTTGCCGGTGGGCTGCTCGCGCGGCACGGCGAAGCGGATGTAGTCATCGTCATCGCGCTCGATCACCTTCCAGTCCAGGCCGTAGGGTGCGCGCCCGGTGGGGGCGGTGACGCCGGCCGTGAGCACGGTCTCCGGGCGCCAGCCGCGTTCGCCGAACAGCCGGTAGTTCGCGCTCAGGCCAATGTCGCCCAGGCCGTTGCCGTTGGTCTGCTCCTGCGCGATGGCGGCTGCTGCACCGCCGGCGCCGCCTTTCTGGTACACGGTGCGCCGCGCCAGGTAGGGCACATCCAGGTTGAGCGTCAGGTTCGGGCTGACGCCCCAGCGGGCCGCCACGTTGTAGGTCAGTGAGTCGGACTCCACGTTCTCGATGGCGATATTGCCGAGGAAGATCGCGTCCAACGCGAGGAAGCCGTTGAGGGTGAGCTGCTTGCGGTCGTAGCGTGCGTAGGTGAGGCTGTTCTCGATGGTGAAGCGGCGCGAGAACAGGGCAGATTGCTGCTGCTTCACATCGTCCACGCTGCGCCGCGACTCCTGCCTGGCCTGTTGTGCTTCTGCGGCGGTACTGGCGTAACCCTCGCTGCTCGGTGGAACCGCGGCGGCCGCTGCCTGCGCCAATGGCGCGGCCGGTGGGGTCGAGGCTGGGCCAACCCGCCCGCCCAGGCGCGCCTGCATGGCCTGCACCTGCATGTCCAGCTCGCGCAACCGCCGCACTTCCTGTGCGTAGTTGGCCTTCAGCTGTTCCAGCTGGTTGGCCAGGGCCTGCACGTCGGCGCCATCATCCGGCGTCGTCGGTGCGGCAAGGGCGGTGCCCGCCAGCGCCGCCAGCGCCAACGGGGTGATCCTCATCAGGGTGTGCATGATCGTGTCCTGCGTTGTGGAGCGTTTCCCCCAATGCCAGGCCTTGCTACTGGCCCGGCCCCATGCCGCGGTTCAACGCAATCGCCTGGGCCACGTTCTGGCTCAATGGCAGGTTGCCGCCCACGGCGTTGCGCACCAGCTCCAGCTGCAACTGGTTGCTGGCGATCTGGCCGTCACCGGCGAGGGCGATGCCCTGGCCGACGCTGCCATTGCGGATCCACTGCTGCACCAGCCCCTGGCCATCCACCTGCAGCAGCAGGCGTGCCTGGTTGCCTTCCAGCACCGCCGTCGCGCTGGCGCCGCCCTGCTGCGCACTGACATTGCCTGCGCCATCAGAAAGAGCCGCCGGCACGTCACCCTCGCGAACCGTCAGCGTGGTGACGTTGCGCGCGAGATTGCCATCGCCGGCCACCTGCACGCTTTGCACCAGGCCGCTGGCGTTGGCCAGGCCGCTGCTGTCGATGCTGCGTCCGTGGGTATCGGGCAGCGGCGCATCGGCTGCCGTGACATGCACGCTGGGCTGGAAGCTGAGTTTCGGCGCGCCACCGCCACGGAAGTCCATGCCCAGGGTCAGGCCGCCCTGCAGGGTCGTGCCGTTGCTGGCCTGCCACTGCGACACCATGGTGACCCCGAACCAGGCGACGTTGTTGCCGCCCACGGTGTAGCGCCCCCGCATCAGGCTCAGCTCCGGATCGGGGATTTCCGTGAGGCCACGCCCGGTCCTGCCGTCGGCGGCCTGCAGGGGCAGGGCAGGGGCCATCAGCAGCAGAACCATCCATACGTGTTGGCGGAACATGGTCATACCTCCTCAGAACAGGTCGGCGTGGCTGAAGCCGAAGTCGACCAGTTCGGCATCGGTGATCGGCCCTTGCCGCGCGAAGAGCGCGCGGGCACTGGGCCGTTCGCTGGGTTGCAGAAGAGCGGTGTTGCGATCGAAGTCGCTGCCGATCACCACGAAGACCGCGCGCGATGGCCAGGCGGCCAGGAACTCCGGCAGCGCCAGGCTGCGGTTGCCGAGGATCGGGTCAGCCACTTCCACGATGCCGTTGCGCACCTGCTTGAGCACCACGAAATGGCGGAAACCGCGCACGTCCATCAGCACCAGTCCCGGCACGCGAAGGGTGCGCAGTCGTGTTTCATCGATGCGGTAGCCCCGGCCACGCATGCCCAGCGATTCCACGTAGCGCTTGATGTCGAGCAGGGAGAAGCCGCGTTCGGCCACCAGCGCTGGATCGGAAACCCCCATCATCCCTTCAATCACCGTCGCCTCGTCGGTCTGCAGGTGGTAGGCGTGGCGAAGGATGGTCGCCAGCGCCGCAGCCCCGCAGCTGTAGTCGGTGTGCTGGCGTACCACGTTGCGGTAGCGCCGCTCCTGCATGCTCTCCACCTTCTGCTGCAGCAGCGCTCCATTGGGCAGTACGCCACTGAAGCGCACGTCGCCCGCCCACGCAGGAACAGTGGCCAGCAGCAACAGGCAGGCCAGCAGGCACATCGAAAGACGGCAACGGATCATCACAGTCTCCAGCAGCAGGGGGGAGCCCCCGTCCCAAGGGGGAGGAGGGACAGGGGCTCCCGGGAACCCGGCCATTGGCGGACGGCCGGGGTGTTGCGCTTACTCGCCGCTGCCACCACCGCCGCCGGTGCTGGGCTGGGCGACTGCCAGGGCCAGGCTGTTGGCCTGCAGGTTGCCGGTGCCTGCAGCCACGTTCACGCCGATGTTGCCGGAGGCGCCGGAGAAGGCGCTGCCGGACAATGCCGAGGTGTTGGTGGCGTTGACGTTCACCCAGCGCGTGGTGCTGACCGTGCCGCTGAGGCTGGCATACAGGTCGGCCACGCCCAGTTCGACGAACTGGCTGGTGCCACTCTCACGCGTATCGAAGCCCAGGCCGCCCACCCCCGGCCGGTTGGGGTTCATCGTGGCGTTCTGGATCTGGTTGTCCAGGTCGATGTGGCCGGTGCTGTTGCCACCAGGGTGTGGCAGCTCGCCACTCCACGTATCCAGGTAGTAGTTGGCCATCTGGTAGGCGTTGCCGGTACCGCGGTAGGTGCCCGCGCCATAGGCCAGGGTCAGACCGCTGACGCCGCCATGCATGCCGACCTGCACGGCATCGGTGTAGGACTGCACGAAGCCGGCGTTGCTGACCGTGTTGCCGGTGGAGACCTGGTTGGAGCTGATGCTCGACTGGGCCACCGCCGTGGTCGCGACCGAGGCCGCGAGCGCGTTCTTCTGCTCGTTGTTGTTGCCCGAGGCGATGTTCACGCCGATGTTGCCGGACGCGCCGCCGAAAGCGTTGCCGCCAAGACCTGCGGCGTTGGTGACGCCGGAGTTCATGGTCGCGTTGCCGAAGCCGGCCTGCTTGACGAACACCTCGGCGTCAGCCATGCCGAAGCTGAAGGACGCATCGGCAGCGGACAGCGACGCGGCATTGTCCTGGGCATTGTTGTCGCCGGAGACCACGTTGAAGCCGAGATTGCCCGATGCGCCGGCACCCACGCTGTCACCGATGGAGGCACTGTTGGTGACCAGGCTGTTGCTGGTGGCGTTGTTGCTGATCGACTGGCGGTTGTCGATCACGGCAATGGCCGCCGAGTCGAGGTCGATGTCGCCGGTGATGTTCGGGTCGCCGGAGAAATTGATGTCGGTGCTCAGCCGCAGGTCCTTCTCCAGGTTCACGTCGACGCCGTGGTTGTTCTTCTCCTTGCGTTCGTCGGCCTGGATGTTGCTGTGCTTCTGCACATTGACGTTGACGGTGCGGTTGCGCACGTCGTTGTCAGTGTGGTTGTGGGTGTCGTTGCGGGTTTCGCTGACGGTGTGGTTGTGGTTGATGTTCGCGTTGGCGTTCTGGTTGTCCCAGCCATTGGCCGCAGCGGCGGTCGAGGCAGTGGCAATCGCCATGGCGAGCATGGTCTGTTTGACGGTCGCTTTCATGGTGCCCTCTCTCTCATCAGGTGGTGCATCGGTTGGGTGGTTGTCACGGGCGGTCCTGCACGACCAGGCCCAGTACGTTGGCCGTATCGTTGCCGTTGCCCGCGATCTGATTGAGTTGCAGGACCCCGTCGAATCCCCGCAGTGCGGTGCTGGCTACACCGGCGCTGCGGGTGCCCGTCGCGACGCCGCGACCGGTGTCGTCCCGCCCCCCTGCCAACGCGGAACCCTCGGCGGCCAAGGCCGTATCGTCGGTTTCGCGTATGCCCTGTCGGGCCAGCGTTGCGCTGACGACGTTGAGCGTCGTGTTGGCGATGCCGCTGGCCTGGTTGATGGATGCGATGCCACTGGCACCGGCCAGTGCGTCACCGCCAATGAATGCAGTGGCCTGCAGCGGCGCGGACAGCACGCGGTTGCCCTGCTGCAGTTGCCGCGCATTGATCGCCACGTCGGCGCGATCGCCCTTGGCGATACCCCGCAGGTTGGCCTGCACATTGAGGTCGCCGGCGGCCTGGTTCACGGCGATGGCGCCATTGGCCCCGGCCAGTGCGTGGCCGTCGATCCGGGCCACGTCGAGATAGGCGAGCATGCCGCTGTAGTCATCGGCCCGGGTTGCCCAGGGCGCGGCAGCGAGCAGCAGAAGCAAGCCGTGCAGGGTCTTCATTTTCCACCTGCCGGGGCCGTGCCCTGCAGGGGGAACTGGGCCAGTGCGCCGCGCACGGTGTCGGCGATACCGCGGGTGCTGCTGCCGACCGCACCGAGCGGACCACTCATGGCGCCCCCCAGGTTGCTGCCGACCATGCCGTCGCCACTGCGGCCAAGCGTGCCGCCCAGGGCCTGCTGGGTGACCCGTTCAACGGTGGTTCCACCCGGCGCCGCGATGGACGCTGCCTGCCCGGCCCCCATGCCGGCATAGTCCTCATCGCTCAACTCATCCATGCCGGTCGTCGTGCCGCCGGCACCCAATGCGGTGGCGATCTCGCGCTGCGGCTTCGGGTCGGCAATCAGCGCCATGCCCGGTGGTGCCATGCGATAGGCCGGCCGCGCGGAGACGTCCCGCAACAGGACGATTTCGCCCGGTTGTGCCTTCACGCCCTGGCGGGCGCCCGACGCGGACGCGTCGGCGCCAACCGACAGCAGGGCTGTTGCCAGCGCTGCGGCCAGGCCGCGAATCAGGGTGGTGCCGTCCATGCCGATCTCCCGCGATGGGTGCGGCGGAACCACGCATCAACCGTGCCAACTTCGAAGTGCCCACGCGCCAACAGGGTGACCGCGCAGCACCTGACCGGGCTGCTGCCATGCTGTTACAGGCACGTCGCGGAATTGTTGGGATTTCGAAGCCCCAGGCGCCGCAGGGCAAGGGCTGCGGGCGACTGTCGCATCGGTGTTACAGGTGGCGTCGCCGTCTGCTACGGTGCCGCTTCAGCCAGGAATTTCTTGACGCACTGCTCATTGCGCCGCCGTTTAGGGAAGCGCTAGGATCCGCCCAACAAAGGCCATCCCGGTGGCCGTAGAGGTCCCGGCGGGGGGCGGCACGCCGGTGATTGCCTGACAGTCCGCCGACGGTGTCCGGATGCTGGGGGAAGCATGGCAGCGGTCCCGGAGGCTTCTACGTCACGTTGCGTGCTCTGGTTTGGCGAGCCGTTGGCGAACGAGCGCAGTGCGCTGGCGGCAGCGGGCTGGTATGTGCGCAGCATCCATCCCGATCCCGCCATGGCGATTGGCCTGCGTGGGCGCGATCGATTGCTCGCCGTGCTCGATCTGCGCCATCTCGATGCGGTCGCGCTGCAGCTGCTGGCGCCGTGGATCGAGCAGCACCAGCATCTACCCTGGCTGGCGGTACTGCCACCGGGTGCCGGACCCACATCACCGGCTTGGCTGCCGTTGCTGCAGCGATGCTGCGCGCGCTTCACGCTGCCGTTCGGCCTGCAGGACCTGGTGTGCGCAATGCGCCAGCAGTTCGACGCGGATGATCCGCCTGTCGACGCAACCTGCGGTGGGCACGGACCGCACGCGCTGATTGGCGAAAGCGCCGCGTTGCATGCGGTGCGCACGGTGCTGCACAAGTTTGCGCCGGTGGAGCTGCCGGTGCTGGTCACCGGTGAAACCGGTACAGGCAAGGAACTGGCCGCACACGCGCTGCATGCGCTGTCGGGGCGTGCCGGCAAGCCTTTCATTGCAGTGAACTGCGGTGCGATTCCGGCCAACCTGGTGCAGTCGGAGCTGTTCGGCCACGAACGTGGCTCGTTCACCGGTGCCGACAAGCGGCAGATCGGCGTGTTCGAATCGGCCCATGGCGGAACGGTGTTTCTTGATGAGGTGGGCGATCTGCCGGCAGAAGCACAGACCAGTCTGCTGCGCGTGCTGCAGGAGGGAACCTTCGAGCGCGTGGGCAGCAGCCAGCCGCTGCGCGCAGACGTGCGTGTGCTTGCCGCGACCCACGTCGAACTGGAACACGCGGTGGCGCAGGGGCGGTTCCGCAGCGATCTCTACTACCGCCTTAATGTGCTGCGCCTGCTGATGCCGCCGCTGCGCGAGCGCGGTGCCGACGTGCAGCTGCTGGCCGAGCACTTCCTGCGCTGCTTCCGGTTGCGCCACGGCGTGCGTGCACGCGGCTTTGCACCGGCCGCAGTACAGGCCATGCGGCGCTTCGACTGGCCCGGCAACGTACGCGAACTGCTGAACCGTGTGCAGCGTGCAGCGATCATGGCCGAAGGCGAGCTGATCAGTGAGCGTGACCTGGAGCTGGGCGCATCGACGGCGGTCCTGCCGGCGGCGATGCTGCACGATGCACGGGGGCAGGCCGAGCGCGATGTGCTGCTGCAGACCCTGCGCCAGACCGGCTACAACGTCTCCGAGTGTGCGCGGCAGATGCAGATATCGCGCGTGACGGTGTATCGCCTGTGCCGCAAGCACCGGCTGGAGCTGCCTGCGCAGCGCTGATCAGCCGGCCGCGAGGTGCTTGAACAGGCGCAACGGCTTGCCCGCGACGCGCTCGATCACGCCCTTGGCTTCCAGGTCCAGCTGCACGGCCTTCAACCACCAGCCGGCGGTGGCACCTGCCGGGAACAGGGTGGCGGGCAGATGTGGCAGCAGTGCCTGTTTTGCCTGCGCAACGGTCAGGCCGGGCGGTTGCGCAGGCAGGACCCGCAGCAAGGCGTGGCGCATGGCGAGATACTTGGCCCGATCCACGCGCTGGATGTGCCCGGGCGTGGTGATGCTCTCGATCTCGATCCGCTCGGGCTCAGACATGGGTATCTCCCGCGACTTCGATGCGCGGGCTGCGGAAGCCCATGGCGATCCACGCCTTCATCAGGCGGGCGTAGAACCGCAGCGAGTGGGTCTTCAGGTTCGGCACATCGTCTGGAAGGACAGACGGGTCAGGAAGATCACGGACCATCGTCCGCATCTCCACGGCGGGTCTTGCCGACGCCGGCCACAACAGGCCATACAGGCTCAGCCAATGGCCACCGCTGAACTCCAGGAACAGCGGTGTATTGCAGCAGCCCGCCACGACGCGGCGGCTGCCGCCCCTGCTGGACAACCGCAACGCGCGCAGCATGGCATGTCCGGCATCGATGCTGACGCGATCCTTGCGGTGCATTACGAAGAGCGTCTGGCCGTGCGGGCCCAGCACGTCCGGTGCTCGGGGCATCGACTGCAGCATGGCGCCGGCCTTGCGGCAGCTGTCGCAGCAGCATTCGACGGTGGCAATGGGTTGGCCCGTGGCGGTCAGGCGCACCTGGCCGCAGGCGCAGGCGCAGGCAAGGGACTGGTGTGAGGCCATCTGCGTTTTCTCCTGGGGTTTCATCTTCTCGACGAACCGGGGCGCCGAAAATCGACAGCATCTGCCTTCAAGGGCGCATCATCCGAAAGCGGATGCGGTACAGGTCCAACCCTGCACCGTCCGCGCGCCGCGCCGAATAGGTCAAGGTGTCGGGTTGCGAGCCATCCAGCATCGCGCCGTAGCTGTCGCCGGAGGCCTCGTTCAAGGGCGAGGGCAATGCAAGGCCCGCGTCATAGCGGCCTCCACGCGCGTAGGCGATGAACTGGCGTACCGGTGCACTGCCGAAGTCCAGGGCGCGGGCAAACACCAGCGTCCGGCCGTCGCCCAGGAAGGTGGCATCGAACTCCTGCGCTGCGGTATTGAGGTCTCCCGGCAGCGGCCGTGCCGGCTGCGCCATGCCACGGACCATCGCTGCGACATAGAGGTCATGGCCACCCGCACCGCCTGCGCGATCGCTGGAGAACAGCAGCGTGGCTGCGTCGGGCGAGAGCATCGGCGCGAATTCATCGGCCGCGCTGTTCACTGCCGGGCCAAGATTGACCGGCTCCCCGAATCGACCGTCGCTCCCCATGCTGACCCGGTACAGATCGTCGCCGCCCTGGCCGCCTGCGCGATCCGAACAGAAATACACCACGCGGCCATCGGCGGAAAAGGCGGGATCGAAGTCGCGCCCCGGCGTGTTGAACGGCACCGGCGTCGCCGGCCGCCAGCGCTGCCCATCGTTGCGGGAGACCCATATGTCATACCCGCCCGGACCGCCGGGCCGGTTGCGGCTGAACCACAGTGCGGTTTTTCCGTCCGGGCTCAAGGTCAGTCGAATCTCGTCGTATTGCGTGGATGCAACGCCCGGGGCGAAGCGCTCGGCGGGGCCGACGATCCGCAGCACCCTTGATGGAGGCGCGGGAGGCGACGCAGCAACCAGCAGCATCACGGCCAGCAGCGCCTTCATGCCTGTCGCTCGAAGTCGCTGACCCAGTTGGTTTCCCAACTGCGTCCACCATCGGTCGAGGCCGCCTGTTCCCAGCGCGCCGAACGCGGCGTGATGCGTGACCAGATCACCCGTGTCTGGATTGTTCGACCGTCGTGCTGGTCTTCGCCGAAGAAGCGGCCGACACCGGCCTGGAAACCACCGCGCAGTGGCGCGCCGATCCGGGTTGGCTCCCGGCCATCCAGCCACCAGCTCAGCCAGTGCTGCTCCGCCGCATTCCAGGCGCGGATGCCCATGCCGCGCAGCGGCGCTCCAGGCATGTCCATCAGGTTGTCACCCACGTTGCCGAATCCTCCCAGGACCGGCCAGTTGTGCAGGGTGCCGTTGAACGCGTCCCATGCATCGCTGCCTGCCAGCCGAGCGCGCAGGCGACGATGGCGCACGTTCCAATGGCCCACCAGGAAATCAAAATCGCCCGGTGCATCCGGCAGCTTCGGAAGCGGAGAGGGGACCGCAGCAGTGCGGCGGAACCAGTTGCGCCAGTTCACTTCCCAGTGCGCACCGGCATCGTCGGAGAACGCCTGTTCCCACCACGGCTCCTCGCCGTGGATGTCATGCCAACGGAACCAGACCTCGATGGGGCGCCCGTCGATCCGGTCGGTGCCGCGGAAGCTGCCGGCATCGCCCTTGAAAGCGCCGCGCACAGGGGCTTCGATATGGGCAGGGTTGCGGCCATCGATCCACCAGATCGACCAGGTGGAAGACACCGGATCGAATGCACGCACGCCCAGGCCCCTGTAGGGGCCCGAACGCAGCGCCATGACGTTGTCATCGATGGTGCCGAGTCCGCCCAGGGTGAGCCAGACCGCGCTGGAACCGGTGAAGGACTCCCAGCGGGTATCGCCGACCAGGCGCTCCTTCAGGCGTCGGTGCCGGACCTGCCAGTTGCCCTGCAACCATTTCCAGTCTTCGCTGTGGCTGGGCAGGGCCCACCCGGGGGGCAGCGCCGTAGATGCCGCCGCGGCGGCCAGGGCGGCCAGGGCGGCCAGGGTGGCCAGGAACTGCCGTCGATCCATGTGCGTGATCCCCTGTCGAAGGTGCCTCCATCGTTGCGCGTACCAGGGGGATTGACCACGCAGATATCGGGGCTCAGGCTAAGTCACACTTATGGTCACCCAACGCCAGCTGCCATCGCTTGCCGCCATCCGTGCCTTCGAGGCGGCGGCGCGGCTGGGCAGCTTCGCGCGCGCCGCCGAAGAGCTTGACACCAGTGCGGCGTCGGTGAGCTACCACGTGCGGCGGCTGGAGGCCCAGACCGGCATCTGCCTGTTCCTGCGCCACGCACAGCACGTGGAACTGACGGCGGCGGGTGCCAGCGTCGCCCAGGAGGCGACCCGGGCATTCGATGCACTGCGCGCCAGCTTCATGCGCGCCGCTGACAGGGATGCGGCGCGACTGCGCCTGTCCGTGCTGCCGACGCTGGGCACCAGTTGGCTGACGCCGCGGCTGGGCACGTTCCGCGCCCGCCACCGGCAGTTCGTGCTGGAACTGGACCTGTCGGCAGCGCCGCAGGATCTGGCCGCCGGTCACTTCGATGCCGCCATCCGCAATGGCCAGGGCGAATGGCCGGGTCTTCAGGCAACTCCCTTGTTTCCAAGCGTGTTCACACCGTTGTGTGCGCCGGCGCTGCTGCACGAGGCGCGTGGGCTGGGCAGCAGCGCGCTGGAGATTCCCCTGCTCGGGCGGCCGGACTGGTGGGCCCTGTGGTTTGCCGCGCACGGACACATTCCACCGCCGCCACCGGAGAGTTTCGTCGCGCCCTTTGCCGTCGAACATCTGGATGTCGGCGCCGCGATCGCCGGGCAAGGCATTGCCATTGGTTCGCCGATCCTTTTCCAGGCCGAGCTGGACAGCGGGCGGCTGGTGCAGGCGCATCCGGGTGTCGCCAGCGACGGTCGCAGCTTCTGGTTCGTGGCACCCACGGCGCGAAATGGCAGTGCCAAGGTCATTGCATTGCGTGACTGGCTGGTCGAGCAGGCCGCTGAGGCGCGGCACGCGGCACGCCACTACCTGGCCCAGGCGGTGGTGCCATGAACCAGAGCCCCGAACTGCTGCGGCGCCTGCTGCGTGCCAAGGACCGGATGGACCGCGCCAGCCATGAGGAATGGCCGGTCGCGCGCCTGGCCGAGGTCAGTGCGGTGTCGCCGGCGCACTTCGCCCGCTCGTTCAAGCAGGCCTTCGGGCTGCCACCGCACCGCTATCTCCTCAGCCGGCGCATCGAACGGGCCGTGGCGATGTTGCGTGACACCGAGTTGCCGGTCACCGAAATCGCCGCGCAGACCGGGTGGAACAGTCTGGGTACCTTCGGCCGCATCTTCCGTGACATCACCGGTGACAGCCCGGGCAATGTGCGTGAGCGTGAGCGTGCGGGCCAGGCGGCGTCGGCCAGCGTGCCGGAATGCCATGCACGCGCCGCGCAGCGCCCGGACCTGAAGATCGCAGTTTTGGAGAAGCGCCGCCGCGAGGCGGTTGCTAACGTGGACCCTACCTGAGGGAGGTCCCATGACGAACACTGTGAACACGGTCGGCCTGTATGTGCGCGACCAGGATGAGGCGCTGGCGTTCTACGTCGGCAAGCTCGGCTTCGAAGTGCATACCGACGTACGCAATGGCAGCTACCGATGGCTGACGGTACGCAGCCCGGGCCAGGACGGTTTCCAGCTGGGCCTGTTCGTGCCAGGCCCGCCCACCCACGACGCCGCTACCACGCTTGCGCTGCAGCAGCTGGTGGCCAAGGGCGCAATGCCGCCGCTGGTGCTGGCCGTGGATGACTGCCAGGCGCGCTACACGCAATGGCTGGCACAGGGTGTGGAATTCACCCAGGAGCCGATCGAGCGCTATGGCGCCGTCGACGCCGGATTCCGTGACCCATCAGGCAATGGTTGGAAGATGATCGAAGCCCGTTCCGAAGCGAGGCGCCGGCAATGAGCCGCGGTGGCTGGGCACGGAGCGTGCATCGTTGGACCTCAATCGTATTCACCCTGGCGGTGATCGCCAACTTCGCCGTTCGCGGGCTGGGGCAGGGCGAACCTGCAGCGTGGATCACCTATTCGCCGCTGCCGCCGCTGTTCCTGCAACTGTTCACTGGCCTGTACCTGTTCGCGCTGCACTACGCCGCAAAGCGCCGCAGCGCCGCACTGGGCACTGCGGGCTGAGCAGGGTCAGGCGACGGCGTCCACCGCGTAGGCGGCAAGCAGGCCCGGCAGCTGGTCCATGCGCTGGAAAACCACCTTTGCACCGACTGCGCGCAGGGCTTCGGGTGTACTGTGGTGCGGGCCACCCTCACTGAAGCCGAACACGGTGGCGCCTGCGGCAACGCCCGCAGCGGCGCCGGTGACGGTGTCCTCGATCACTGCACAGCGCGTCGGGTCGACGCCCAGCGCTGCAGCTGCAGCCAGGTACACGTCCGGGTGCGGCTTGGTGCGCGGCATGTCCTGGCCACTGAACACATGGGCACCGAAGGCATCGAGGATGCCGACCTTGCCCAGCTGCAGCTTCACCTTGTGCAGGTCGGCACCGGAAGCGCAGGCGATCCGCCCGCCGGTGGCCGCAGCGATCGCACGCACGGCCTCGGGTGCCCCCTGGATCGCTTCAAGGTCACGTTCCAGTGCCTGGTTGCGCTGCTGGCGGAACTCTTCAAGCCATTCCTCGGTGAACGGCTTGCCGGTGCGCTCTGCGATCAGGCCAGCCAGATGGGCCACGGACTGGCCGAGGAAGACTTCACCCGCCTGCGCCGGGGTCAGCGGCCAGCCACGTGCGGTCAGCATTTCCGAGAGAACGCGGGCGACCAGCGGCTCGGAATCGACGAGTACGCCGTCGCAGTCGAACAGCACGGCATCAAACGGGAAACGGGACATCTACAGCTCCAGGGGGCAATGCAGTGGTGCAATTGCCCGCCATTTTCCCACAGCCATCCCTGTGTGGCACCCGGACCGGGTGCCACCCATTCCCGGCCGGCCGGTCAGCCCAGGTCACAACCCGCCGGCTGCGGCCAGGTGCTGGCCGGCAGCATGTTCTTCAACGAGGCGGGTGCGTTGATCGCCACGTAGCTCGCACCCAGCAGCTCCTGCAGATCGGCGATGGTCACCAGATAGTTGTCGAGGCTGCCCAGATTGGCTTCGTTGGGAATGATCCAGCTGATCGCCTTGGCGGTGCCGGTGTTCGGGTCACGGGTGATGATGGTCTTCCAGAAGAACTCCGGCGTCGGGATGCCGTGGCTGGAAAGGAAGTAGTCGTTGGAGGCGTCGCCGTAGACCACGCCACCATAGACATCCACCGGCGCGATGTCGCGGTAGCACTCGGCCACGTTCTCGGCCTTCACCCAGATGCCCTGGTTGAAGCTGGACACCTGCGGAACGATGTTGGTCATGTAGTTGGCGCGGCGGATGTAGGTCGCGTTGTAGTCCATGTGGTTGGAGGTCACCAGATGACCGCGGTCATAGCCGGATCTGATGCTGGCGTAGGAAGCGGTGCTGGTCTGGCCGAGGCAGCCTGCCGGCAGGTCCGGATCCTTGTAGAAGCTGGACGGGCGCGCGGCCGAACCGGTGTCTGCGGTCAGGGTGTATTCGTAGCGGGTGGCGCTGTGGATGCTGCAGTCGTAGGTGAGCACGAAGCCGCCCTTGTTGAGGGTGACGACCTGGGCCTGGGCAGCGCCGGCGAAGGCACTGAGGACGAACGCGAAGAAGAAGGTTGCAAGGCGCATTGCGGTTCTCCAGCAGAAGTTCAGGGCGCAGCCGTCCGCCACGACCAGGCCGGGGCGAAGTCATGGGAGGGCGTTGCGGGGACGGGTGCTACGGATTGCGGTGGGACCTGACCGCACGGTGGGGCCATGCAGGCCCTGCGGTGTCGCAAGCGTCACAAGCTGCCGCCTTTCGGTCAACGACGAAAAGGCGAAGCTGTGACAGCGCGCAAGCACTGGAGAGGTGTCAGATCATGCGCCGCGTGGGTGACATGCGCGCGTGCTAGGGCGTCGTAGCGCAGGGGGTGTACGACTCGATATCCTGCGCAGCAGGACCGGAAACCGCAGGATCGAGCAAGGCGAATGATCCACAGTGAACTGCTTGCAGGGGGCGCTGCAGCTGCCCTGATCGGGGTTGCAATCGTGGCTGCGCTGCGTCGACAGAGACGCCCGCCACATCGCAGCTTCAAGTGTGGGCGCTGCGGCAACGCCGCCCTCCATGACGAACGTACCAGTGGCGCCTGGCGCGCCGGGAAGCAGCGCTTCTACTGCAGGGCCTGTCATGCCGCCTGGCTGCGATCGCATCCACAGGCGTCCGCGCCGCACCGCGGGGTGTCCGGATGCCTGGGCGTCGTTGGCACACTTGCATTGATGCCACTTGCGGGCCTGGTGGCGTGGGTGATTCACCGCGCCTGAATGTGATCCTGCATCGATCCAGCCGGCCGCCGGCTTCGAAAGCGCCATGCTGCGTCGCAAGGTGCCACCCACCATTCGCACTGGTACGGTCCGATCCGTTGCACCACCACCGACGGGGAGAGACCACGATGCGCAAGGTAGTGCTGCTGTTGATCCTGCTGACCGGGCTGGCGCCCACCGCTTGGGCGGCCACGGTCAAGACCACCCATCGCACCATTCCCAGCTGGGATGGAACGCCTCTCGGGGCCTTCGTCATCGAACCGCAGGACGCGGGCAGCGGACGGTATCCGCTGCTGGTGATGCCCAGCAGCTGGGCCGTGCCCAGCGTGGAGTACGTGGGCGTGGCGCAGTCGTTGGCCCAGCGCGGCTATGTGGTCATCAGCTACAGCTCGCGTGGCTTCTGGGAGTCCGGCGGCAGCATCGACATCGCCGGGCCGGCCACGGTCGAGGACGTCAGTGCACTGATTGACTGGGCGCTGGACAACACCCGCGCCGACCCGTCGCGAATCGGCGTATCGGGCATCTCCTATGGGGCCGGCACCAGCCTGCTGGCGGCCGCACGCGATCCGCGCATCAAGGCAGTGGCTGCACTGAGTGGATGGGCCGACCTGCAGGCCTCGCTGTACAGCAACGACACCCCCAGCGCACAGGGCATCGCGCTGTTGGTTGCCGCAGGCCTGGCCACCGGTCGCCCGGGACCGGAGCTGTCCACCATCAATCGCAATGTGCTGGTCGGCAACTACCAGGGCGCGGTGGACTCGTTGTTGCCGGTGGCGGCGCAGCGCAGCCCCGGGGCCAGCATCGACGAGATCAACGCCAACCAGCCAGCGGTGTTCCTGGCCAACGCCTTCAACGACAGCCTGTTCCCGCCGGGCCAGCTGGTCGATTTCTTCAACCGCCTGAAGGGCCCCAAGCAGCTGCAGTTGCGCCATGGCGATCACGCGCTCAACGAAGCCTTTGGCGCACTGGGTGTTCCCAACGAGGTCTACGATTCGGTGGGCGACTGGTTCGACCATTACCTGAAGGGGGTGGCCAATGGCATCGACCGGCAGCCTGCGGTGCAGCTGAAGTCGCAGAAGGGCAGCTGGAGCCACTATCCGAATTGGCAGGCTACCCGGACCGGCGCGGTGAGCTACGGGCTGACCGCGCCGAGCGGGCTGTTGCAGCCCACCGGTGGACTGGTGGCGAACGGTGGCGGCACCGGCTGGAGCTACCGCATCGGCAGCGGCCTGCTGACGGCCGCCAACTCGGGCGTGGTGATGGCGTCCGGCGCGCTGCAGATGATCAACCTGCCACCGGGCGCCTATGTGCCGTTCGTCGGGCGCAACGCCGCGGGCGTCTGGCAAGGGCCGATCTACTGGAGTGCACGCCGTCTGGATGGCGCGCCGGAAGTGCGGATGACGGTTACGCCAAGCCGCGCCGACACCACGTTGTATGCGTATCTCTATGCCGAGGACGTGCTGGGCAATGGCCAGCTGATCAGCCACAAGCCCTATACGCTGCGGGGTGCCACGCCGGGGCAGGCGAAGACCATCGACCTGCGGCTGGAGGCCAGCAGCTGGGACGTGCCGGCCGGCAGTCGCCTGACCCTGGTGATGGACACCGTGGACCTGCGCTACGCAGGCATCAGCCAGTTGGGTGGCACGGTGACCTTCAGTTCACCGGCGAACGCGCCGTCGATGCTGAAGCTGCCGCTGCATTGATGGAAGGCCGCGCCCGTTGCGGCGGGCGCGGTACGCCAGGCTGGAAAACTGCGAGACTGGCGTTTGTTCCGGCAAAGGGATGAATCCATGATCATTGCAGGGCTGCTGCTCGGTGCGGTGCTTGCGGCGCCCACCGCGCAAGGCGCGCCGAGCGACTGGTCGGACACGCTGTTGAAGGATCTGGACGCTGCCGACGCCGCCATGCGCGGCAGCCATCCGGGCGCCGTGGATCTGCGGAATCCCGGCTTCGTTCCGCAGCTGGAGGCCGCCTCGGCGCTTGCCCGCTCGCGCGCGGCCAATGTCGACAGCTTCGCAGGCTACTGGTGGGCGATGAAGGGTTACGCAGCCTCCTTCAATGACGGCCACGTCAGCCTCAACGCGCTTGCCGACGCTCCCGATCTTCCAACGCAGTGGCCGGGGTTCCTGACGGGTTTCGACGGTGATGCGCAGGTGGTCATGACCGTGGACGGTGGTCCGGGCCATCCGCCGCTGGGGGCTCGATTGCTGTCCTGTGACGGCATCGATGCGCAGACACTGGCTGCGCGCCGGGTGGGTGACTTCAGCGGGCGCTGGAACCTGCAGGCCAGCCGCATCCAGGGTGGTGGTGAAGTGCTGCTGGAGCAGGGCAATCCGTTCGTGCCCACGCTGCGCAGCTGCGTTTTTCAGGTGGATGGACGCGAGAAGCCCTACGCGCTGCAGTGGCAGCCACTGCAGGCGGCACAGCGCAAGGCGCGCCTGGCCGATACCCGTCGCAGCTTCCGCCCGGCCAATGGCTGGCACATCATGCCCGATGGCGGCTACTGGATCACCACCAGCAGCTTCAATGCCGATCCTACGGAGCAGAACTTCAAGGAACTGACCGCGCTGCTCGAGCAGCTTGCTCCAAAAGCCGAAGCACTGCAGCAGGCACGGTTGGTCGTGCTGGATGTGCGTGGCAACAGTGGCGGTGCTTCGCAGTGGAGCATCGAACTGGCGCGATTGATCTGGGGCCGTGCCGCCGTGGACGCGCTGTCCGATCCCAGCTGGGTGGAGTGGCGGACCTCCGAGGCCAACATCGCCCAGTTGCGCGGCTTCCTGCAGAAGCTGGTGCAGGCGCCCGACGCGTCGCCAGAGCTGCGTCGCATGCTGGAATCGGTGACGACGGGCATGGCACAGGCACGCGGCCGGGGTGAGGCAGTGTGGCGCGAGCCATCCGAGGCCAGGGCAGATACAGCTGCAACCGCAGGCCCGGCCGCTCCGCTGCGCAGGGGCAGGGTGGTGATCGTGGCCGATGCCTCCTGCGGCTCGGCCTGCCTCGATGCACTGGATCTGTGGAAACGGCTGGGCGCGATGCAGGTCGGCGTCGAGACTTCGGCCGACAGCCTCTACATGGATGTCAGGCCGGAGCGGCTGCCGAGCGGCCTGGCCAGGATTTCCGTACCGATGAAGGTTTTCCGAGGCCGGGTGCGCGGTTCCAATGAACCGCATGTTCCGGATCGTCGCTATGACGGCGACATGCGGGACACACGCGCACTGGAAGCGTGGCTGCTGGCGCTGTGAGGACGCGCCTGCCCATGACGCGGGATTCCCACGTGCTGTTGCCGGACGCAACGCTGGGTCAGCGCAGATCCGGTGGATTCATCGAAGCGTCGCGGACACAGGGATCACCGGCGTCCGGTGTCAGGCGCGCCTCGATGTCCGGTGGAAACTGCGGAATCCTGCTGGTCTGCATCACCACCCAGCGCATGATCGTGTGCAGGTAGTTGAGTGGCAGCATCGTGAGCCACATGAAACCCGGGAGCTGCGCGTCTTCGGCGAAGATGCGCTCCTTGCCGGACGCGAAGCTCTCGCGCTTGCCGTCCAGCGGCATGCAGCAGTGCACCGCGTCCACGACGGCTGCCGGTCCTTCTTCCATGTAGCGCCGCAGGAACTCCCAGTGGGCATGTGCGTTCTCGATGCGAGAGGTCGCGATGCAGAACGCGAACGTCTCCCGTACTGTGACGCCATCTGCGTCCAGGATCAGTCCGCGGACATCCCAGTTGTACCATCCGAAGGTTCCGGTTCCGCGGCCAAGCGTGAAATAGACCTGGTCCCAGGGCACGCTGAGGGTGGTGCCATCCAGCCGGAACACGTGTATCTGCCGGTGCTTGCGATCGAGCGCGATCGGATAGTAGGTCCAGCGGAACAGCTCGAGGCAAGCCACCCAGATGCTCGCTGCAATGAAGGCGGCCAGCAT
The DNA here is from genome assembly GCF_059368495.1 of Stenotrophomonas sp. YJH_SMC_91. NCBI lineage: Bacteria > Pseudomonadati > Pseudomonadota > Gammaproteobacteria > Lysobacterales > Lysobacteraceae > Stenotrophomonas > Stenotrophomonas sp. YJH_SMC_91. Next base: position 78,952 of record NZ_JCAFRT010000012.1, on the reverse strand, counting down.
CGCCATGCCGATGAATATCGCCTCCCACAGGCCGTTTTCGTTGGGTAGCCTGTTCACGATCAGCAACCAGAGCAGCATCAGCATGCCGCCCAGCCCGAAGGCAATACCGATCGCGCCCAGCAGGGCTGCAAAGCCACGCGCGGCGAACCAGCGATCCACCGAAACCAGGCCGTTCGAATTCATCTTCACCACGCACAGCTGCGCCAACGGCACGACATCCACCCGCTTCTTCTGCAGCAGGCGGTGCTCGCGTTCAAACGCATTCAGCGGGCGGTTGTTTGGAAACTTGCGCGTGTATCCGGTGTAATCCATGGGCGATCCCTGCGCGATTCCAGCGCCCGTTGGATTCTAGCGGGATTCTCCCGGGGGAAGATCAGCGACGAACGTCGCACGGGTGGCTCTCCATCAGTGCCCGGACTTCAGCTTCGCGGGCAGGGCTGAAGTCGCCGGGAATGGCGTGCTTCAACGCGCCCGCGGCCAGTCCGAAGCGGACGGTGCTTTCTGCGTCTAGACCGGACAGCAATCCGTGCAGGATGCCGGCGGCAAAGGCATCGCCACCGCCGATGCGATCAACGATGCCGGGCAGCGGCCTCGGAGCAGCCTGCGCGCGGGTTCCATCGCGTCCCAGCAGCAGCGCACCGAGCACGTGATGGTCGGCGCTGATCACCTCGCGCTGGGTGCAGGACAGCCACCGCAGGTGCGGGAACGCGGCAAAGGCAGCGGCCGCAGCGGCCTCGGTTCGGGCGACCGCATCGTCCTGCGCGAAGTGCAGCCCCAGCACCAGTTCGATGTCCCGACGATCGGCAAAGACAATGTCGGCCTGGGCGAAGACCTCGCGCAGGATCGCCGCTGCGTCGCCATCCCAGCGTCGCCACAGTGAGGGACGATAATTGCCGTCGAAGGACACCTGCACTCCGGCCGCGCGAGCCGCACGCACGGCACCCAGCACCGACTCGGCCACTTTGGCGCCCAGCGCCGGACTCACGCCCGAGACATGCAGCAGGTGCGCGCCGGACAGCAGGGCGGGCCACGCATGGTCACTGGCATTGCTGTTTGCGAATGCAGAACCGGCCCGGTCATACACCACTTCACTGGCGCGCTGCACCGCACCGGTCGCCAGGAAGTACAGGCCCATGCGGTCACCCTCCACTTCACGCACGGCGGCCACGCCCACGCCATGCCGCCGCAGCTCGGCCACGGCATGCCGGCCCAGCGCGTTACCGGGTACCGTGCTGACCATCTGCACATCGTGGCCCAGGCTGGCCAGCGAGACCGCCACATTGGCCTCGGCACCTCCCACATGGACCTGCAGCTGCGGCGTCTGCAGCAGCAGTTCACGACCGGGCGCGCCCAGGCGCAGCAGCAACTCACCGAAACAAACGACGCGGCTCATCGGTTCTCTCTCACTCGGGGGTGGTGCAGCCCAGCATGCGCAGATCGATGGCATCGGCCATGCGCCGGTAGCCTTCGTCGTTGGGATGCAGATGGTCGCGGGTGATCTCGTTGGGCAACGATTCGGCTGCCTTCGGGTCACGCAGCGCGGCATCGAAATCGATGATGCCATCGAAGCCGCTGTTGCCGCCGCGTGCCCACTGGTTGATCGTGGTGCGGGTGGCGGCGGACACGGGCTCGTAGCGCTCGGAACCGCCGAACGGGGTCAACGTACCCAGCCAGGCGCGGATGCCGTGCGCATGCAGCCGCGCCGCAACCTGTTGATAGCCCAGCAGCATGTCCGCCGCATTGCGTCCAGGCAGCGGCTGCGCGCCACCGCCGTGGCGGATGTCGTTGATGCCTTCGAACAGGATCACCTGATCGGCGTCGGCCACCGCGATCACATCGCGATCCAATCGTGACAGCGCACTGTGGCTGCGGCCATGGTCAAGCAGCTTGTTGCCGCTGATGCCCTGGTTGAGTACCACGAACCGGTTCGGGCAGGCCTGCTGCAGGCGCTGCGCCAACCGCTCCGGCCACTGGTTGAAGGTGCCGCGTCGTGCGGTGGCGCCTTCCGTGATGGAATCGCCCAGCGCCACGATTACCTGGGGACGATCATCACGCTGCACCATCACTGCCGAGAAAACGTTCTGCTGGTAACTCAGCCGCACGCTGTCGGCGACGGCTGTCTGCCTGCCATCTGCGACCCGCAGCTCGGTGCGGCGCACGGCGGGGCGGGTGGGCTGCGGGAAATAGGCACTCACGCTGATCTCCTGCAGCGCCGCCACCGGCATCCGCACCGGGTCGCTCAGCAGCGCGGCTCCGACCGGCACCTCGATGACCGCGCGGCCATCCACCGTTACCGGCAGCGGTGCGGCCTTGCCGTTCTTCACTCCCACGCGCAGGTCCTCGACCCGCAAGGGCGCCGTGCCGAGCTCGTTGCTGATGCGCAGCCGCAGCGCATCGCCACGGCTGCCGATACGCATGTCCTGGCGCACGGTCTGTGCGGCGAACTGTACCGGCGCATCGGACGTTCCGTCCTTGCGGTCGGGCGCGGGCGCGGCCGTCCAGGCAGTGACCCACACGGGTGCGGCCCACACGGCGGGCGCCGTCATGGCGGAGCAGAGCGTCAATGAAAACAGAAGTGTCCAGCGCTGCATGGGCAGGAGTCCGGTAAGGTGTCAGGAGAAGTAGGTGCCGCCGTTGACGTCCAGATTCGCGCCGGTGATGAACGCCGCCGCATCCGAGGCCAGGAACACCGCAGCGTCGGCGGCTTCGTCCGGCGCGCCCTGGCGGCGCAACGGGGTGGCGCCGGCAACGGCCGTGCGTACTTCCGGCTTGGTGAATTCATCGTGGAAGCGGGTGGCGATCATGCCGCAGCACAGCGCGTTCACCCGGATACCCTTCGGCCCCAGCTCCTTGGCCATGGCGCGGGTGAAGGTCATCACCGCCGCCTTGGCGGTGGCGTAGATCGATGCGCCCGGGCCGCCGCCATCACGACCTGCCTGCGAGGCGAAGTTGACGATGGCCGCGCCTTCGCGCATGTGCGGCACCACCGCGTGGGTGGTGAGGTAGGTCGAGGTCAGGTTCAGGTCCATCACGGTGTGGAAGAACACCGGGTCGATGTCGGCCAGCGGCCGGCGCTGCACCATGCCACCGGCCACGTTCACCAGCAGGTCGATGCGCTCGCCGAACGCGGCCTGTGCCGCAGCGACCAGGCCGGCGACGGCCGTGGCATCGGTGACGTCGGCGCGATGCACGATGGCCTGGCCACCGGCCGCATGGATCCGTGCCAGCGTTTCCTGGGCACTGGCCTCGTCATTGGCGTAGTTGATGCAGACGCGTGCACCGGCGGCAGCCAGCTTGATCGAAACGGCGCGACCGATATCGCGGCCACCGCCGGTGACAATGGCCACCTTGTCCTGGAACGACATGCGGAAAACTCCTTGGTTTGCGGGGGAATGAAAAACGTGGGCTCAACCGCCGCGGCGGTCGAGCTTGTGGATCGGGCCGGTCCACCACCACAGCACGGCCAGCGACAGCGGCACCAGGGCGGCAACGAGGATGAAGATCGGGGCATAGGAGTGGCGGGTCAGCACCGGCACCAGCCAGGTGGTGATCAAGGTGCCGGCCACGGCAGCCAGGCCACCCAGGCCGGCCAGCGTGCCCACCGAGCGGCCGTCGAACAGGTCGCCTGGCAGGGTCTGGATGTTGCCGATGGCCACCTGGAAGCCGAACAGCACCGCAGCGATTGCCAGCACCGCCAGCAGCGGCTGGTTGGCCAGCACAGCGCCCAGCAAGGCAGGGGCCATGATCACGCAGCCCAGCGTGATGGCCAGCTTGCGGGCGCGGTCCACGCTGTGCCCGGCGCGGATCATCCGCCCGGAGAGCCAGCCGCCGCTGAGGCTGCCCAGCATCGCGCCGACAAACGGCACCCAGGCGAACAGCCCGATCTGCTTGATGTCGAAGCCGAAGGTTTCAGCCAGGTAGATCGGCAGCCAGGACACGAACAGCCACCAGATCGGGTCCAGCAGGAAGCGGCAGGCGAGCATGCCCCAGCTCTGCCGGTGGGCCAGCAGCTCACGAACGCTGGCCTTCGGCGCCACCACCGCCTGTTGCCCGGCCTGGTCTTCCTGGATCAGCCGGCGCTCGGCATCGCTCACCCACGGGTGCTTGTCCGGGCCGGCGCGGTAGACAAACAGCCATGGCAGCAGCCACAGGAAACCGATTGCACCGACCAGCACGAAGGTGCCGCGCCAGCCCAGCCACAGGTACAAGCCGGCGATGGCCGGTGCGGACACGATCGCGCCGATCGACGCACCCGCGTTGAACACGCCTTGCGCCAATGCGCGCTCGCGCGCCGGGAACCACTCGGCATTGGCCTTCACCGCGCCCGGCCACGCACCGGCCTCGCTGATGCCCAGCATCGCCCGCACCAGGCTGAAGGACAGCATCGAATGGGTGATCGAGTGCAGGGCGATGGAGATCGACCACACGCTGATCGACAGGGCGAAACCCAGGCGCGTGCCGATCATGTCGAACAGGCGGCCGAACAGGAACTGGCCGGCGGCGTAGAACAGCATGAACACCGTCACCAGCAGGGCGTAGTCATCCTTGGTCGCGCCCACTTCCCTGGCGATTTCCGGCCACATCACCGCCAGTGCGTTGCGGTCGATGTAGTTGATGACCGTGGCCACGGCAATCAGGCCCACGATCAGCCAGCGGACGGCTGAACGCACCGGCACCTTGCGCAGCTTGGCCACCACCGCAGGGCCGTTCATTTGCCGTCACCCTTGCTGCGGTCCAGGCGCGCATGGCTGCCGTTCCAGCGGTAGACGTGGCCGTCGACGGTCACGCTGTGCTCGCTCGTGGTGGCGCTGTTATCGGCGACACCCAAGGCGATGCGTGCACCGCTGGCCAGGCGCAGCTCGATCACCTCGGCATCGCTGCCGCGGGTACGCACGATCTCCCTGATGCGGCTGTCGGCGCCATGCACGTACTCGGCGGTGCCGTTGTACTCGCCATGCGGCTCCAGCACGCTGAAGAAGGTGACGTCCTTCTGGCCGTCCACGCGCTGCAGCAGGGCAGGCTCGCGGCGCAGGTTGAATTCCGGATCGTTCGCGCCGCTTTCCACCAGCAGCGCCTGCGCCGGCGCACTGCTGCCGAAGCGGTAGGTGTAGAAGCGCCCGTCCAGCAGCCACGCCAGCGACCGCGGCTCGCTGCCGGGTTTGCTGCGTGCATCCAGCCACAGGTGCTGGTAGCCGTTGTCCTTGCCCAGAACCGGGCGCTGGCTGGGGAAGTGCTCGGCCTCGAAGCCGGTGGTGACGATGTGGCCGTTGAAGTGCAGCGGCAGGTCGTAGCGCGCGGCCTTGTCGCCGTGCACCTGCAGCAGGTCCAGCACCACCGGCAAGCCCAGGTCGGGGTGGCGCAGCAGCGCCTGGGTGCGGGTGAACGCCACGCCGGGATAGGCATCGCGCATCGTTGCCGAGGCAATCTGGGTATCGGCATCGGCCTGGAAGAAGCGCACTTGCGGGGCATGCGCCTCGCCACGCTTCCAGTCGCCGTTGAAGTGGCTCTGCTCGTCCACCACCAGGGTGTTGTGGGCCACGGTCTGCTTGGCCCAACTGCGGTTCTCGGCCAGGTAGATGCCACCGCGCTTGGCTTCCACGTTGAGGAAGCGGGTGGCGCCGTAATCGGTCACCACCGGGTTGCCGTTGTCGTAGAACAGCCAGTTGAGCTTGTCGAAGTGGCCGTGTCCCATGCCCTGCATCGTGTCCTTCTGCACCAGTGCCTGGCCGCGTTCGCCGTTCATGCGCAGGATCGCCAGGCCGCCGCGGTCGCCGTCGGGGCCATCGCGCAGCAGCATCGGGCGGTAGTCGAAGGGCTTGGCCTTGTTGGCGGCCAGTGCCTGCGCCACCTGCAGGCCTTCGGGTGACAACAGCAGGCGTTTCTGCTGCTGGGCCACCGACAGCAGGCGGTCATCACCGGTGCGCGCATAGGCGATGCCGATGCCGGCCACCAGCTCTTCGGTGTCGATGCCCTTGTCCAGGATCGCATCGTTGATCGGGAAGAACAGGCCGCCATAGCTGGACTGCACCAGTACATCCACCGCCTTCAGCAGCACGCCATCGCGACGCGCGAAGATCTTCCGCTGCGGCTCATTGCGTTCGATGGCGTTGCCGAACAGCAGGAACGGCGCCAGTGCATAGCGCTGGTAGTAGGGGCCTTCCTCGTAGTAGCCATCGGGCGAGAACAGCAGGTCGATCTGCCGCAGGAAGCCGAACTTGTCGTCCTTCTGGCTGCCGCGCAGGGACTTCTCCACCAGTTCCTGGTCGCGCAGCACGTAGCCGGTCATGCCGGTGGCGGCCACCGCCCACGTGGCGTGGTTATGGATCTGGTCGTAGTTCTTCGGTTCGCTGACGAGGAACTCGGCCATCGGCCGCAACACCTTCGATTCGATGGTGTTGCGGTCCTCGGCGGACAGCGCGTCATGGATCGCGTCATAGCCCTGGATGGCGTTGACCAGCCATACCGAATCGTTGAGCACCTGCCAGAACACGCGGCCGGGAATCTGGCCCCTGCCTTCCGGGTGCGGGCCGAGCGTCGGGTACAGCTTGGCATACTGCAGCAGCATGTCGCGCGCGTAATCCACGTAGGTCCTGTCGCCGGTCAAGCGGTACAGCGTGCCCGCCGCCAACAGTGCCTGGTAGTTGCGCTTGTGCTGTTCATGGGTGCGCCCGCCGCCCTTGTCCCTGGGCACCGGCACGTCGATGCCGGCCTTCATCATCTTCTTCAGTGTTGCCTCGGTGCGCGCCTGCTCCTTGGCGAACCACGGGTAGCGGCGGCCTTCGCTGGCCATCTGCTGCCACTGCGCAGCGGTGACCAGCACCGGCGCGGTGTCGGCCTGCCGCGCAGCGGCAGCGGGCGCTGCGAGCAGCGACGCGGTCGGCAGCAGGGCGAACGGGGCGGCCAGGGCCAAGGAAACGAACAGCGGCTGCAACCTCATCGATCAACTCCATTGCGGGTGCGTGACAGGGCAACTTCGCCCACCTTGGGATACCAGGCGACGCCGGTCGCCTCGCGCGCGGTCATCGCCAGGGCAGGATCGGCGCCCACGGCGGGCAGGGCAGGCGTGGCCACCCACAATCCGCTGGCAGCCTGCTGCAGGCTGACGCCACGGCCCTCTACGCCACCCGGGAACACGGTGCTGGCTGCCGGCGACTGCACGTTGCCGCTGAAGTCGATGCCGGCCAGCGAACTGGCGGCATTCGGCGGGTTCCTGCTGCTGCGGTTGACGATCAGGTTGCCGGTGAAGCGGCTGCTGCTGGCGGCGACCAGGATGCCTTTGGCTTCATCGTGGCCGACGCCGAAACTGATCTTCGCCACGTCCACGAAGGTGTTGCGATTGATCGTGGCATTCACCACCGGCGCATAGCCGGACAGCGGAGGACTGGCCTGCGCATCCATCACCGCCAGTGCCGAGCGGTTGCTGGACCCGGCCAGCCGCTCGAAGTAGTTGTTGCTGACGGTCTGGTCGGCGTTGATGATGCGTACGCCGCCGGTGCCGGCCTTGTCATCGCCGAGGAAGACGTTGTCGATCACCCGGTTGCCGTTGCCATGGCGCAGGGTCAACGCGCCGGCCGAACGGTAGAACACGTTGCCGCGGTAGGTGTTGCCGCCGGACTTGTTGCTGATGATCTCAGTCTCGCCGTCGCAGCCTTCGAACCAGTTGTTCTCCACCGTGCTGTTGGAATCGCTCAGTGAGCTGTCGCTGGTGCCGACGCGGATCGTTTCGCCCCCGTTGACGCCCAGCGCCGGGCGCGGCCCGAACCAGTTGTGGTCGATACGGTGCTGGTTGTCCAGGCCCTGGGTGGCATCGCGCACCACCACCACGGTCGGCCCGGCGTTGGTCTTGCCGCGCAACTGGCTGTGATCCAACCGGTTGTTGCTGCCATACAGCGATACCCAGTAGTCCTGGTCGCTGGCATCCGGGTTGGTGTAGTCATCGATCACCAGGCCGGTGACGCGGCTGTTGCTGGCGACTGCCTTGCTCGACTCGCGGAACGCCACCACCGCATCACCCGGCGCATAGCCGTTGCGGAACACCAGGTTGGACGCCTGCAGGTAGTTCCCGGCCAGGCGCAGGTCCGAGCGTCCGCTGAGGACGACCTTGCCGGCGGTCTGCGCGCGCAGCACGATCGGTGCGGCTGCCGTGCCCTGACCCTTAAGCAGCAGCCGGGCATCGGTCCAGGTGCCGTCAGCCAGCACGATCTCATCGCCAGGCTGCAGCGCCGAGGCGGCGGTAGTGAACTCCGCGACATCGTGGACGAGCCAGCTGGCTGCACTTGCTGCTGAAGTGGTCAGGCACATTGCCAGACCAGTGGTCAGGCAAAACAGCCATGAATCATTGGATCGGTGACGCGCGAGCGAGTGAATGCGCATGAAATCCTTCCAGGGACGGCCGGGCCGTCGTTTCAGGGTGGGCCTGCATACCACTTTCGGGTCTGTTGTAAGCCAGCTTTCGCGCAAAGTCATGCTGCATGAGCACATTAAATTGCGATCAAGTGGTATGGATCAAAGGCATTTGAACAATCGCATACCAATTGGTTGACATTTTCATGTCGCCGTGCCGAAGCTGCGTCCCACGCCTGGCATGCAGGCGATCCTTTGGGAGGAGGAAACCATGCGGCGACCCGCCGGAGCAGTGCACAGCATCTCGTTGTCCCCCACACCCCTGATCGTGGCGCTGCTCGCCGTGCTGGCGGGGCTGCCCACGGCCCAGGCGCAATCCGGCAAGGACGCGGCAGGGCAGGATCCCACCACGCTGGACCAGGTGCAGGTCACCGGCATCCGCGAATCGATGCAGAGTTCGATCAACAAGAAGCGCGATGACACGGTCATTGCCGACGTGCTCTCGGCCGATGACATCGGCGACCTGCCGGCGCCTTCGCTGGCCGATGCGATCGAGACCCTGACCGGCGCCGCTTCGACCCGCGACAAGACCGGCGCCTCGGAAATCTCCATCCGTGGCCTGGGCGCCTTCCTCAGCAGCACCAACTTCAATGGCCGCGAGATCACCAACGGCAGCGGCGACCGCTCGGTGAACTTCAACATGTTCCCCGCCGAGCTGATCAATACGGTGGCCATCTACAAGACCCAGCGCGCCGACATCATCGAAGGCGGCGTGGCTGGCACCATCGGCCTGGAAACAGTGCGCCCACTGGAGTACGGCAAGCGTGCGGCGCAGCTGGACCTGCGCGGCAGCTGGGCCGAGTATGACAAGAAGTACCGCGACGACGACGGCATCGGCTATCGCGGCACCGCCAGCTACATCGACCAGTTCGAGTTCGGCAACGGGCAGAAGCTGGGCATCTCGCTGGGCTTCCAGCGCCTGGACGGCACCGACCCGGAAGAGAGCATCACCAGCGGTTCCACCTGGTATGCCTGCGATGGCACGCAGAACGTGGGCAATGCCAACTGCAATGAAGTGTCCGCGCAGGCCATCGCCAACGGCGCGCCGTACTACCTGGTGCCAAGCAGCCGCATCTACCGGCTCAAGCAGGAGCGTAACGACCGGCAGAGCGAGTTCGCCGCATTGCAGTGGCGGCCCAATGACGTGGTTGAAGTGAACCTCGACTTCGAACACACCGAGCGCAACTGGTACGAGAACCGCAGCGACCTGAGCCTGTCCAACGCCCGCCGTGGCATCACCCGGCGCGAGGTGGACGAGGACGGCATCGTGCGCCACCTGCATGGCAGCACCTCGATTGATTCCACCTCAAACCGCTACTGGCGTGGTGAGGAGTACACCGGGGGTGGCCTGAACCTGATCCTGCGACCGACCCCGGCCTGGGAACTGTCCACGGATCTTTCGTACTCGCACACCAATCGCCTCGACAGCGAGCGCATGACCCGCCTTCGTGCCAACCAGCGCGACGTCAACAATGCCATCGTGCCGGGCATCAGCAGTGGTGCCACCGGCTACGTGGACTATGACTGGGACTGGCACGGCGAAGTGCCCAGTGTCGCGCTGGCGCCGAACTTCGACCCCAACAACTGGGACGCCTACACCGGCGCGGCGCGCGTCACCTCCAGCGCAACGGAGAACGACCACAGGATCAAGGCCGGCCGCTTCGATGCCAGCTTCATGCCGGAGTCCGGCTTCTTCACCCGTATCAAGGGTGGCGTGCGTGCCAGCCAGGCGGACTACCGCCTGCGCGACAACACCCTGGTAAGCGATTACGACCAGCGCGTGGCGGCCGACAAGGCGAAGATCATCGCCGCCAACCAGGTCTGCCGCGCGCCGTTCCCACAGGATGACTTCATGGATGCCGCCAGCGGCAACACGATCTCCTCGTGGGCGTACTTCGATCCGAACTGCCTGTACCAGTCGTTCCGTGGCAGCCTCGACAGTGGGTTGGATCCGGGTTTCCAGGATCCGAACAATGTCGATATCACCGAGAAGACACGCGCGCTCTATCTGATGGGGGAGTTCAGCAGCAGCCTGTTCGGCTTGCCGGTGACCGGCAACCTCGGCCTGCGCTGGGTCAAGACCGACGTTCGCTCCGAAGGCGTGCGTACCGGGCTGCGTATCGAGGACAATGGTGACGGCACGATCCGCCTGCAACCCACCGGTGCGTACAGCACGCAGGTGTTCAAGGCGGGCAACGACAAGCTGCTGCCCAGCCTCAACGCGGCCTTCGAACTGCGCCCGGACGTGTTGCTGCGGGTCGGTGCATACCGCGCGATGTCACGGCCGGACATCGCCGCGCTGGGTGCCGGGCGCACCATCAACGTGAGCAGTGATGCCACCTACGGCAATCTGGCCGACGCGCTGGATGACATCAGCGCCAGCGGCAACCCCGCCGCGCAGCCGCTGATGTCCTGGAACGGCGACCTGTCACTGGAGTGGTACCCGAACCCGGACACGATGCTGGCCGGCGCGGTGTACTGGAAGCAGTTCAACGGCGGCACCGCCACTGCGCTGGTGCCGGAGACCTACACCATCGACGGCCAGAGCGTGACCGTGCCGGTACGCCAGCAGGTAACCACCGACGAGGACAGCACGCTGACCGGCTTCGAGCTGACCGCCACCCATCGACTGTCGTACCTGCCCAAGCCGTTCGACGGGCTGGGCTTCAAGGTCAGTTACAACTACGCCGATGCCGACTACCGGACCCAGGACTCGCGACTGGGCGAGCAGCTGGCCAGTGACGGCACGATCCTTCCGGCGATCGTGCCGCCGGCGGGCCTCAGCGGCTTCTCGCGGCACGTCCTGTCCGGCTCGATCTACTGGGACGTCGGGCGCTTCAACATCCAGGCCATCGGCAAGTTCCGCTCGCACTACTACCAGGACTTCACCGGCATCACCGCACAGCAGAACCGCTACTACGATGACAACACCAGCGTGGACCTGCGCCTGCGCTACCGGGTGAACAAGCGGTTGTCGCTGTCGCTGGAGTTGATGAACCTGACCAACGAGCCGCGCGTGGCCTACCAGCCGCTTTATGGGAACTTCCGCGAAGTGGTGACCTACGGGCGACGTGCGTATTTCGGTGTACGATACAAGTTCTGAACAGGGCGGCGCGGCCAGTGGTCGCGCCGTCGCTCCAACCGGACCCTTGCCGGCCGCGGTGGCAGGGCAGGGACCGGGAAGGAATCGCCAAGGGTCAGCCGCATGTCCGCCAACCGCCTTTACCAGACCATCGCTGCCAAGCTCCGCAAGCTGATCGAGGACGGCGAATTTCCACCGGGCTCGCGGCTGCCGGGCGAGCGTGAACTGGCCGAACGGTTCGGTGTCAGCCGGGTCACCATCCGCGAAGCCGAGATCGCACTGGAAGCACAGGGCTGGATCGCGATCCGCATCGGTTCGGGCGTGCATGTGAAGCCGCGCCCGACGCAGGCGCCCGGCGGGCTGCCGGATGTCAGCGCCTTCGACCTCACCGCTGCCCGCGCGGTATTCGAGGCCGAGGCCGCCGCTCTGGCGGCAAGCAATCTGGATGATGCCGGCATTGCCGAGCTGCAGGCGCTGGCCGAAGCGCTGTGCCGTCGCGACCTGAGCGACGCGGAAGCCGGCGAGTACGACCGCCGTTTCCACCTGGCCATCGCACGGCTTTCCGGTAACCCGGTGGTGGAGTTCTTCGTGCAGCAGATCTGGCGCATGCGCAGCGAACTGCCGCGGGTAACCGAGGTCTATGCACGGGTCTGCCATGATGATGGCGCCAGCCGTGCCGACGAGCACATGGCGATCTTCGAAGCCCTGCGCGCGCGCGATCCGGTGGCCGCGCGCAATGCGATGCGCCATCACTTCCAGCGTCTGTTCGAGGCCATGCTGCAGGCGACCGAAAGCCAGGCGCTGGAGGAGATCCGCCGCCGCACGCAGCAGGACCGCGAACGGTTCATGGCCACGACGCGTATCTGAGTAACGGCGTTTCCAGGGCCGCCGGGGCGGGTCAGGACGCTGTGACGTGCGGGGAATCATCCTTGCGGGTGCCGACGAGCGCGAAGTAAGCTCTGCTTCGTCGACGAGGGGGACACCATGTACGCAAGGATCGCGGCAGCTGCGCTGCTGTGTATGACGGCCCTGCCTGCGTCGAGCGCCAACCGCGGCTCGACGGTGATGGAGGACTACGCGGCGGCGCTGAATGCCCGCGGGCAGATTCTGCAGTTGGATACCGGTGACATGTTCGGGGAAAGGATCGGGCTGTTTACCGGCTCGGTGGAATTTCTGCAGACGGACGTCGACCTGCCGGGCAACAGTGCGCTGGAGGTGGGCATCAAGCGGCGCTTGGTGGCAGGTGCGCAGGGCCGGCAGGGATTGGGCATGTTCGGGGTGTGGGACCTGGCCCTGCCCAGGGTGCATGGAACGTTCAGCACCCAGGGGGGATGGAAGAATTACGTGGTGGCCGAGCCGCTCAACCGCTGTTCGAAGTTCACCCCGCCTCCAACCGAGATCGTCACGGTGAAGGCGCAGACGCCGACCGGGCCAGGGACATTCACCGAGTACTTCAACTCCGACGAGTTCTGGCATGGAACGCAGCTCTACCTGCCAGAGACCGGTGACGAGGATCTACTCGCGCAAAGCAACGAATGGCCGGTGCCGAGTACAGGCCATGCGTACCCGATGCGAACCAAGAGCGGCAATGTCATCCGCTGCGTCGCCATGGACGACGGGGCGGGTGAGGGCTTCGAAGTCACAACGCCTGCCGGCATCACCTACACGCTCAATCATATGGCCAGCCTTGGTAGCGGACCGCCATTGATCAAGAAGGGATACTCGCGGGGAAACTTCGGCTCGGTTACGGAGTTCGAGTTCGTTCTTTTCCGGCAGGAGTTCCATATTCTTCCGACCAATGCCCGAGACCGGTTTGGAAATTCGGTGACCTACACGTGGGATCCGGCAAATCCACGGCAGTTGCTGCGCATCGCAGCCAACGATGGCCGCACCGTCGATCTCGAATGGACGGCTGGATCGCCCAGCACGCTGCCAAGCGAAGTGAGCGCGGTCCGTGCGGGCGGGAGGACGTGGACCTACGGTACCGTGGTGGGTGGCTACAAGGTCACCTTCCCGGACCAGTCCTACTGGCAGACTACGGGGTTCAACGTAGGCACCATGGGTGCCGGTGCCGTTCCCGCAGAGCGGGGTTTCTGCCGGAATCCGGGTGTGGTGACCTACGGCCATTCCGGTTCGATCCGCCATCCCAGTGGTGCAGTGGCGAGGTATCGCTTCGAGCCGACGCTGCATGGCCGCTCGTGGGCGCGTTATGGCTGCAATATGCCCGACAGCACGGGTAGCGGGTTCCTCGACTCGATCGAATACACGCCCGCCAGGTACTACACGTGGTCGCTGGTTTCCAGGACAGTCACCGGGCCGGGCATCGACCAGCCTTATACGTGGGCCTACAGTTACGGCCCGGCCAACGGGTGCTATGCCGACGGCAGCAAGGAACTGTGCCAGGCGAATTCGCCGGCCACGAAGTGGGTGGACGTCAAGGATGCAGAGGGTGTCACCACCCGGCACACCTTTGGCAATCGATTCAATGTGGACGAAGGCTATCTGCTTTCCTCGGTCCAGCCGGGCCGCGCCACCACCCTCAGCTATCAGCTTGACGCTTCCGGCAGCTATCCGGCATTGGCCGGGCGACCGGCATATCAGCGTGCCAGCGGAATCATCGCAGCCAAGCAGATACCGTTGTTGCAGAAGGTCATCGAGCAGGATGGCGTGCGCTACATCTGGAAGGTCAATACGTTCGACAGCATGGCACGACCTGTGTCCATCACTGAAGCCAGCCAGCCCGTGCAGTAGCATCGCCCCGCCGCGCCCTGTTCGCCCTGGAAGAGGGAGCAGCAAGGACGAAGGCACTACACCGCCGGAACCGTGATCCTCTGCAGATCCAGTCTGGCCCTCGCCCACCCGCGCTGTCGATGCCTGGCCCGTGACCCCGCGCCGACGTATCCGAGGAATCCCGCATGTCCGACACCCCTCCACCGCTGAACATCCTGGCGTTTGCCGGCAGCCTGCGCAGCAACAGTTACAACCGGCGCCTGGTCAGGGCTGCAGCAGGCGCCGCGCCTGCGGGCCTGCTGCTGACCGTGCATGACACCATCGCCGATATTCCGCTGTTCGACGAAGACCTGGAAGCCGCCGACCCGGCCGGCCCTGCCGGGGTCAAGCGCCTGCGCGCGGCCATTGCATCCGCTGACGGCGTGCTGATCGCCACGCCGGAGTACAGCCAGTCACTGCCCGGCGTACTCAAGAACACGCTCGATTGGCTGTCCCGCGACGATGCCGAGTACCGCATGGTCCTTTCGGCCAAGCCGGTGGCGATCATCGGCGCTACGCCGGGTCACTGGGGCACCAAACTGGCACAGTCGCAGCTGCGCCATACACTGACCGCCATGGGCGCATTGACCATGGCCTCGCCACAGCTCTATGTGGCCGAAGCAGCGGCCGCCTACGACGATGACGCGGGAGATTTCGACGCGGCGACGCGCAAGCGCCTGCAGCGCTTCCTGGAGGGATTCCAGAGCTGGGTCCAGCTGCTGCAGGGTGGGGCGTCGCGCGGTTGAGCGGTGCCGGCAGAGGCCGTCATCGCCCGCCGGTGCCAAGGACCGGATCATGCAGCCCGCGCAGCTTCTTCTTGTTGATCTTGCCCACGCTGGTCCGCTCGATTGCATCCACGAAGCTCACGCGCTCCGGGATCGCATAGCGTGAGATGTCTCCGGAACGGCTGCGCGCCGCGACCAGTTCGATGATCTCCGCTTCGGCCACATGGCTTCCCGGCTTCCTGACCACCAGTGGCAATGGCCGCTCGCCCCATTTCGTGTCGGCGATACCGATCACCGCGACCTCGCTGACCGCCGGGTGCAGTGCGATGATGTCTTCCAGCGCGAGCGAGGAGATCCATTCGCCCCCGGTCTTGATCACGTCCTTGATGCGGTCGGTGACACGCAGGTAGCCAGCTTCGTCGATGTTGCCGATGTCGCCGGTGTGCAGGTAGCCGCCCGCCCACAGCGTTGCCGAAGCCTCGGGATCGTGCAGGTAGCCCTGGGTCAGCCAGGGGGCGCGCGCCACCACTTCACCGGTGGCGACGCCATCGTGGACGACATCGCCCATGTCCGGGTCGACGATGCGCAGGTCCACCAGCGGCACCGGAATGCCGGCCTTGGTGCGCAGTGACAGCACCTCGTCGGCATCGGTCACGCTGTCCACGTCGATCTGGGCGATGGTGAGCAGAGGGCAGGTCTCGGACATGCCATAGCCGCCGAAGATGTCGATGCCCCGCGCCAGTGCGCGCTGCGCCAGGGCACGGGGCAGCGCGGCACCGCCGATGATCACCTTCCAGCCCTCCAGGTCGGTCTGCGCGGCGTCCGGGTGCTCCAGCAGCATGTGCAGGATGGTTGGCACGCAGTGCGAGAAGGTCACCTTTTCGCGGGCGATCAACGCCAGCAGTTTCGCAGGCAGGTAGCGCCCCGGATAGACCTGCCTGATGCCCATCGCGGTAGCCACGTAGGGCAGGCCCCACGCGTGCACATGGAACATCGGGGTGATGGGCATGTAGACATCGTCACGATGCAGGCGGCCCTGGCGGGGCGCGCCGCCGAGCGCGGCCATCGCCGCCAGCGAATGCAGCACCAGCTGCCGGTGGCTGAAATAGACCCCCTTGGGCAATCCGGTGGTTCCGGTGGTGTAGAACACCGTGGCACGGGCATTCTCGTCGAAGTCCGGAAAGCGGACGACCGGCGTGGCACCGCGCAACCCCGCTTCGTACTCGGTGGCGAAGCCTGGCGGCGGCGGGCCACCGGCGTCGTCCAGCAGGATGCGCGTGCGCAGGTCCGGCAGCTGCTCGTCGATGGCGTCCAGCAGTGGCAGGAACTCGCGATTGGCCAGGATCACCCGCGCGCCGCTGTGGTTCAGCGTGTACGCGATCTGCTCGGGGGCCAGGCGCACGTTCACCATCATCAGCACCGCACCGATCATCGGAACCGCGAAGTAGGCCTCCAGGTAGCGGTTGCTGTCCCAGTCCATCACCGCCACCGTGTCGCCGTGGCCGACGCCCAACGAGGTCAACAGGCCGGCCAGCTGGCCGATGCGCGCCTGCAGGGTGCGGTAATCGAATCGGACCCTGTCGCCATAGACGATTTCCTGTCCAGGACTCACCGCCAGCGGCATCAGCAGCAGCTGCTTGATCAGCAGTGGATAGGCATGGGCATCGGGAGTGGGGGCGGATGACATGGCTTTTCCTCGTGGGCGGCGTTGCGGTCGCCGGCCTTCTCCGCACCACACTAGCAAGCCCTTCCTGCTGTACCAGCGTACCTAGGTACCTGTTCCCGCGCGCAGCCGATTTGATAATCTCGCCAGGACATGCCAACCCTGCTCATCGCCGATGATCACCCCTTGTTCCGCGCGGCACTGCATCGCGCGGCGGAAGAGGCGGTCGCCGATCTGCAGATCAGCGAGGCGGATTCACTGGACAGCGTGCTGGAGGCGATCGAGAACCAGTCGATCGACCTGATGCTGCTGGACCTGCATATGCCGGGCAATCATGGGCTGGCCGGGCTGGCGACCATCCGTGCGCTGCAGCCGGGCCTGGCGATCATCATCGTCTCCGCCAACGAGGAGCCGCAGGTGATCCGGCGCGCCATCGACCTCGGCGCCGCGGGCTACCTGCCCAAGAGCTCGGGTTTGAACGAGCTGCAGTCCGCGCTGCAGTCCGTGCTGGAGGGCGAACGCTGGATCCCGGCGCTGCTGCGCGAGCCGGTGGCGCGGGTAGCGCCGTTCAGCAGGGATGCCGACCTGGCCGCACGCCTGGCCAGCCTGTCCGCACATCAATACAAGGTGCTGGGGCTGGTGGCCGAAGGCCTGCTCAACAAGCAGATCGCCGACCGGCTGGGCGTACAGCTGCGCACGGTCAAGGCGCACATGACACGCATCATGGAGCGGCTGGGCGTACGCAACCGCGCGCAGGCCATCCGCGTGCTGCACGAAATGGGGTTGGCCGATCCGTCCCGGCTGGTCGAAGAGCTGCCCGAGCCCTGAACGGTCAGCGCGTGGCAGTGGCCGCCAGCAGGTGGTTGATCGCCCAGCGCAGCGCCAACGGCTTGAACGGCTTGTTGAGCAGGGATAGCCCAGCGCCGCGCACCGCCTCGCGTGTATCGCTGCCGGTATCCGCACTGAGGATTACCGTCGGCCGCGGTCCATGCATGTCCGCCAGCCGCTGCCACAGCGCAACACCGGTATCGCCGTCATCCAGGTGATAGTCGAACAGCCACAGCGCCGCCTCGTGCGCTGAGGGCCCGATGGCATCGGCGCTGCCTGCCGCGATGACGTCGCAGCCCCAGGAAAGCAGCAGTTGCCGCATCGCCTCCAGAGCGTCCGGGTCGTTGTCCACTGCCAGTACGCGGATACCCTTGAGGGCGTTGCTGCCACCCGTCGGTGCCGAACTGCGCGGGGTCACTGGCGGTGCTGCGCGTTGCACGCTGATCGAGAAGGTCGAGCCGTGCCCGGGCACGCTGCGCAGGTGCAAGGGTGCATGCAGCAGATCGGCGATGCGGTGGGCGATGGTCAAGCCCAGTCCCAGTCCCTGGCCGTTGCTGCGATCGACCCGGTGGAACTCCTCAAACACCACCGCCTGCTGCTCCGGAGCAATGCCGGGGCCGGTGTCATGCACGCCGATCATCAGTGCCTGCCCCTGGCGGCGCACACCCAGCAACACACCGCCATGGCGGGTGTAACGAATGGCATTGGCCAGGAAGTTCTGCAGCACCCGGCGCAGCAGCAGGGGATCGCTATGGACCCAGGCCTGGCTCCGCACATGGCGGAACTGCAGGCCGCGCGCCGCCGCCAGCACCGCGAACTCCTGCGCGAGCGGATCCAGCACCGTCGACAGCGCGAACGGGCGTGGATCGGCCACCAGCCCACCGGCTTCCAGTCGCGAGATATCGAGCAGGCCGGACAGCAGGTCATCGGTGGAATCCAGTGCACCGCGGATCTGCCGCAGGAAACTGTCGAGGAACTCGGATTCGATGTGCTGCGACATCGCCTCGGTCAGCAGCTGGGCCGCATGCAGGGGCTGGATGAGGTCATGGCCGACCGCCGTCAGGAAGCGGGTTTTCGCCGCGTTCGCGCGCTCGGCCTCCTGGACCGCCTGCTGCAGCCTCGCGGTGCGGTCCTGTACGCGGCGTTCCAGCGTTTCATTGCTGCGCTTGAGCGCATCCTCCGCGCGGCGGAACGCCGTGACATCGGTGAAGGTGGCCACGTAGCCACCGCCCGGCATCGGGTTGCCGCGGATCTCGACGATGGTGTCATCGGGAAATATCCGTTCCGACAGGTGCGGCGTGCCACGGCGCATGTGCGCGACGCGGCGCTGCAACGCCCTGGTGGGCGTGTCGCCGGGGCCATCGCCGATCTTCAGCTGCCCCAGTGCCCACGCCGTGAGGTTGACCACCGGCTGCCCGACCTGCAGCAGCTCCGGCGGGAACTTGAACAGCGCGGCGTAGCGGCTGTTCCAGGCCACCAGCTGCAGCTGCGCATCGACCACGCTGATGCCCTGGCTCATGTTCTCCAGCGCGGCTTCGAGCAGTCGCTGGTTGAAGCGCAGCACCTGGGTGGCTTCGCCGACGGCGCGGGTCACCGCATCCAGCGGCGCGGCGCCGCCCTCGCGTGCGGCTTCGACCAGCAGCCGTGCCATGCCTGCGCCCACCACGGCCGTCAGCTCACGCTCGACGGCGGTGACCCGGTCGTCATCCAGCATCTGCCCGGCGTGGCCCTCCAGCAGCTGGCGCGCACGCTCCTGGCCAAGGAAGCGTCCCGCGGTCCTGCGCAGGGACGCCGCAGCCACCGCATCCCGCCTCCGCGGCAATGACGGACGCACGGCCCGCGACACCAGGGCCACGGTCAGCAGGTTGACCGCCAGGCTGGCCCCCATGCTGATGGCGATATGCCCCGGCTGCACGCGCAGCGAGACCACCGCCAACCAGTGCAGCCCGTCGGCGCTGACCGACGGCGTCGCGGCCGGGATCACCATCGGCAGCAGTACCAGCCACAGCCAGGCCAATGAGCCCAGCACGATGCCGGCGATGATGGCCGCGGAGGGCGTACGTGGGCGATACACCGCCAGCAGCACAGCCGGTGCCAGCTGCGAGAGGGCGGTGAAGGACATCAGGCCGAAATCGCTGAGTGCCTCGGTGTCGCTCATCGCGCGGCTGTACAGCCACGACATCAGGAACACGGCGAGGATGCCGGCACGGCGGAACGCCAGCACGCGCGGGCGCAGATCGGCGTTGGCCACGCCACCCCCGATGCCGCCGAGCAGGCGCGAACCGAATCCATGGTTGCCAAGCATGATCGACAACGTCAGCCCGGACAGGATCATCATGCCGGTGGCCGCGCTCAGGCTGCCCAGATAGGCCAGCAGCGCCAGCAGATGATGGCCGCCGGCCTGCGGCAGCGCCAGCACGTACAGGTCAGGCGATACCGAGGCCGGCAGCTGCGCGGCGCCGGCCAATGCCATCGGCACCGACGGCAGGCCGATCAGCAGCAGGTAGACCGGGAACATCCAGCGTGCCGTCTTCAGGTCCGATGTCTGGCGAAGCTCGACCACGCCAACATGGAACTGGTGCGGCAGGGTGAACGCGGAGATCGCCCCCAGCGCGACCATGGTGAGATAGTCCGGCACGATGGCCGGTGGTGGCAGCTGCGCCATCTTCTCCAGCAGCGGTGTGCCGGCCTTGTGTACGGACAACGCCGCATACAGGCCAATGGCCAGCAGCGCCACCAGCTTCAATACGGACTCCAGGCCCAGCGCGACCACGATGCCGCGGTTGGGCTCGGTGGCCGAGGCCTTGCGTGCACCGAACAGCAGGGTGAACGCGGCCATCGTCAGCGCGAACCAGAACGACATGTCCAGCTGCGCACCGGCAGGCGCGAACCCATCACCCAGCAGGGTGCCCAGCCCCTGGCTGACGGCTTTCAGCTGCAGTGCGATGTACGGAATGATGCCGAACAGCGCCACCAGGGTGATGGTGAAGCCGAGGCCGCGATCGGCACGCAGTCGTGCAACGACCAGATCGGCGATGGTGGCACTGTTGTGCTGCTTGGCCAGCCGCCCGACGCGGAGCAGGAACGGCAGGCCGAACGCGAAGATCAGCGCCATGCCGGCCAGGGTTGGTGGAATGGGGAAACTCCATTGCCGCCCCTGCGAGGCCGCACCGTAGTAGGTCCACGCGGTGCAGTGCACGGCCAGCGACAGTGCATAGATGAGCGGCCATGCCTTCGAAAGCCGGTGCCCCCGGCGCTCGCCCCACAGCGCCACGCCAAACAGCAGTGCGGTCCATGCAATGCAGGCGAAGAGGACGATGGAGGGCGTCAACATCGCTCCAGTGTAGGGAGAGAACCGGGCAGGGTGGTGCTAGGGGGTGATCACGATCAGTGACAGCTGCTCAGCGACCAGTGCCAGCTCGCCATCGGCGACCCGCTCGACGGCCTTGCGCTGGATCAGCAGCCACTGGCCGGGCTGGCGCGCATCCAGTGACACCAGCTGCGAGCGTACCCGCACCTCGGACCCGCTCGGCACCGGCGCCAGGAAGCGGACCTTGTTCAAGCCGTAGTTGAGCACATGGGCGATGCCGGGGAAGCCGGCCAGGGCGGCCACATCGTCCTCCACCGTCAGCGAGAGCAGCAGGAAGCCGTGTGCGATGGTACGCCCGCCCGGCATCTGCGCCTGCGCCCGCGCTGGATCGACATGGATCCAGTTGTGGTCGCCGGTGGCGTCGGCAAAGGCATCGATGCGCGCCTGGTCCAGGCAGGTCACGCCACTCAGCCGCTCACTGGCGGCCCACTGCTGCACGGCCTGCAGGGCGGGAGGCAGCTCGCTGTCCGCACTCACGCCACGCGCTCCAGCAAGGTCAGGATCGCGTCACGTGCCTCTGGCTCGGACAGCATCGGCGCGTGCCCCACATCGGGCACCTCCACCAGCCGGGCACTTTCCGAGGTGGCCGCCATCTGCCGCGCCACATCGGCCGGCAGGATGTCGGACAACGCACCGCGTACCACCAGCACCGGCACCCGTGTGGTCAGCCCGCGAACCGCACGCCACAGCAGCGGACGCAACAGCCACAGCAGCCATGGCCGGGTGGTGCGGATCACTGCCGGGTCGTAGTCCAGTTCCAGCAGGCCATCGCTGCGCGGGCGGAAGGTGCGCACCGCCATCTGCCGCCAGTCGTCGGTGCTGAAGCGCGGGAACGCGGCCTTGCCGATGGATTCCACGTAGGCCGTGGCCTGCACCAGGTCCATCGGCGGTACCGGCTTGCCGGCGTACTTGCCGATCCGTGCCAGCGCCTCACGCGGCACCCTGGGGCCGGCATCGTTGAGCACCGCGCCCGCGATCCGCTCCGGCGCGCGCGAGGCGAGGGTGATGGTCACCAGCACGCCCAGTGAGGTGCCGACGAACACCGCCTTGTCGACGTTCTGCGCGCGCAGCAGCGCGACCATGTCATCTGCGTAGGTGCGCGGGTTGTAGCTGGACGGATCGTGCGCACGTTCTGAACCGGCGCGGCCACGCAGGTCGACGGCGATCACGCGCCATCCCTCGGCGGTGAGTGTTTCGGCCAGTGCGTCGAAATCGGCACCATTGCGGGTCAGGCCGGGAATGCAGACCACGGTGCCGCGGGGCACCTGCCGGGCGTCCGCTGCATGGTCGCGCGCGTGCAGGCGCAGGCCATCGTCGCTGTTCCAGTACAAGTCGTCGTAAGACTGCGTCATGCAGAAGCTTCCTGAAGATCGTAACGGATGCGCTAGAAATCGTAACGGACGCTGAGGCCATATTGGCGCGGCGGGCCATAGAAGCCAATCAGCGTGCCGACTGCAGGAATGTTGTAGCCAGTAGTGCGGTATTCCTTGTCGGCCAGGTTGGCGCCCTGCAACGAGAAGGTCCACGCATCATCCAGGCGCCAGATGACGCCGGCATTGACCAGCCCGTAACCCTGCTGGCGGATCACCGGGCTGAGGTCGGTGGTCGGCCACACTTCGCTCTGGTAGCTGTAGCTCACCCGTGCCGACAAATTGCTGCCGTTGGCCAGGTCGGTGCGGTATTCCACGTTGAACGCGCCGGAGAACTCCGGGGCATTGGTGAACTTCATCTGCCTGGCCACGTTGATGCCGCGGTCCATGTACTCGTCGTATCTGGTATCCAGCCACGCCAGGTTGCCGGAAATCAGCCAGTGCTGGCTGGGCAGGTACTGATACTCGACTTCCAGGCCTTTGACGGTACCGGCGCCGGCATTGGTGAAATCACCGAAGAAGGAATCATCGATGCCATCGCCATTGGTATCCAGGCCGGTGAACACCGACAGCTGGATGTCCTTGTACTTGTTGTAGAACGCTGACAGGTTCAGGAACAGGCGCTGGTCGAGAAAGGCCATCTTGCTGCCGACCTCATAGCTGTCCACGGTCTCATCATCGAACGGCTCCGCCGAGCGCGGTACCGCCACCGCGTTGGCGCGGATGTTGTAGCCGCCGGACTTGAAGCCACGCGTCGCCAGGCCATAGACCATGATGTCCGGAGTGATCTGGTAGTCCAGCGAGACCTTGGGCGAGACGTTCCTGAAATTGGTCTTCTTGTCGAAATCGGCGGTCACCGCCACCGGCCGGCTGAAGCCCGGGTCGGCGTAGAGGCGGTTGAGCACGATCGCGCGCTTGTCCTCGTCGGTGTAGCGGGCGCCGACATCGAGCTTCAGTCTGCTGGTCAGGTCGAAGGTCCAGTCCGCGTACAGCGCGATGCTGTCGGTCAGCACCTTGCCCTGGTTGTCGGCGAACTGGGCACTGAAGTAGTTGTTCTGGATCTGCCCGCCAGCCTCGCCACTGAACTGGTACAGGCCGACCACACCGCGCACCCGGCCGCCGGCATCGTAGTTCAACTGCACTTCGTTGCTGACCTGGTCGTCGTGGTAGGTGCCACCCACGTCGGCCAGCTTGATCGGCGTGGTGTCGAAGTCGATGTTGGCCTCGCTGTCCGACTCACGCTTGGCCACCACATACTTCACAGCGATGTCTTCGTTCGGTCGCCAGTTCACCGTGGCCGAGGCGCCCTTGCTCTCCACGTTGTTGAGGTTGCGCATGCCCGAGCGGATGTCATAGCGGCTGTCCATCGGCGGGTAGGCGCGCAGGAACGGATTGGGTGCCAGCATCTTCGAGCCGCGCATGCCGGACTGATCGTCGATCCAGTCCAGTGCGAACTGCACGTCGAAGTCGTCGCCCGCATACGCGCCCAGGTTCAGGCGTGCCGCGTTGATCTGCTTGTCGCTGACCGGCTGGCCGTTGAAAGTGTTCTCGCCAAACCCGTCGTGGTTCATGCTGGCCACTGCCACGCGGGCGCGCAGGCCGCTGTCAGCACCGCCGATCGGACCGCCGATGGCCGCCTTCGCATCCAGCTGGCTGTAGTTGCCCACGGTGATCTGGGCAAAGCCCTCGGTCTGGGTCGGCAGGCCGCGCGAGATGTACTTGATCGCGCCGCCGATGGTGTTCTTGCCGTAGAGCGTGCCCTGCGGGCCGCGCAGCACCTCGATGCGCGAGACGTCGAAAACGTCCAGCAGCGCGCCCTGCGGACGTGCGATGTAGACGTCATCCAGATAGATGCCGACGCCCGGGTCCGCGCCCCAGGTGGGATCGGACTGGCCGATGCCACGGATGTAGGCGGTGACCGTGCTGCTGGCGCCGCGGGCGGCGTAGATGGTCAGGTTGGGGACCTGCGCATCCAGGTCGCTGATGTCCTGGACATTCATCTTGTCCAGCGCTTCGGAGGTAAATGCGGTAACCGCTACCGGGACCTCCTGCAGGGTTTCCTCGCGCTTGCGCGCGGTGACCTTGATGCTGTCCAGGTTGGTGGGTGAAGCGGTCCTGGCCGCCGTCGGCGTGGCCTGGGGCGTTTCCTGTGCCAGTACCGGCCCGGAGGCCAGCAATGCGCCGATCATGAGACTCAGGCAATTCCGTTTCATTCGATCATCCCCCAGGCAGCTGCTTGCAGATGGCCCATTGCCATCCTGCAGCCAAGGCTAGCGGTGTCATCACGCAGCGGCGAGTGGACCTAGGTCCAGTCGGCAGCGGCCGCTGGATGCGGATACTGGGCGCGCCCCCAGCCGGAAGCGCGTCCCGGTACCACTTCATCCACGACTCACGCATGAGGATCTGGCCATGAAATCCGGAATCGATTCGATCAAGGTTGTACTGCTGGTGCTGTGCAGTTGGCTGGCAATGGCGGGCAGTGCCCTTGCCGCAGGCCCGGCCGGGCATTGGGACATTGGCCTGTACGGCAATCTGTTCGGCGCCCGCGAGTACCAGGTGTGGGTGCCGGCGGGCTACGACGACCAGCAGCCGCTACCGTTGCTGCTGGTGCTGCACGGCTGCGTCAACGGGCCCAACCTGATGGGGGAGGCGTCAGGCTTCAATGATGTGGCCGACACCGAAGGGTTCATCGTGGTCTACCCCCGGCAGAACGTCACCTCCAATCCGGCCCGCTGCTGGAACTGGCAGCTGCCGATCAACCAGGCCCACGACAGCGGCGAAGCGTCGATCCTGGCCGGCATCGTGGACAAGGTGAAAGCGGACTACAGCGTGGATCCGCGCCGGGTCTATGTCACCGGCATTTCGGCAGGTGGTGCGATGACCTCGATCATGCTGGCCTGCTATTCGGACGTGTTCGCTGCCGGCGCCATCCACTCCGGTGGCATGTTCAAGGGCGCGACCACGATTTCCGGCAGCGCCTATGCATTGCTGGCCGGCAGCATCTATTCGCCGGACAGCAATGGCCGGCTGGCGTGGCAGTGCTCGGGTTCGCCGTCGCCGCGACCGCTGCCGGTGCTGGTGTTCCATGGCAGCGCCGATCTCACCGTCAATCCGGTGAATGGCCAGCAGGCCGTGCGCCAGTTCCTGCAGACCAATGACCTGGCCGACGACGGCCTGGACAACGACTCGGTGAAATACGTGCCGACCAGCACCTATCACGGGCAGGTGCCGGGCGGCCGCGCGTATACCGTCGACACCTACGCCTACGGTGGCAGGGCGCTGGTCCAGCACTACGTGGTGCAGGGCATGGGGCATGCCTGGAGCGGCAGCCAGTCGGGCCTGCCATTCACCGACCCGAAGGGGCCTGACGCCACGCTGATCACCTGGATGTTCCTGAAGGACTACCAGCGCTGACGGGGGGGCAGGGGGCCTCCAGGGAGGGGCGCGACCGGAGGTGCCGGATGGCACCTTCAGCCGCTCATGGCAATCGATTATCGTGAGCGCCCGTTCCCACGACCTTCAAGCGCCGGCGCATGGAATCCATGTCAACGACTACCCGAAACCGGCAATGGCTCAATGTCGTCGTGCTATCCGCAGTGCTCCTTGCCGTCGGCTGCGAGGGCAGGAAGACTCCGCCGAGCGATGTGGGGGCGGCGGTCGACGAGGTGGCCCAGGCCCTGATCGAACAGCCTTTGCTGCACTCGGCCTCCATCGGCGTGGTGTACCGGGGCAAGACCTTCATCCGTCACCGCGGCGAGATGGTAGCCGGCAAGCCCGATGTGCCGACCGACGCAACGCTGTATGAGATCGGCTCGCTGAGCAAGACCCTGGCGGGCACGTTGATGGCCCGTGCGGTGCTTGAGGGCAGGGTGGGCCTGGAGGATGACGTTCGCAGCTACCTGCAGGGCGACTATCCGAACCTGCAGTACCAGGGCCAGCCCATACGGGTCCGTCACCTGCTGTCACACACCAGTGGCCTGCCGAACATGCTGCCGGAGCGGGCGAACACCGTGTTGGAGGACTTCACCGATCACCGCGTGCCCGGTGAACTCAGTGCCCTCTATGCGCATTACGGCAAGCCGGATTTCCTGCGGGATCTGCACGCCGTGCGGATCCCACGGATGCCCGGGAAAGAGTACGCCTACTCCAGTGCTGGGACGGAGCTGACGGCCCACATTCTGGAAGGCGTCTACAAGACCGACTACACGTCATTGCTGCGTGGCTTCTTCAGCGACGTCGCAGCAATGACCAGCATCGGGATCAAGCTGGGGAATGCGGAAAAAGACCGTCTTGCCATCGGCTACCACAGCGACAATCCGGTGCCGACCTCGCCGATGCCACAGTTGCCATGGGGCGCTTCCGGCAACGTCAAGGAAACAGTGCCCGACATGGTGAAATACCTTCAGTTCCAGCTGGCCAACGGCCCGGTGGTGCAGGAATCGCATCGCACTCTGGCCAGATTCGACGACGAGTTCAGCATTGGCTATTTCTGGAACATCGTCGCTGGCGATCGCCAGAAGGGTGTCTATTACGCCCACCACGGTGGCGTTCCACGCTCGCAGTGCTACATCTACATCATGCCGGAGCACGATCTGGGCATCTTCGTGATCACCAACCAGAGCGGCGACCGGACCGCGCGTGCCATGGAGGCGGCGATCGATACCCTGGTCGGGAGAATCGCGGCGCGTTGAACCTCCCGCTGAGGCTCGGGCCCACGCGGCCCGGTCCGTGGACCAATGTGGCTTCGCAGGACGACGTGTCGGACAAGCCTGGAACCGATCTGGACAGACTGCTCGGCCCCGGCGGCTGTCGGCCGCAGGGCTTTGCGCTCGCATTCCTGGCGTTCGTCGCTGGATATCATCGTTGGTCGCATGGTCTGCGCCGCGGCAATGCCCTCGGCTAGGCTATAGCGATCGACCGCAGGGATGACGACCCCATGAACCGCTGGCTTTTCCTGGCGCTTGCTGCGCTCCCGTTCACTGCCGGTGCCGTGGTCATCCGTGATGACGTTGACGACGCCCGGTATCAGATCGATGCCTCTGTCTTCCCGGCGCTGGCTGACATGCCGGGTGAAGGACATGGCGTTCTCATCGCCCCGCGCTGGGTACTGACCGCAGCGCATGCGGCACCCATGGAAGGGATGGAAGAATCCATCTCCATCAATGGACGCGCCTATGCGGTCGAGCGCGTCTTTGTGCATCCCGGTTTCAGAAGAATGCCGGAGGCCCTGGGCAAGGAGGCGCTGGCGACAGGAAATCCCTCCAGGATCCACGCGTTCCTGGCAGCATCGGATGACATCGCACTGATCAGGCTTGCGACTGCTGTAAAGGATGTACAGCCCGTAGCGCTCTATCGCGGTGCTGCCGAAGTCGCGCAGATCGCGGCCCTGATAGGAAAGGGGGCTACCGGCAATGGCGTCGTAGGGCTGGTGCCGGGCGGCCCGCATCGCACGACCCTGCGGCGGGCATTCAACGCGATTACCGGCGGCAACGAACGGTATCTCTGGTACCGGTTCGATCCGCCACCGCAGGCCCTGCCGCTGGAGGGGGTTCTCGGCAACGGTGACAGCGGCGGTCCGCTGGTGATTGATGATCACGGAACGCCGCAGCTGGTGGGGCTTGGTTCGTGGATCACTGCGGTTCCAGAGCATGCGCTCGAGGCGGGTTTCTATGGCCAGGTGGTCTACAACGTCCGCGTATCGCGCTACATCGACTGGATCGAAAGCATCAGCCGTGACGCGTCACATTGATTGCTTTTCGTGGAGGCGTAGCAGTGCAGGGGGGGCGTTACCCTGATCTCAGCCGGTGCGACGGGCGTTCGTATGCTTCCCATCATGGGCTCATCATTTCACCGTCCAGATTTCATGATCGTCACCCGGCCGTCCGGCTGGGTGCAGAGCGGCGAGCGCTGGGATCTGTGGTGGAACGGCCGTTCGGTGGCCAGTATCGTGCCGCATGCCGTGCTCGGGTTCCGCCTGAAACTGGACGCACGCAGGATGTCACAGAGCAAGGTCGTGTCCGTCGCCAGCGCCCGGCAGGCGAAGCGCTACGCCGAGCGCTGGTGCGCGGCGCGGCTCTGCCCACAACTGCCACTGCGTGACGCCGTCGCCCGACTGGTGCAGAGTGCGCCCGAACCGAGCGCCGTGCCTTCGCCTGCACTGACCCGAACGCAGCGGCAGCAGGCCCGGCGCCTGGCCGAGGCTGGCGCAAGCGAGATGGGGCGGATCAAGGAAGCGCTGGCGCCACGGCCGCGCGTGATGGCCGCCAGGCCCGAGGTGCAGGGACGAGGTGGAACCTGGTCTGTACCCGGCCAGAATCCATCCTCGCCGCACCGAAACGGGAACACCTCCCCGGCCAGGGTTACGCCGAAAGCTCCTCACGCACGATCCTGGCCCCTTCGCTGAGCGCGCGCAGCTTGCCGCGTGCCACTTCCCGTGCAAGCGGCGCCATGCCGCAGTTGGTGCTCGGGTAGAGTTTGTCGGCATCCACGAACTGCAGCGCCCTGCGCAGCGTGTTGGCCACGTCTTCCGGCGTTTCCACCGTATTGGAGGCCACGTCGATGGCGCCCACCATCACCGTCTTGCCGCGCACCAGTTCGATCAGGTCGATCGGTACGTGCGAGTTCTGGCATTCCAGCGAGATGATGTCGATGCTGGAGGTCTGCAGCTTGGGGAACGATTCTTCATACTGCCGCCATTCCGAGCCCAGTGTCTGCTTCCAGTCGGTGTTGGCCTTGATGCCATAGCCGTAGCAGATGTGCACCGCCGTCTGGCACTTCAGGCCCTCAACCGCACGCTCCAGCGCGGCCACGCCCCAGTCGTTCACTTCGTCGAAGAACACGTTGAAGGCCGGCTCATCGAACTGGATGATGTCGACGCCGGCGGCTTCCAGCTCCTTCGCTTCCTCGTTGAGGATCTTCGCGAACTCCCAGGCCAGCTTTTCGCGGCTCTTGTAGTGCGCGTCGTACAGCGTATCGATCATGGTCATCGGGCCGGGCAGGGCCCACTTGATCGGCTGCGTGGTCTGGCGGCGCAGGAACTTCGCATCCTCGACGAACACCGGCTTCGGACGGCTCACGGCGCCGACCACGGTCGGCACGCTGGCATCGTAGCGGTTGCGGATGCGGACCGTTTCGCGCTTCTCGAAATCGACGCCGCTGAGGTGCTCGATGAAAGTGGTGACGAAGTGCTGCCGGGTCTGTTCGCCGTCGCTGACGATGTCGATGCCGGCGTGCTGCTGCTCCTGCAGGGACAGGCGCAGTGCATCCTGCTTGCCTTCAGTCAGGCCTTCGTCCTGCAGCTTCCAGGGTGACCAGAGCTTCTCGGGCTCGGCCAGCCAGGAGGGCTTGGGCAGGCTGCCTGCGGTGGAGGTGGGAAGCAGTTTCTTCGTCGACATTGCGTCTGGTTTCCTGGGGGCGAATGGGGAATCAATGAATCAGCGGGCAGCCCACTGCTCAAGCACGGCGCGGTACGGCTTGATGAAGTGTTCTTCGGTGAACCGGCCCTGCTTGACCGCCAGCTGGCTGCGCTCTTCGCGGTCGTAGACGATGCGGGTGGAGGAGTAATCCTGGTGCTTCAGGCTGGGCTGGTAGACCTTGCCCGCCACGGAGTTGGCGTTGTAGATCTCCGGGCGGTAGATCTTCTGGAAGGCCTCCATCGTGCTGATGGTGCCGATCAGCTCCAGGTTCGAGTAGTCGCCCAGCAGGTCGCCCTGGAAGTAGAACGCCAGCGGTGCGACGCTGCCCGGCGGCATGAAGTAGCGCACCTGCAGGCCCATCTTGTCGAAGTACTGGTCAGTGGGAGAGAACTCGCCCTGGCGGTATTCCACGCCCAGGATCGGGTGGTGGTTCTCGGTGCGGTGGTAGGTCTTGCTGCTGGATACGCTGATGCAGATTACCGGCCCCTTGCTGAAGTTGGCGCGGTAGGTCTCGGACTCCAGGAAATGCTTGAACAACTTGCCATGCAGGTCGCCAAAGCCCTCCGGAATGCCAAAGGTGGCCTTCCCTTCGTTGCTGGCCGGCAGCACCACGCTGAAATCGTAGTCGCGCACGTAGGACGAGAAATTGTTGCCGACGATGCCTTCGATACGCGCGCCGGTGCGGGTGTCGACGATGGTCGGGCGCAGCACCTCGATCAGCGGGAACGGATCGCCGCCATCGCTGTTGCCGATGTGCATCTCCACCGAGATGATGTCCAGCTCGACCGCGTAGCGATCCGCGCTGGGGTTGTCCCAGTGCGCCAGATCGTTGAAGCGGTTGTTGATCATGCTGATCGTGTTGCGCAGGTTTTCCTGGCGGGACGCGCCGCGGGCCAGGTTGGCGAAATTGGTGGTGATGCGCGTCCCGTCGGCAGGCTGGTAATCCTCGTTGAAGGGGATCTGCGTGATGCTGAAGGTGAAGGTGTCGGTCGTCATGGGTGGCGTTCCGTAGTGCGGGGTGACATCCGGATGCGGGCGAGGGCATCCGGCATTCAAAGTGCTGCGGCCGCTTCCAGGTCGGCGGCGCGCTGGCGAGGCAGGTCCAGCAGCGGCATGGCCCGCCGCACCGCCAGCCGTGCGCGCTCGACCAGGGCGTCGTTGTGCACGCGACCGTCGGCGAAATCCCGGTCGGTGGCGTAGACGCCCAGCGGCAGGGTGCGCGCCTGGAAGAAGCTGAAGAGCGGGCGCAGCTGATGGTCGATCACCAGCGAGTGGCGCTCGCTGCCGCCGGTCGCGGCCAGCAGGATGGGGGTGTCGACCAGTGCGTCCTGGTGGACGAAGTCGAAGAAATGCTTGAACAGCCCTGTGTACGAGCCGCGATAGACCGGCGTGCTCACCACCAGCACATCGGCCTGCTCGACGGTGGTCAACTGGCGTTCCACGGTGTCGGGCAACTGCGAACGCCAGAGCGCACCGGCCAGCTGCGGGGCCAGTTCGCCCAGTTCGACCAGGTGCTGCTCGCTGTGGATGTCCTCGCCGATCAGGCCCATCAGATGCTCGGCCAGGGTGGCGGCCTTGGAGGGGCGCTGCAATCCGCCGGACACGGCGACGATTCGAAGGGGGCGGGCAGGTGAAAGCATGACCCGATGCTAGCCATGCCCTTCCATGACGTAAAATGGTATTACTTCACCTATCCATGAGCAGGATTCATCGTCATGCTGGAGCGGATCCACCTCAGCATCGTGCAGCAGGTCGAGCAGCAGGGCTCGCTTACCGCGGCCGCCGGCGTACTGAACCTGACCCAGTCGGCCCTGAGCCACAGCATGAAGAAGCTGGAACAGCAGCTGGGCACTGATGTATGGCTGCGCGAAGGCCGCAGCCTGCGCCTGACCCAGGCCGGGCAATACCTGCTGGCCGTCGCCAACCGCGTGCTGCCGCAGCTGGATCTGGCCGAGGAGCGGTTGGGCCAGTTCGCACAGGGCGAGCGCGGCGCGCTGCGCATCGGCATGGAATGCCATCCCTGCTACCAGTGGCTGCTGAAGATCGTCTCGCCGTACCTGGCCGCGTGGCCGGATGTGGATGTGGACGTCAAGCAGAAGTTCCAGTTCGGCGGCATCGGCGCGCTGTTCGGCTACGAGATCGATCTGCTGGTTACCCCCGATCCACTGCTCAAGCCAGGCCTCAAGTTCATTCCCGTGTTCGACTACGAGCAGGTGCTGGTGGTGGCCAGCAACCACGCCCTGGCCAAGGTGGATTACGTGAAGCCGCGCCAGCTCGGCCAGGAAGTGCTGATCAGCTATCCGGTGCCGTTCGAGCGCCTGGACATCTACAACCAGTTCCTGCTGCCGGCCGGCATTACGCCGCGACGGCACAAGGCCATTGAAACCACCGACATCATGATGCAGATGGTGGCCAGCGGTCGTGGCGTGGCCGCCATGCCGCGCTGGCTGGTGGAAGAGTACGCCACCCGCATGGACGTGGTGCCGGTGCGCCTCGGTGCGAAGGGCATTCCCAAGCAGATCTATCTGGGTGCGCGCGAAGCCGATACCAGCATCGACTACCTGCAGGCCTTCATCGAACTGGCGCGGAACAGTTCGCCCCTGGCCAGCAATGCAGGCGTGGGCGCGTGATGTCCGCGCCTACGTCGCTGCGGGTGCAGGCCTTCCTTGATGCTTTTTCGCTGGAGGTGAGCGCCAGGGCCATGCCGGCGCTGGGTGCCGAAGCCACCCGCATTCCGCGTGGCACCACGATCTCCATTCCCTGGCTGGCCAGCGAGGACGACGACGCACGCCTGGCAGCGGCGCGCAGGGTGCGCGAACTGGGCTTCGAGCCGATGCCGCATCTTTCGGCCCGCCGCATCCGGTCGCGCACGGTGCTTGAACGGTTCCTGCAGCGCGCCGCCAACGAGGCCGGAGCAACGCAGTGCCTGGTGATCGCTGGCGATCTGGCCACGCCCGCCGGCCCATTTGCTGACAGCGCTTCGATCATCGAGAGCGGCCTTCTGGAGAGCGCCGGTATCAAGGTCGTCGCCATCGGCGGTCACCCCGATGGCCATCCGGTCCTGGGCAGTGACGCGTGCTGGCAGGTACTGGAACACAAGTGCCAGTCCATCGAAGCGCGCGGCATGGCGCCAGTGATCATCACGCAGTTCGCCTTCGATGCCGACATCGTCCTGGCCTGGTTGCACGCGCTGCGCGCCCGTGGCATCCACGTTCCGGTGCTGGTTGGCGTGCCGGGCCCGGCAAGCATCGCGCGGCTGGTACGCTACGCCGCAATGTGCGGGGTGGGGGCCAGTGCATTGATGCTGTCCCGGTATGGCATCTCGATCGGCCGGTTGCTGGGCAGCGCGGGCCCGGAGGTGTTCGTGGACCGTCTGGCGGGCGGTTTGACTGATGCCCACGGGTTGGTCAGCCCGCACTTCTTTCCGTTCGGTGGAATTGCCCAGTCGTTGGACTGGATCAACCAGCATCGGGCGCTGCCATCGGTTGCCCGCCGCTGACAGGCCATCAATCGTGCATGCCGGGCAGCGCATGGCCCGGTGCCGCCCCGCTCAGCCCCGGCGGTGGCGTATCCCTGACGGGGTACTGATCAGGCCCGCATTGCTGATGGCCTGGCGCGTACCGCACGCCCGGCACGCAAGCACGGTTCCTCCTCGCACATGCTCCATCTCCTGCTCGCCCCAGACGCTGGTTGCGCCGCAGGCCGTGCAGGTGGCTTCGATCTGCAGGGCACGGGCCAGGTCGCCCTCCGCGCCTGGCGTGTAGGTGAGGTCCCTGATCTTGAATAGGCCGGTATGACTCATTGGAACGGCGTTGTGGGTGCACTACGGGAAGATGCGAGGCGAAGGTGTCGACAGGGTTGGCACAGTGTCGAGAAAGGGCGCGCTTCAGCTCATGGATCACTACGCAGCACAAACTCCTCCAGCCGCGCCCGGCTGACGGACTGGTGGTTGCCACAGCCTGGGCAACTGAGCGAAGCAGCGCCGTTGAGATCGACGAGGCCATGATCAGGAATGGCGCGGAACTGCCTTGAACACTTCAGGCAGGAACAATCGATCCGGGTGACCTGCAGCAGGGTGCCATCCTCACGCGCCACTCCTTCGACGCTGTTTACATAGAACTGTCCGATGTCGCGCATGAAGATGAATAAAGCCCTGAACGTACGGGGGCGTTCATCATGCCGCCTGTCGCGCTGCTAGGCGCGAACCGTATTCTGAAGAATTAAGAATACGCATCACGGCCCGGACTTGCGCCGGGTGCTAGAGTGTGAATAGGTGCCGACGTGGCCCTGCATTCAAGGCGAAGCCCATGCCCATCCGGGCCGTTGTATACGCAAGCCAGGCCGCTGAAGGCCTTTCGATTGACCGCCTGGAAGCACTCGTCACCGATGCCGCGAGGTTCAACAAGCTTGCAGGGGTGACAGGCGTGCTGCTGCATGACGGCACGCGGTTCGTGCAGTACTTCGAAGGGCCGGAAGATGGGGTGGCCAGCGTCTACGAGCGGGTGCTGCAATCGACCAGCCACACGGATGTGGTGGAGCTGGCCCGGGGGCGTGTCTCTACCCGGCAGTTCCCCTATTGGTCGATGCACCAGCTTCCTGCCGACCAGCTTCTGGTCGGCAGGCTTGCCAGGGCCGACTGGTCACGCTTCAAGAGAAGCCAGCCCGAGGAGATTGCGGGTTCTGCGTGGGGTATCGATGTGCTGGCCGCCGCGGTTGAGCCCTACGTGCACGCCGCTTAGTTTGCGGTTCGGCGGCCGCTTGATCGAGGTGTGCAGTGAAATGAAGGCGCTCATCACGCTCATCACGCTCATCGCTGCACTGGCTGCGAGCCCGGCGCTTGCCGATTCCCCGCTGCCGCCGCCAGAAAGGTTCACGGCATGCTCCTCCACGCGAAATCTCTGTACCGATTCGGATCCAGCCGTCAATTCAACGCGGGTAACGCCACAGGCATCGGGTCAGGATGCCTGGCTGATATGCGGATGGCATCGCGGGTTGTTCCCGTCGGACGATGGGGAGCCGGTCGTGGTCGGCTGCGAAGGCATGAACCTGGTTCCGGCTGACGTGACGTTGAGTGAGCCGGTGCTGCATTTCTACAATCGCGGCCGCCTGGTTCGCACCGTTACGCTCGATCAGTCGTATCGGCGCACCATGGTGTGACCGCGCCATCACCCGCATTCACCCCGCAGCAGCGAAAATGCACCATCGGGCGCGCCCCTACGCGCGCCGCTCACTGCCCGCAGGATCGCGAAGATGTCCAATCCCCCCTTTGGTGAATCGTCATGTGCCGCCGCTGCCAGCGGTTGCGTCGAGGTGCGCGGCGCGCGCGAGCACAACCTCAGGAATGTCGACGTCTCCATCCCGCGCAATGCATTGGTGGTGTTTTCCGGTGTTTCGGGCTCCGGCAAGTCATCGCTGGCGTTCGGCACGATCTTCGCGGAGGCGCAGCGGCGCTACTTTGAGTCGGTTGCGCCGTATGCACGGCGTCTGATCGACCAGGCCGGCGTGCCCGATGTGGACGCCATCGACGGGTTGCCGCCCGCAGTGGCCCTGCAGCAGCAGCGCGGCGCCAGCAACGCGCGCTCATCGGTGGGCAGCGTCACTACGCTGTCCAGCCTGGTGCGCATGATGTATTCGCGTGCAGGTGCATACCCGGCCAACCAGCCGATGCTTTACGCCGAGGACTTTTCGCCCAATACCCCGCAGGGCGCCTGCAGCACCTGTCACGGGCTGGGGCACGTCTACGAGGTGACGGAAGCCTTGATGGTGCCGGATCCGTCGCTGAGCATCCGCGAGCGCGCCATCGCCTCCTGGCCGCCGGCCTGGCATGGCCAGAACCTGCGCGACATCCTGGTCACGCTCGGCTACGACATCGACGTACCGTGGAAGAAGCTGCCGAAGAAGGATCGGGAGTGGATCCTGTTCACGGAGGAAACGCCCACCGTGCCGGTCTATGCAGGCTTCACGCCTGCCGAGACCCGGGCTGCGCTCAAGCGAAAGCTCGAGCCGAGCTACATGGGTACATACACCGGCGCGCGTCGCTATGTGCTGCATACCTTCGCCAACACCCAGAGCGCGCTGATGCGCAAACGGGTTTCCCGCTACATGGAAGGCAAGCTGTGCCCGGTCTGCCACGGAAAGCGCCTGAAGCCGGAAGCGCTCTCGGTCACCTTCGCGGGCGTGGATATCGGTGAGTTCATGCGGTTGCCGCTGGATCAACTGGCGGATCTGCTGGAGCCCATCGCGGAAGGTGATTTCGGTGCACACAGCAAGGGTGCACCTATCAGCAGGCATGCGACACCCCGCGATCGTGCCCGGCGCGCCGCGAGTGGCCGCGCGACGCACGAGGGCGCCCCCGACGTGCGCCTGACCTCGGCCCTGTCCGAAGAGAAGCGGCTGGCCGCACAGCGGCTGGCGGGCGGGGTCATGGGGCGGGTACGGCAACTGCGCGAGCTTGGCCTGGGCTATCTCTCGCTGGACCGCGCCACGCCCACGCTGTCCGCCGGCGAACTGCAGCGCCTGCGGCTGGCCACGCAGCTCAGCTCGTTGCTGTTTGGTGTGCTGTACGTGCTCGACGAGCCTTCGGCCGGACTGCATCCCGCCGACAGCCAGGCGCTGTACGACGCGCTGGACCGGCTGCGTGATGGTGGCAACTCGGTGTTCGTGGTCGAGCACGATCTGGAGCTGATGCGCCGCGCGCAGTGGCTGGTGGATGTGGGCCCGGAGGCCGGTGAGCGGGGCGGGCGCGTGCTCTACAGCGGCGAGCCCGATGGCCTGCGCCAGGTGCAGGAGTCGCGCACGGCACTGTATCTGTTCGACCAGGTACCCGCGCCCACTCGTCGGCAGCGCACCGCCACCCACTGGCTGGAACTGCAGGGCATCCATCGCCACAACCTGCAGGGAGTGGACGCGCAGGTGCCGCTGGGTTTGCTGACGGCCGTGACCGGCATTTCGGGGTCGGGCAAGTCCAGCCTGATGGCACAGGCCTTGCCCGAGCTGATGCTGCTGCACCTGGGGCATGAACCCGCGGACGATGGCGCCGAGGCGTCGCCGGACGACGGGCCGACGGTGATGGAAACCACCCGTGGCCAGTTGGCCGGTGATGTGGACGCCATCCAGCGGGTCGTGCAGGTCGACCAGAAGCCGATCGGCCGCACGCCACGCTCCAACCTCGCCACCTATACCGGGCTGTTCGATCACGTGCGCAAACTGTTCGCGGCGACGCCCGCCGCACGTCGTCGTCGCTTCGATGCGGGTCGTTTCTCGTTCAACGTAGCCAAGGGCCGATGCGAAACCTGCGAAGGCGAGGGTTTCGTGAGTGTCGAACTGCTGTTCATGCCCAGCGTCTATGCCCCATGCCCCACCTGCCACGGCGCCCGCTACAACGAGGCCACGCTGAAGGTGCTATGGAATGACCGCAACATCGCCGAGGTCCTGCAGATGACCGTGGACCAGGCGCATGCATTCTTCATGGCGGAAGAGGTGATTGCCCGGCCGTTGCAGCTGCTGCAGGACATCGGCCTGGGCTACCTGAGGCTGGGCCAGCCGGCCACGGAGCTTTCAGGCGGCGAGGCCCAGCGCATCAAGCTGGCCACCGAACTGCAGCGCAGCCAGCGCGGGCGCACGCTTTACGTGCTGGACGAACCCACCACCGGCCTGCACGCGTCGGATGCGGACAGGCTGCTGGTTCAGCTGCAGCGGCTGGTCGACGCAGGAAATACGGTGGTGATGATCGAGCATGACATGCGGGCGGTCGCCCAGGCGGACTGGGTGATTGATGTCGGGCCGGGCGCAGGCAGCGCGGGTGGCACCATCGTGGCGAAGGGAACGCCGCAACAGGTGGCCCGCGCGCGGGGAAGCAGGACAGCGCCTTTCCTTGCGCGCGTCCTGGCTCCTCTGTAGGGCCGAGCCATGCCCGGCCATCACCCTCGGCCAGATCCGGGGGCGGCCTGTCCAGCAAACGATGTTCAGGTCTCCCCGCGCCACTGGCTCATCAACATCTGCAGAAAGCGTTCCGCAGTAGGCGAGAGCAGGGCGCCCCGGCGACGGACGATCCCGATCGTGCGCGACACCACGGGGTTACCAATCGTGCGCGTCACCAGGGTCGGATGATCTCCGTCCGGCGTGGCCATCTTCGGCAGGACCGACACGCCGATGCCGGCCTCGACCATGCCCAGTGACGTCGACAGGTGGGTCACTTCGTAGTGCCAGCTCAACTTGAGGTTCTCGCGCGCCAGGGCACCATCCAGCAGCGTGCGGTTGCCGCTGGTGCGATGCACGGTGATCAGCTGGTGCTCGGCCAGATCGGCCCATTCAACCCTGCGCTTGCGGGCCAGCGGATGATCGCGTCGGCAGGCCAGCACGAAGGGATCTTCGGCCAGCACGTCGAAATCGAGATTCGGATCGTTGGCGCCCATGAAGTTGATGCCGAACTCGACTTCGCCACGTTCTACCGCCTGCAGGCCTTCGGTGGCCGGGATATCCAGGATCCGGAAGCGCACGTTGGGATGCGCTTCGTGGAAACGCGCCATCACGCTGGGCAGGAAGTAGAACGCCGCCGTGGGCAGGCAGGCGATGGTGACGGTAGCGCCCCGCGTATCGTCCCGGCCCCGCAGTGAGAACAGTGATCCATCGAATTCCTCCAGCATGCGACGCACCAGCGGCAGCAGGTTCTCGCCGACGGCGGTGGTGCTGACGCTGCGCGTGGTGCGCTCCAGCAGTGGCGAACCCACAGCCTGCTCCAGCTTCTGTATCCGTCGGCTGAGTGCCGGCTGGGAGACGTGCAGGTTCTCCGCGGCGCGGTGGAAGCTGCGCGTCTCCGACACCAGCAGGAATGCGCGTAGATCCAGGATTTCGCAATTGATGCTCATTGGTTATCAATCATCCAAAAATCAGCAATTCACAGATCAATTGGGGTCATGCCAGTATCGAATCACAGAGGGGTCATTCATCCCCTACACGCATCAATCTAGCACACGTATGTCCAACGATCTGCTCAGCATTCCCTGCGTACTCATGCGCGGTGGTACATCCAAGGGCCCGTTCTTCCTGGCCAGCGATCTTCCGGTGGACATTGCTGAACGCGATCGCCTGCTGGTGGAAGTAATGGGGTCGGGCCATCCGCTGCAGATCGATGGCATCGGTGGCGGCAACGCGCTGACCAGCAAGGTGGCCATCATCGACCGATCCAGCCGGGCAGACGCCGACGTGGACTATCTGTTCGCCCAGGTACGGGTGGAGCAGCAGGTGGTGGACACGTCCCCCAACTGCGGCAACATGCTGGCGGCGGTGGGCCCGTACGCCATCGAGCGGGGGCTGGTGCAGGCTCAGGATCCGCAGACCGAGGTGCGCATCCACAACGTCAACACCGGCAAGCTGATCATCGCCACGGTGGAAACGCCGGGCGGCCATGTGGTCTACCGCGGTGATACGCGCATTGCCGGCGCACCGGGCTCGGCCGCGCCGGTCAGGCTTTCCTTCCTCGATGCCGCAGGCGCCCGCACCGGCAAGCTGCTGCCCAGCGGCCACGCCCGGGAAACCATCGATGGCGTGCCGGTCAGCCTGGTGGACTGCGCCATGCCGATGATGCTGGTGCGTGCCGAAGACCTGGGCGTGCGCGGTGATGCATCGCCCGCCGAACTGAACGCGGATGCCGCGTTCATGCGCCGGCTGGAAGCGCTGCGCATCGAGGCGGGCGCCCGCATGGGCATCGCCGACGCCGGCAACAAGGTCATTCCCAAGCCGGTGCTGCTGTCGGCGCCGCAACACGGCGGCGATCTGCAGGTGCGTTACTTCATGCCGCACCAATGCCACAGCGCACTGGCCATTACCGGCGCGGTCGGCCTGGCTACCGCCGCCGTCACGCCGGGCACGCTGGCCCACACTTTGGTCGGGTGCCTGTCCGTTCCCGGCAGCATTACCCTCGAACATCCGAGCGGGGACCTGCAGGTGGGCCTCAGTCGCAGCTCGGATGACGCACCGGTGATCGCCAGCGTGGTCCGCACCGCACGCCGACTGTTCGAAGGTCGCGTGTTTGCGACAACGCCAGCGCCTGCCATGGCCAGTTCCACCCAAGCCCGCCAATGGACGTCAGCGGCATGATCTGAACCCGGCAGGGCCGGCGCAGACGCGCATGCCTGCCATTACAACGTAGATGCTTCACTCCTGGGAGGGATGATGTACAAGCAGTTCTTCATGGCCGCGCTGTGCGCGGCCGGTCTGGCCGCGGCCGGTTGCAGCAACAGCGGGCGCCCCGATGGCGCATCCACCGGCACCGGTGACGATGCACCCGTGCGCATCAGCGTCGGCTCCTACAACCTCAACAACCTTCCGTTCTTCATTGCCGACGCCAAGGGCTACTTCAAGGACGTCGGCCTGGATGTAAAAACCGAGAACTTCGCCCAGGGTGGCTCGAAGGTGCTGCAGGCCCTGGTGGCGAATTCCACCGACGTGGCGGTCGGTTTCTACGACCACACCATCCAGATGCAGGCCAAGGGCAAGGACGTGGTGGCCTTTGTTCTGCTCTCGCGCAATTCCGGCCTGGTGATGGCGGGGCGCGAAGATGCCACGTTTGATCCTGCGCGACCGGAGTCCATCAAGGGCCAGAAGGTCGGCATCACGGCCCCAGGCTCCTCGTCCGACT
Organism: Stenotrophomonas sp. YJH_SMC_91; assembly: GCF_059368495.1. NCBI lineage: Bacteria > Pseudomonadati > Pseudomonadota > Gammaproteobacteria > Lysobacterales > Lysobacteraceae > Stenotrophomonas > Stenotrophomonas sp. YJH_SMC_91. The sequence continues at coordinate 38,688 of NZ_JCAFRT010000012.1, read as the reverse complement.
TCTTCGTCCGCCACTTCCTGGCGCAGCACGATATTCCGGCCGACAGCATTTCGCTGATCGGCGTCGGCTCCGGCGCTGCTGCCGTCGCCGCGCTCGAGCAGGGCAAGATCGACCTGCTGGTCAACTACGATCCGGCCGCGACCCTGATCACCGAGCGCAAGGTCGGGAAGATCATCCTCGACGCGCGCAGCGACGAAGGCGCCCGCCAGGTCTATGGCGGGCTGTACCCGACCTCGGTGATGTATGCCAACCAGAGCTTCCTGGACAAGCGCCCCGAAGCGGCCGAGAAGATCGCCCGTGCCGAGCAGATGGCGTTGAAGTTCATCGCCGACAACAGTGCCGAGGAGATCGTTGCCGCGCTGCCGGACAGCTACGTCTCCGGCGACCGCGCCACCTATGCCCGCGCGGTGGAGAACGCGCGCGCGATCTTCACCCGCGATGGACGCTTCACGCCGGCCGACCTGGAGACGCCGTTGAAGGTGCTGCGTGAGTTCAATACCGATGTGGCCAAGGCCAACGTCGATCTGTCCAGGACCTACACCAATGCCTTCGTCGAACGTGCCAACGCTGCGGCGCCGGCTGCCCAACCGTAAGCGGAGGTAACCCCATGGCCCTCAATGCCACCGTGCGCCAACTCAACGGCGCGCCGCAGCTGGAGCCTGCGCAGACCATGGTCGCCATCAACAAGGTGACCATGTCCTTCGGCGAGTTCACCGCCGTTCGCGATGTCGACATCCAGGTGGGTGACGGCGAGTTCCTCGCCATCGTCGGGCCCACCGGCTGCGGCAAGAGCACCATCCTCAATTCCGTAGCGGGCCTGCTGAAGCCATCCTCGGGCGACGTGGCGATCGATGGCCGCACGGTCAGCGGCGTGCAGGAGTCGGTCGGCTACCTGTTCCAGCAGGACGCCCTGCTGCCGTGGAAGACAGCTTTCCAGAACGTCGAGCTGGGCCTGCGCTTCCGCGGCGTGCCCGAAGCCGAACGCAAGGCCAAAGCCAACGCGTGGCTGGCCAAGGTCGGCCTGGCCGGTTTCGAGCATCGCTATCCGCACCAGTTGTCCGGTGGCCAGCGCAAGCGTGTGCAGATGGCGCAGGCGCTGATCGTCGAGCCGAAGGTGATCCTGATGGACGAGCCGTTCTCGGCGCTGGACATCCACACCCGCCACCTGATGCAGAACGAGCTGCTGCGCCTGTGGCAGGAGGATCGCCGCTCGGTGATCCTGATTACCCATGACCTGGAAGAAGCAATCGCGCTGGGTGACCGCGTGGTGGTGCTGTCCTCCGGCCCGGCGAGCCGCGTGGTGCGCAGTTTCGACGTGGATCTGGAACGGCCGCGCAATGTGGCCGAGATCAAGCTGGATGACCGTTTCACCGACCTGTACCGCGACATCTGGGCCTGCCTGCGCGGCGAAGTGGAGAAGAGCTATGCACGCCAAGACTGACAAATTCATCCAGCTCGCGCTGGTGGTCGCCGTGTTCGGCGGCTGGGAAGGCGGTATCGCGCTGGGCGTGATCGATCCGTTCTTCTTCCCTTCGCCGACGGCCATCGTGCAGCAGGCCTGGACCTGGTTGTCCGATACCTCGTTCTACCAGCATGTCTACATCACCCTTACTGAAACCGCGCTGGGCTACATCATCGGCACCGGCCTGGGCGTGGCTGGCGGTGTCTGGCTGGGCCTGAGCCGCCGTTCGGCGCGCATCCTCGATCCCTTCATCAAAGGCTTCAACGCGATTCCACGCGTAGTGCTGGCGCCGATTTTCGTGTTGTGGCTGGGGCTGGGCCTGTGGTCGAAGGTGGCGCTGGCGGTCACGCTGGTGTTCTTCACCACGTTCTTCAACGCCATGCAGGGCGTGCGCGAGGTGAATCCGGTGGTGCTGGCCAATGCCCGCATCCTGGGCGCAAGCCGCAGCGATCTGCTGCGCCATGTCTACTTCCCGGCAGCGGCGAGCTGGATCCTGTCCTCGCTGCGCACCTCGGTCGGCTTTGCCGTGGTCGGCGCGATCATCGGCGAGTACCTCGGCGCTTCGGCGGGCCTGGGTTACCTGATCGCGCAGGCCGAGGGCAACTTCAATGCCGTGGGTGTGTTCGCCGGCATCATCATCCTGGCCGCCTTCGTGCTGGTCATCGACGCCCTGCTGGACGTGGTCGAGAACAAGCTGATCACCTGGCGTCCCAACGCCCAGGCAGAGGCCACCAGCTGACCGGGCCGGGCTGAGCCCGCCTGCCGCGCCGCCGGTCCGATCCGGCGGCGCGAGCTTCCTCCCCCGATCTTCCCCCGCACCACCGCAACAGGCCAGCGCCGGGCCAGGGGGCCGGCTGGCCGGAGAGAGAGTCCATGAACCCTTCCACCGTGCTGCCGCTGGCAGCGCTGCCGGTCGCGCTCGGCCTGCTGTTGGCCAGTGGCCACGCCGACGCCCAGTCTGTTTCATCCCCGCCCACGCCACTGAGCCAGGCCGAGCTGTCACGCCTGGTGCAGCAGCAGGCACTGCAGATCCAGCAACTGGAAGCACGCCTCCGCGCCGTCGAGGGCGGGCAGGGCAGTGCGGGGGCACCGTCAACGCCGCCCGCGCCTGCGCTGGAAACGCGGGTGGCCGCACTGGAATCCGGCCAGTCCAGGCAGCCCAAGGTCTCCTGGGCCAAGGGCGCACCCGAGCTCAGCAGCGCCGACGGCACTACGGTGTTCCGTCCCCGCGGCCGCCTGTTCGTCGATGCCTCCAGTACGGACGGTTCGGCGGTCGGTGATCGCAACGTTTCGGGCACCGAGGTCCGTTCGGTGCGCCTGGGGGCCGAGGGACGCTACGGCACACTGGGCTGGGTGGTGGAGGGTGACTTCGCCGACAACGCGGTGGCCTGGAAGTCGGTCTACGCCACGCTGGACCACACCCTGTTCGGCCTGCCAGCCGATCTCACGATGGGCAACCGCTTGAACGATCGCGGTATCGATGGCTCCAGCAGCACCTCCAACACGCCGTTCCAGGAACGCAACGTGGTCGGCACATTGATGCTGCCGCAGCGCGGCCTGTTCGGTGTCGGGCTGACCGAGCGGGTGTACGGAAAGGGCTGGCACGCCAGCCTGTCGGTGGCCGGCAACGATCTCAACAACGCCGGCACCGACAACGACAGCCAGACCTGGGCCACGCGCGTGCACTGGAATCCGCTGGACACCGCTGGTGCCACGTTGCATCTGGGCGCATGGGCGTTCCACGAGAAGATTCCCGCCGGGGCCAGCGGCGTGGTGCGCAGTTCGGCCATCGCGGGGCATTTCAACGATCTGGTCAGGATCACGCCGGGCACACTGCTGGGCGCCGAGCGCAGCACCGCCTACGGCGCCGAACTGGCCGGCTTCTTCGGCCCGGCGTGGGCAACGGGCGAGTGGGGTACGCGAAGCCTGCGCGGGGCCGATGCCGGCGGTCGCTACGATCGCGACCACGCGGCGTGGGCGATTTCTGCCGGCTGGTTCCTGGCGGGGGCGCTGCCGTCGTACTCGGGCAAGGCCGGTACCTGGGGGAAGGTGAAGGTCGCCGATCCGGTGACGCGCGGCGGCGGCGGTGCCTGGGAGCTGAAGGGCCGCTATGAAGACGTGGACTATGCCGAGCTGCCCAGTGGCGGTACGGGTAACGCGTGGACCCTGGGCGCGAACTGGTACCTCAACGATTTCAGTCGCGTGATGTTCGAAGCCGTGCGCTGGCAGACCCGTCACCGCAGCGGCAGTGCAATGGGCAGGGATGAAGGCACCACCTTCAATACCCGCCTGCAGCTGGTCTTCTAGGGCAGGGGCGCCGCCTGCACTCTGGTCACAGCAGCAACAACGCTGCGATGAGTGCAGGTGGCATCACCAGCGCGCCGACGCGCAGGAAGTCGAGCGCGCTGACATGCTCGCCTTCGCGACGCAACGCCATCAGCCACAGCATCGTGGCCAACGAGCCGGTCACCGACAGGTTCGGGCCCAGATCCACGCCGACCAGCAATGCGGCACGGGTCTGCGCCGGCAGGTCCGCCATCTGCCCCAACGAACCAGCCGCCAGGCCGACCGGCAGATTGTTGGCCACGTTGCTCAGCAGTGCAGCGGCGCCGCCGGCCAGCCAGCTGGCCTGGTGCGGCGACGTTTTCGCCAGTGCCTGCAGCGCGCTGGCCGAACTCTGGATGACACCGGTCTGCGCTACCGCTTCCACCAGCACGAACAGCCCCGCCACCAGCGGCAGCACCCCCCAGGATACGTGGCGCAGCAGCGGCAGCGGGCTGCGTCGCTGGCGGATCGCCACTGCCACCACGCTCAGCGTGCCCGCGCAGAAGGTGGTCAGGCCCAGCGGCCCGTTCAAGGCGGACGTAACCAGCAGCACCGTGCCGGTGAACAGCACACCCAGCGCACTCAGGCGCCCACCCTCGGTCAACGGGCGATGCGCCGGCGCGGCCACCAGCGGCTGGGCGATCTCGCGCCGATGCACCCAGCGCAGGACCAGATAGGTGGCACCGATCGCCGCCGCCGACGGCAGCGCGAACTGCGCCAGCCACTGCAGCAGCGGCGGCATGTGCTGGCCGTACACCACGAGATTGGCCGGGTTGGAGATGGGCAACACGAAGCTGGCCGCGTTGGCGATGAAGGCACAGACGAACAGGTAGGGCAGGGGATTGGCCCGGGCCGCCTTGCAGGCCGCGTAGACCGCCGGCGTCAGCACCACGGCCGTTGCATCGTTGGACAGGAATACCGTCACCAGCGTGCCGACCAGGAACACCAGGTCGAACAGGCGCCGCCCCGATCCGCCCGCGTGCCGCACCGCGTACAACGCCAGCCAGTCGAACAGCCCTTCGCGGCGTGCGAGCTCGGCCAGCACCATCATGCCGACCAGGAACAGGTAGACGTCGCGGCCTTCGGCCACGGCGTGCCACGCGGTTTCCAGCGATACCGCACCCAGCAGCGGCAGCAGGGCGGCAGCACCCAATGCCCATGCATATTCGGGAATGCGGAAGGGTCGGAACAGCAGGCCGACAGTGGCAACAGTGACCGCTGCCCAGATGACGAGGGAGGAAGAGGAGGCGAGCATGGGGTAGGGGCTTCAGCAGCGCCTGCAGCGACACTGGCGCGAGTGGTCCTGTCGCGCGAGCAGCGGATGGGCGGCCGCTGCAAACATCGCAGGTTCCGGGGTCGCAGCATCATAGCGCGCGGACCGGTGCAGCGAGTGATGCGGCCCGGCGCGTTCCGTGACGGACGCGGGCATCCAGGCCGTTGTCGCGTCCACGTGCTCTGAACATCATGATCAACCGCTACCAGCTGATGCCGGGGCCGGCGCAGTCGGGGCTGTGCATCAAGGTCGCCTCCCAGGACGAGGCCGCGCAGAAACTTGAAGCCGAAGTAGGGAAGCTGCTGGGGCCGGAGTGGTAGCCCCTGCCACTGCGGGATGCGCGGCAGGTCCGCAGGGTGCCCGGCGGGTGGCCCCCCGGGCAACGGGCATCGCGCCCGATGCCCGTCGCGTGAGCCCCTTACTTGGGCATCAGCACGGTGTCGACCACGTGGATGACGCCGTTGGACTGGTTGACGTCGGCAATGCTGATGCCTGCCTTGCCACCCTTTGCATCGATGACCCAGAGCTTGCCATCGTGGAGCGCCACGGTGAGAGGCTCGCCCTGCACAGTCTTGAGGCTGGCCTTGCCGCCGTGCTTGCGGGCATCGGCCAGGAGCTGGGCGGAACTGTAGTTGCCCGGGACAACGTGATAGGTGAGGATCCGTGTCAGCTGCGCCTTGTTTTCAGGCTTCACCAGCGTACCGACAGTGCCCGCAGGCAGCTTGTCGAAGGCCGCATTGGTGGGCGCGAAAACAGTGAACGGGCCGGTGCCGTTGAGAGTGTCGACCAGGCCCGCTGCTTTGACCGCTGCGACCAGCGTGGTGTGATCCTTGGAATTGACGGCATTTTCGACGATGGTCCTGGTCGGGTACATTTCTGCCCCGCCCACCATTACGGTATTGGCGGCGAAAGCGCTGGAGCCGGCCGAAACAAGTACAGCGAAGCCGACTGCTGCGGTGATGCGCTGAAGAGCGTTCACGGTGCATTCCTTTCTGGATGACCCGCACAGCGCGGGCATCTTTCCTACGGCGTGAGAGCTCGAACGGATGCAGCGGCCATCGAAGGCGCGCGCCCGCATGGGCGTTGGGCTGGGCGCTGGAGGATGAGCGGGAGCCGTTTGCTGCGACGCCCGCGTGGTGACGACGCGAACGTCCTACACCCTCGCGACACGGTGCATTCACGGCCACCGACACCCGCGCTGTCCACACTGGATGTTCCTTCCACAGCACGAGGTGCCCCATGGCCTGTGATGTCTGCGGCAACAACTACGACAAGAGCTTCACCCTCCAGCAGGGCGGGCGCAGCGGCACGTTCGATTCGTTCGAATGCGCGATCCACGCATTCGCACCGCGCTGCGCACACTGCGATTGCGCTGTTATCGGGCATGGTGTTGAAGGAAACGGCCAGATCTTCTGCTGCGCACACTGCGCCGGTCATTCAGGTGTACAGGGTTTAGCCGACCGGGCCTGAGTCGCCGTCAACGCCATCCCGCTCCTGCCCAGAGACAAGCGAAGAAACCCGCGCGACCCGCGCTGCGCCCGAACCAGCAAGCAGCGCCAGTGCCCGCCGCTTCTGCGCTGGCATCCCCGCCACGGCCTCCGACGCCAACACCACGTGGAATTCCCTGGCGTTAGCGTCCAACGCTGTAGCCAGGACACACGAATCGGCCGTCATGCCACACAGGCAAAGGCGGCGCACTCCCAGTTTGGCCAGCAGAATCGGCAAAGGGCTGGCCAGAAAGGCCGAGTGCTTGGGCTTGAGCACGAAGTAGTGACCAGGCAAAGGCGAGAGAAGGCTGGCGATTCGCCCCGCCGGGCCACCGTCGCGCCGGCACTGTTCCACCTGCTGGCGGAAGTCGCGCTTCCAATCCGAGAAATTGTCATTGGCGTAGATGACCGGCCAACCGCGTTCGTCGAAGTGATCCCTCAGGCGCCGGATCTGCCGGGCCGCCCGCTCTGCCGCCGGCGCCAGCTTTTCAGCGCCAGGGAAGTCGAATCGGCTGAACATGTCGATGATCAGCAGGGCCGTCGATGGATCAGCTCGCATGGCTCAATCACCTGTCTGTGCGTGTGGGGCCTCAACCGGCTTGGATTGCGGCGAGTCCTTCTGGCGCAGGAAAATCGTCAGCACCACCAGGGACAGCACGGCCAGGAATTCGCTCTGCCAGTTCTGCATGGATTCGAACCAGAATGTGCTGCTGGCGAGGTGCTCCACAAAGCCTGGCGGCGGCAATCCCTTCAACTGCTGTTCGGCTTCCTCGGCGCGCCAGCTTCCCACTGCATGCAGCGTAAAGCTGAACAGGAACAACAGCCCGAACGCGATCGCAAGCGAATGACCGTAGAGCGTCTTCCATGGACCACCGCGCCTTACCGGCCACGGCGTGGGCCCCGGCTCGACGCGACTCTGTTCCTGCGCAGGATCCAGCGGCCGCGATTCGGCCGAGCCGCGCTGGCGCAGGCTGACCGTCAGGAGCACATACATCCCCATCTGCAGGAACTCGCTCTCCCAGTTCTCGAACGTGGCGCTGACGAAGTGCCCCGTCGCGAGGTAGTGCCAGAGATCGATCGGCGCGCGTCCGTGCTCAACCAGTTCCTGGTTGTGCACGTGATGCCCGGCAACCGCCTGCCCAACGATGAACACAAGCGTGAGCACAAGCAGCACCAGCGAGAGACCGTTGCGTTTCCACATGCAACACCTCGTTCAGTCTGTTCCAGAGGCCGTGCGCGAAGCTTGCGCGGGTAGCAGGCCATGACCCGTGAATCCGGCGCATCCAGAATGTGAGGCGGACTCAACGCTTTCCTGTCGGGTCAGGATCAGGACGTTCGTAGTCTTCCGGTACGGCCTTGGGGCCATCGCCGTCGTCGGGCATGTCGTGCTCCTTCCACTTGGCTCGATCGTTGCGCCGCTTGTCCGGCGTGTGCGCCTTCGACTGATCGTCCACGTCCGTCGTCGGATTGAAGGGCAGCTTGTCGTTCATGGGCAGCTCCTGCGTCGAAAGACCGAAGACTGCACCGCGCCGGGTTAACACCATGACCCCGTGGAATGAACGCCGTGCACACCGGGATGTCACCAAAGCGGGATGGCGGCCTTGCGATGCTGGCGTCCCGAGCTCCTGGAGAAGCACGATGCAGGCATTGACCTATCACGGCCGCAAGGATGTGCGAGTCGAGACCATACCGGACCCGGTACTGGCGGCCGAGGATGATCTGATCCTGAGGGTAACCGCCACCGCCATCTGTGGATCGGACCTGCACCTGTATCGCGGCAAGATTCCGGATCTGCACGATGGCGATGTGCTCGGCCACGAGTTCATGGGCGTGGTGGAAGAGGTCGGCAGCGGCGTGACCCAGGTGCAGCCGGGCGATCGTGTGGTGATCCCTTTCGTGATCGCCTGTGGAGAGTGCTTCCATTGCCGCCTGGCCGAGTATGCCGCTTGCGAAACCACCAATACCGGCAAGGGCGCCGCACTGAATCAGAAGGGCATGCTGCCTCCGGCCGCATTGTTCGGCTACAGCCATCTGTATGGCGGCGTGGCCGGCGGCCAGGCCGAATTCGTGCGTGTACCGAAGGCGAATGTAGGCCCGCTGCGCATTCCGGAAGGCATTGCGGATGAGCAGGTGCTGTTCCTGTCTGACATTCTCCCCACCGGCTACCAGGCTGCGCTGAACGCAGGGGTGAAGGCGGGCTCGACGGTGGCCATCTTCGGTGCGGGCCCGGTGGGGCTGATGAGCGCGGCCTGCTGCCGCCTGCTGGGCGCAGAGACCATCTTCATGGTCGACCATCTTCGTTACCGTCTGGATTACGCGCGCCGTACCTACGGTGTGACGCCCGTCGACTTCAAGCAGATCGAAGACCCGGCGGACTACATCCTTGCCCAGACCAGTGGGCGGGGCGTGGACGCCTGCATCGAGGCGGTGGGCTTCGAGGCCGAGGGCAGTGCGCTGGAGTCAGCATTGACTGCCGTGAAGCTGGAGGGCAGCAGCGGCGTGGCAATCCGGCAGTGCATCGCGGCAGCACGCCGCGGCGGCGTGGTCAGCATCCCGGGTGTCTACGCTGGCTTCATCCATGGTTTTCTGCTGGGTGATGCGTTCGACAAGGGGCTGACGTTCAAGATGGGGCAGACGCACGTCCAGGGACTGATGCCGGAACTGCTCGACGCAATCATGGAAGGAAAGCTGCACCCGGGTGACATCATCTCGCACCGGATGCGCCTGGCCGATGCAGCTCAAGGCTATGCAATGTTTGATGCCAAGGACGATGACTGCCGCAAGGTCGTATTGACACCCTGAGCGTGCCGCCATGAGCGCGATTGTCATCGCCTGTGTCTACGCCCTGTGGCTGGCTGCCGGATCGCTGGATTTCCATTTTCACCGGCGCACTGATCTTCCGCACACTTCCGCGATGCGCGAAAGCCTGCTGCATGGGGTGCAGCTGCTGCTGATCGGCAGCGGCGTGCTTGCCTGGCTCCTGCTGGAGAACACGTTGTCGCTGGTCGCGCTTCTGGCAGGCCTGGTCATCGCACACGCGGTCGCCGGCTATCTCGATACCGTCAGCGCGGACGGCCGTCGACGCATCAGCCCGGCGGAACAGCATGTGCACAGCGTGCTGGATGCCGCGCCGTGGGTCCTGCTGGCCTGGGTGGGCTGGCAGGTCCACCCGCGGTGGTCGCTCGAAGTGAAGCCTGCAGAACCGGACGTCTGGTGGTTCACCCTGCTGCCGGCGCTGGGCCTGGTGGTGCTGCCATGGCTCTGGGAACTGCGGCAGTGCGTGCGTGCAAGACAGCGCACGCAGACGGGGCCGTGAGGATCATGGTACCGGGCATTCATGTGCCCGCCACGCCATCAAGACAGGCATGTGACCGCCTGCCGCCTACGTTCATGGCGTATCTCCATTGCAGGTCTGCCACCCATGCAGGATGTGACGTCATCCTCTTCGCTGTTCAATCGCGCACGCCAGGTGCTGGTGCAGCAACCGGCATTGCCTTTGCCCGGTGGCGGCCAGACCCTGCAGCGTTGGCAGGCGCTGGCAGCCTGGGGGGCAGAGGATCTTTGCCTGGCCAAGGTACTGGAGGCCCACTATGACGCCCAGGCGATTGCTGCCGAGTTGAGGGCGCCCATCCCTGCTGAAGACACGTTGCTGGCGGTGTGGGCTGCAGAGGGTCCGGCCAACACCGTTCGCATCGATGCCGGCGGTGGGTTGTACGGTGACAAACCCTGGTGTTCCGGCAGCGCATGGGTGGATGCGGCACTGGTAACGGTTCGCAACCCGCAGGGCGTGTGGCTATGCCAGGTAGCGGCGGAACACTGGCACACACTTGCGGGCGAGCCATGGCCTGCCGTGGGCATGGCCGCAATCCCTTCCACCACGGTGCGCTTTGACGGCGCACCGATGGTGATCCTGGGGACGCGCGATGACTACCTGCAGCGCCCGGGCTTCTGGCACGGCGGGGCAGGCATCGCGGCGGTCTGGTTTGGTGCAGCGGCCGCTTTGGCCGAGCGCATGCGACCGGCCTGCACCGAGGGAAATCGCGCGCGGCTGCTGGGTGAAGTGGACCTCGCCCTGGGCCCGGCAGCCGCGCTGCTTCGCGAACTGGCGGCGCACATCGACGCCGCGCCCGAACTGGCCCATCGCGAAGATGTAGTGCGCGTGCGCTGTGTCGTTGAGCGCGCGGCAACGCGTGTGCTGGACCTGGCGGGTCGGGCGCTGGGCCCGGGCCCGATGTGCCTGGAGGACGCCCATGCCCGGCGCTGCGCGGACCTGACCGTGTTCCTTCGCCAGAGCCACGCCGACCGCGATTGGGAATGGCTGGGCGAGCAGCGTGCAGCACAGGAGGCAACATGGGCGCTGTAGCCAGGACACCCCTGCAAGGGGAAGGAACCCAGGAGCAGGCCTGGCTGCACTGCGATTGGCTCTGGCAGCAACCGACCACATCGGCGACCGCACTCTGCAGCGGGCATGACCGCATGGTGGTGGTCGCGCCGCATCCGGACGACGAAATCCTCGGCTGTGGCGGACTGCTGCATCACGCTGCGGGGCAGGGTATCGACGTCAGTGTCGTTGCCGTGACCGACGGCGAAGCATGCTACCCGGGCGAGCCGTGGTGGACGCCCGAACGCCTGCGATCAGCGCGCCGAGCGGAGCTTGCCGCGGCATTGGGCGAACTCGGCATTCCGGTTCGCTCCATCTTCCACCTGGGTATCGCCGACGGCGCGGTCAGCGCGCATGAGCAGGGGCTGGAAGGTTGGCTGCAGCAGTATCTGCAACCGCGCGACCTGGTCCTGGCGCCATGGCGGTTTGATGGTCACCCCGATCACGAGGCGGCAGGACGCGCTGCCTGCCGCGCCGCGCGGGCGGTTGGTTGCCACCGGCTGGAGTACCCGGTGTGGGGCTGGCACTGGCTTGACCCTGCCTGCGCACATATGGCGTGGGAGGTTCCGAAGCTGGTCGACATTTCAGCAGTGGCGTCCGCAAAGCGAAACGCAATCGCGCATTTCCGTACGCAGACCGGCGACGTGGCGGGCCTGAACAGCCCGCCGGTGCTGCCCGCACATGTACTCGCCCGATTCTTCCGAAACTACGAGGTATTCCTTGCATGAGCGCGCAACCGTACTTCGATGACCTGCATGAGCAGGACGACCCGTTCGGCTACCGCAGCCGGTGGTATGAAGAGCGCAAGCGTGCGCTGCTGCTGGCAAGCCTCAGCCAGCGCCAGTTCGCTCGCGGCTGGGAACTGGGGTGTTCCAACGGCGTACTGACCGAGGCGCTGGCCGCACGTTGCGAACGCCTGCTGGCAACCGACATCAGCCCACGTGCGGCGTTCCAGGCGCGCCGCAACCTGGCCCATCTGCCGCACGTGCAGGTTCATTGCGCCAGCCATCCCGAGCAATGGCCGCCAGGACGCTTCGACCTGATCGTCTGCGGCGAAATGGGCTACTACCTGGGGGCAGGCGCACTGCGCGAGCTGCGCGGTGGCATCGATGAAGCACTTCGCGATGACGGCCTGCTGGTTGCCTGCCATTGGTTGCCCTCGTTCGCCGGACGCGCGAGCCGGACCGAGGTGGTGCATCGATGCCTGGGGGAAGGCCTGCAGGAAGCCTTCCACTACCGCGATGCGGACTTCGTGCTTCAGGGATGGACACGGGGCCCCTTGTCATTGGCCCGGAACGAGGGCCTGCGGTGATAGGCGTTTTGATACCCGCCCACAACGAGGCGGACAGTATCGCGCGGTGCCTGCAATCCATCCGGGTGGCGGCCCTTCACCCGGGCCTCGGCGGCGAAGCAGTGGAGGTGATGGTCGCGCTGGATGCGTGTACGGATGCAACGGGCATCATCTGCCGCCAACACCAGGTCGGCAGCGTGCAGCTGGATGCACGCTGCGTCGGTGTCGCCCGGGCCGCAGCCGCTGCTGAACTGCTGGGGCGGGGCGCCAGGTGGCTGGCAAGCACGGACGCTGACAGCGAGGTGCCTCCCGAGTGGCTGGCCGCACAGGTTCAGGGCAGTTGTGACGCTTTCTGCGGACTGGTGGACATAGCGACGTCCTGCCAGGGTGAACGGCGCCTGCGCAGGGCATTCCAGGCAAGACAGCAGTGGGGCGACGATCATGGGCGCATCCACGGTGCCAACCTCGGCGTATCTGCCTGTTCCTATCGGGCCGTGGGCGGCTTTGCTCCCCTGCACTGTAGTGAAGACGTGGCGCTTGTCAGAGCGCTGCAACGCTGCGGTGCGGTGGTGCGATGGGCCGGCGCTCCCGTGGTGATGTCAAGTGCGCGTCTGCAGGGGCGCGCTACAGGCGGATTCTCCGCTTATCTGGCGGCGCTGGATGGCGAGCGCTCTCGCGCGGAAGCATCGGCCCTGATCACCTGAGGGGCAGCCACTCCGTCACGCAAGCGCCCCGTGTTATCGGAGCGTGCGGTTGAGGAGAGCGTTGGGACAGCGCAGGCCACGAAGGCCCTCATCCCTGCCTACCTCCGCGAAGCGATGATGGACGAGCAGGAAATTTCCTGCGTCAGAAGGAACGAACGTGCCCCTCCGTGCAGTCGCCTACGCAAGTGAGGCGACATCGGGGCTTTCCATGGACCATGTGGATGACCTCGCCAGGGCCGCCGCCCGCTTCAACTTCGAAGCCGGCGTTACGGGTGTGCTTCTTTACGACGGGCTCCGTTTCCTCCAGTACATCGAGGGACCGGAAGACAGCATCAACGTGGTGTACAGCCGCATCCTCAGTGCCCGCAGCCATTGCGAGCTGATCGAGCTGGGCCGGGGCAGGGTTTCCGGCCGGTTCTTTCCCTACTGGTCGATGCGGCTGCTGTGGGTCGATGCCTCCGAGATCCGCAGCGTGGCGCGCAGCAACTGGGATGGGCTCTCCCGTGGCGGCGCGCTGCGCCAGCTGAGCTTGGTGGTGGCCCCGCACCTGGGGTGACCACCCCATGGCAATCAATGCGCCGGCGGTTGCACGCAGACATCCCCCATGACGCGCCGAACCGTCGCCTGCAACTCGCCGACGTGGAACGGTTTGGCCACGAAAGCGGCGCGACGGTGACGCTGCGGCACCAACTGGTCATAGACCGCGGATACGAACAGGAACGGAATACCGAGTTCCGTCAGGCGATCAGCCACCGGGAAGACCACGCCGTCGCGAAGCTCGACATCGAGCACGGCGCCGTCGAATCGCTGGTTGTCCAGCAGCCCCAGCGCATCGAACACGCTGTAGGCATGCGTCACCTGATCGCCTGCGTCCTCCAGCGCCTGTTCCATCAGCGCAGCCAGGTCGAGCTGGTCTTCCACCAGCAGCAGGTTGCATCTGCGCTGGCTCATTCCGGATTGCATACGTGCACGCCTGTGTTGTCCTGGGAACTGCAGTCTGTGCTGTGCTGCATCAACGCCATGCGTGTGCATTGTCAGCCCGGCGCGAAGCCCCCGAGAGCGCGCCGCCAACCGGGTGGAGGAGGTGTGGAAGGTGCCCTGGATTTCGTTGACGGCGTCTTGGCACGCGCTGTGGATACTGCCGCCGTCCCCCCCATCGGAGATTCTGTCATGCCGCTGTCCGGAACCGATTCTGTCGCTCCAGGCGTACTGCGTGTCGAGTGCATGCCACTCGACTGCGGCGGTGCCGCCATCGTCGTGGAGCTGGACCGGGCGCCTGAACGGGCCTGGATGAAGTCGCTGAAGCGAGCACTGCTGGCCGACGACGCCATGGAAGGCGCACAGGCCAAGTTCGATGGGCGCTTCGTCTATGTCGTGGGCGTGGATGGTGGCGGGCATCGTGCTCAACATCGGGTAATGCAGGCCGTGATGGCGGCGGGCGGCGCGTGCGCCTCGAACGCCAGGCGCGAACGACCTGCAGTCGGCGTGGGCGTATCCAGCGCAATGGCGACCTGAGAGCACCTCCTGGGTGAAACACAGGGCTGCGGATGTTATCGCCGCATCACCACTGCGTGCAGCGCCCACCTTCAACGGCTCACACCGGCCGACAGGGCGGTGATTGCAGGCGCTCCACCATGGTCTCCGGAGGCATGTCGCCCCGCACCGGAGATCGAAATGGCAGACCAGAACAACGCCCGAAGCGAGCGCCTGTTGAAGTGGCTGCAGGACGCCTACGCCATGGAGCAGGAGGCGGAGACCATGATGAAGGCCATGGCTTCGCGGATCCAGAACTATCCCCACCTCGCTGCACGGATCGCCCAGCACGTCCAGGAGACGCAGGGGCAGGCAGCCTCGCTGCGCCAGTGCATTGAAGCGCTTGGAGGAAGCGTGCCGACCGCCAAGGGACTGTTCGCCAGCATGACTGCGGCTCTCCACGCGGCCGGCACAAGCCTGATGGAAGACGAGGTGGTCAAGAGCGTAGGGCTCTCGTTCGGCTTCGAAAACACCGAGATCGCCACCTACCGGGCGCTGGTGATTGCTGCCGAGCGTGCCGCAGCGCCGGACATCGCCGCGGTCTGTGGCCAGATCCTGCAGGAAGAGATCGCCATGGCGCGCTGGCTGGAAGACCACCAGGACGGCCTGGTCGGTGCGTTCCTCAATCGCGACGAAACGCCGGGCGCGCAAGCCAAGCGTTGACCCCGAAGCCAGCACAGCCAGCCATTGGAGAAACCCCATGTTCTTTCATCACAAGAAGCTGATGTACACCGTGCGCGTGCGCGAATCCAACCCGCAGCTCGCCAGCCTCATGCTTGAACAGTTCGGCGGCCCGCAGGGCGAGCTTGCTGCCGCCATGCGGTACTTCACCCAGGGACTCGGCGAATGCGATCCAGGCCGCAAGGACCTGCTGATGGATATCGCCACCGAAGAGATCAGCCATCTGGAGATCATCGGCACCATCATCGCCATGCTCAACCGCGGGCCGAAGGCCATTCAGTCCGAAGGGCTTGCCGAGGCCGAGGATATGCGGCTGCTGGGGCAGAACAGCACCAGCCATACCGAGCAGATCCTGTACGGTGGCGGGCCGGCACTGGTCAATTCCAGCGGGGTGCCGTGGACAGCGGCCTACATCGACTCGATCGGGGAACCTACCGCCGATCTGCGCTCGAACATCGCTGCGGAAGCGCGCGCCAAGCTGGTGTATGAGCGCCTGATCAACGTCACCGACGACCCCGGCATCAAGGATGCGCTGCGTTTCCTGATGACGCGCGAGATCGCGCACATGAAGTCATTCGAGAAGGCGCTGCACAGCATCCAGCCCAACTTCCCGCCGGGCAAGCTGCCGGGGGACCCTGCGTTCACCGATCTGTACATGGACATGTCGCAGGGCGACAGCGCCGACGACCTGCAGGGCAGCTGGAACAGCGGCGAGCTATGGGAGCGGGTCAGCGACCGCGAGGCACAGTCCGCTGTGGATGGTGGCGACGGCGGCGGCATGGTGGACCTGGACGCGCGCGAACAAGCGGCGGTGCAGGCCATGACCCTGCGTACACTCTCCGACCCGGAAGCGCGGCCGACCACCGGGGCCGAGCTGGGGGCCGGCCCGGGCGCGGGAGCACTGGACCTGCCACCACGCGAGCCATGAAAGGGCTGGGGCGCCCATCTGCGGCGCCCCAGTGGCGAAGCCCTTGATCAGCGTCAAGGCGTACGAAAGTGGGCGGACATCACGTCCGCCCACGAAGAGGTACATCTGGCTTCAGGCGCGATCAGCGCTGCTGGCCACCGCGGTTGTTGCCGCCGCCGCGTTCCTGCTGTTGCTGCCCGCCGCCCTGGTTGCCGCCCTGGTTTCCACCCCCGCGGCTGTTCTGGCCGCCTTCGCGGCCGATGTCCGCCATGTGCTGGCGATCCTGGCTCACCGCTTCGCCACCCTTGCGGCCGGCTTCGCGTGCTTCTTCCGAGCTGAATTCATGGGCGTTGCCTGATTCGTGCGCGGCACGTCCACCCTTGGCGGCGATCTCGCGCTGCTTGTCCTCGTCCATCGAAGCGAAACCGCGGTTGCTGTTGCCCTGGTTCTGGTTCTGGTTGGCCATGGAAAGTCTCCCTGGGTTGAGCCGCCCGACTGGCGGCAGGGACCATCTTCCAGATCCGGCGCTAGACCGCGGTGGCATGACCGCCAACGTGGCGTCATCCGGAAGCCCACGATTCCTCATCCGGTCTCCACGAAACGTGGTGCACGCGCGTGTGCGCCCGCAGGCGCGCCCGCCGCGCTCGAGCACGTGTCAAGGCGATGCGGCGGGCCCGCGCCTCAACTCGACGCAGCCTCTACGCCGGCCTCACTGCACATACGAGCCGCGACGCTAAGGTAGAGCTGTCTGCAACAACCGGTGGTGCCATGCCTTTTCGTGCGATTGCCTATGTGAGTGAAGCTTCCCGAAGCCTGACCGAAGAGCGGCTGCAACGGCTTGTGGCCGAAGCGGTGCAGTTCAACGAATCCGTCGATGTCACCGGCACGTTGCTGTTCGACGGCTCGCGCTTCCTGCAGTATCTGGAGGGCCCGGAGGCCGGGATCAATGCCGCGTACACGCGCATTCTCGCGGCCGGCAGCCACAGTGGGATCGTCGAGCTGAACCGGGGCAGGGTGGGGCGGCGGCAGTTTCCGCACTGGCGGATGCGCAGCGTGCGGGTGGATGAGCTCGCGCTGGGAAAGATCGCCATCTCTGACTGGACCGGCTTCGTGCGCAGCGCGTCGGCGCTGGAGTCGGGCGCCAGCGCACTGGATCGTCTCCTGTCGGTCTCGCAGTTGCAGACGGATGCAGGTGCGGGAGAGACCCTGGAACCGTACGGGCAGCTGGTACGATGACGGCGGCGGCCGCCCCGCGTGCATCCGCTCCACTGCGTGTCGGCTGTGCGGGCTGGTCGCTGCCGCGCGCGGATCAGGAAGCGTTCGGGGCGGGCGACACCGCGCTGCAGCGCTACGCCACACGCCTGCCGATGGTGGAGATCAACTCATCCTTCTATCGACCGCACCAGGCCAGAACCTATGCGCGATGGGCGGCGAGCGTGCCGGAGGGCTTCCGGTTCGCGGTGAAACTGCCGCGAGAGATCAGCCATGAGCGTCGGCTGCGCGACGCAATGCAACCGCTCGAGCGGTTCCTTGAAGGCGTGCTGGAGCTGGGTGAAAAGCTCGGGCCGTTACTGCTGCAGTTGCCGCCGAGCCTGGTGTACGACACGGCCACGGCCAGAGCATTCCTGCGGGGCCTGCGCGCGCGTACCCAGGCCGATGTGGCGTGCGAGCCGCGCCACCCGAGTTGGTTCACGCCGGAAGTGGATGCGCTTCTGAGCGCGCATGGCGTGGCACGGGTAGCCGCGGATCCGGCACGCGTGCCGGCGGCAGCGACGCCCGGCGGTGACCGCGCGTGGAGCTACTGGCGCTGGCACGGCCAGCCACAGATCTATCGCAGCGCCTACGACGAACCCACCCTTGCCCACCTTGCGCGGCAGCTGCTGGCCGAGGCCGAGGCGAAACGACCCGCCTGGTTCGTACTGGACAACACCGCACTGGGTCACGCCACCGGCAACGCCCTGCACCTGCAGGCGCTGCTGCAGGAGAAGGAACATGCCTGAAGGCCCTTCGATCGTCCTGCTGCGCGAAGCAGCGAGCCACTTCAAGGGGCGCGTGGTCCGCGCCGTCTCCGGGAACAGCCGGGTCGACCTGTCGCCACTGCAGGGCCGAAGGGTCAAGGCGGTCCGCAGTTGGGGCAAGCACTTCCTGCTGGAATTCAGCCGCCACACACTGCGCATCCATCTGATGATGTTCGGCAGCTGGCGCATCGACGAACGGAAGCCAACCCCGCCGCGTGTATCCCTGCGGTTCGACAATGGCGAGCTGAACTTCTATGCGTGTTCCGTGCGGCTGATCGACGAGCCGTTGGACGAGGTCTACGACTGGCGCGCGGACGTGATGAACGATGCCTGGGATCCGAAGCTGGCCCGGCGCAAGCTGAAGGCAATGCCGGACGTCATGGTCTGTGATGCGCTTCTGGACCAGACGGTCTTTGCCGGCGTGGGCAACATCATCAAGAACGAGGTTCTGTTCCGAATAGGCGTGCACCCCGCCACGCGGCTGGGCGACCTGCCACCGCGCAGGCTCACCGCGCTGATCACGCAGGCCCGCGCCTACAGCTTTGATTTCCTGCAGTGGAAGCGCCGTTTCGAGTTGAAGAAGCACTGGCAGGTACACACGCGCAGGATCTGCCCGGCATGCGGCGGCCCGATCAGCAAGCTTTACATGGGCACCACCCGGCGGCGCACGTTCTTCTGCCCGAACGACCAGGTGCTGTACGAACCCTGAGGCCGCCGTCCATGGCGGCCGGCTTCGGGGCGCGTCGATCAGGCGGCTTGTGCCGCCTTGGCATTGCCGCCGCCCTTGGCCAGCAGGGTGAGCTTCTCGTCGGTGGCCTTCTCTTCCTCAAGCGTCTCCAGCAGCAGCGGCAGGGCGTCCTTGTAGCCCAGCTGCTTGGCCAGCGCGGCGATGGTGCCGTAGGACGCGATCTCGTAATGCTCGACCTTCTGCGCGCCGCCGATCAGGGCGGCATCGCGCACAGGGCCCTTGTCGATGCTGTCGATCACTTCCTTGCCTTCCTCCACCAGACCTTCCATCGCCGCGCACTTGATGCGCTTCAGCCGGATGCCGAGAACCTCCACCACCTGGTCGATGCGCTCGATCTGGCCCTGGGTTTCTTCCAGGTGCGTTTCAAATGCTGTGGCCAGGTCAGGGTTCTCGGCCGCACGGGCCAGGCGCGGGAGGGCCTTGGTCAGCTGCTTTTCGGCGCTGTAGATATCCGAGAGTTCGTGGATGAACAGGTCTTCCGCTGTCTTGATAGCCATGCTGGGCTCCGCTGTGAGTGGAGCGCTCAGCGTAGGTCCCGCCCGGTTGCGATCAGGCGGGGGCCAGGTGAAGGCGGCATGTGAACGCCAACGCGAGCCCTGCGCGTTGTCTTCACGAGGTGGCGTCTGTCGCCCGCCTGCCGCAGTCCCGATACAGGCCTTCGCCGTCGCTTCACGGTGGCATCGCCTGGTGCCCATGGGCCGACCGGTACGGTCACTTCACGCCCGATCACGCGTGGAGACTCCCATGAGCGATGACAAAAAGAACACCGGCAGCCCGGACCGGGATCGTATCAACGTCAACGAAGACTATGAACTGCAGTACTGGACCACCGCACTGGGTGTGTCAGCCGAGGAACTTCGGGCTGCGGTCGCCGAGGTCGGGCCCACCGCCGCTGCTGTACGCAAGCACCTGGGAAAGTAGCGCGGAGCTGCCCATGTCACTGGTCGAGTACCGCCGCAAGCGTCGTTTTGACCAGACCAGGGAGCCCGAACCGGGCAAGGCGCTGCCAGAAGGCCAACGCGCCATTTTCGTGGTGCAGTTGCATCATGCCAGCCGCAGGCACTACGACTTCCGTCTGCAGGTGGGTGACGCGCTGAAGAGCTGGGCCGTTCCCAAGGGCCCCAGCTACGACCCGAAGGTCAAGCGCATGGCGGTGGAGGTGGAGGATCATCCCGTCGACTACGCAGCATTTGAAGGCGAGATTCCCAAAGGCCAGTATGGCGGCGGACATGTCGCCCAGTTCGACCACGGTGTGTGGGCCACGCAGGGCGACCCGGAAGCCCAGCTCGCCAAGGGCCATCTACGCTTCGAGCTGTTCGGCGCCAAGCTCAAGGGTGGATGGCATCTGGTCCGTTCCGGCAAGCCTGCGCGCCAGCCGCAATGGCTGCTGTTCAAGGATGACGATGAATTTGCCAGCGATATCGAGGCAGACGATCTGCTGGCGGATGTTGCTGTGGCGCCCCCGGAAGACCTGAAGCGTGCCGGGCGCGGAAAGACCGCGAAGAAGAAACTCACGGTCGTACCCCCCACACGCACCCGACGAAAGAACTGGGCGAAGAAGGCCCTGGCGCTCAGCAAAGCGAAAAAGGCGGCAGCGCCGTCCGGGCCGTTTGAGCCGCAGTTGGCCAAGCTGGGCGACACGCCGCCCCAGGGCGGGCAGTGGGTGCATGAGATCAAATGGGATGGATACCGCATCCTTGCTACGGTGGCTGAGGGCAACGTGCAGCTGTGGTCGCGGAACGCACTGGAATGGACCGGCAAGCTGCCTGAAATACGTGAAGCGATCGCGGCACTGGGGCTCACCTCGGCGGCACTGGACGGTGAGCTCATCGCGGGCGCCGGCACCAAGGAAGACTTCAACCTGCTGCAGGCCACGCTCTCCGGCGAGCGGCAGGGCGTCCTGACGTATGCATTGTTCGATCTGCTGCATCTTGATGGCGTGGACATCGCCGATGCGCCCTTGCTGGAACGCAAGGCCCTGCTGCACTCCGTGCTGGAGGGGCAGGGCAGGCCATTGGCGTTCAGTTCGCATGTGCAGGAGGATGGCGACGAGGCCTATCGCCTGGCCGGTGAGCAGCACTTCGAAGGCATCATTTCCAAGCGCGCCGATCGCAGCTACCACAGCGGCCGCAGTGAGGATTGGCGCAAGACCAAACAGCTGGCCAGCGACGAGTTCGCGGTGGTCGGATACACCGCGCCGAAGGGCAGCCGCACCGGGTTCGGCTCGCTGCTGCTGGCGCGGCCAGACCCGAAACATGGCTAGCTCTACGTCGGCCGCGTCGGGTCCGGGTTCTCGGACGAACTGATCGGCGAAGTCAGCAGGCGCATCGAAGGCGGCGGCGGCCGCAAGCCGACGGCGCACGTGCCCACCCAGGACACCGACCTTCGCGCCGCGACCTGGTTCGCACCGCGTTTCGTTGTGGAGGTCTTCTATCGCGGGATTGGCGGGCAGAAGCTGTTGCGCCAGGCATCGCTGAAGGCGGTACGGGCGGACAAGGACATCGCCGATCTCGAAGATTCCGATCGCGCCGGAAAGGCCCCGGCTGCGGGTGGCACGCATGCACCCTCGCGACCCGGGCGCAGGGCGAAAAAATCACCCGCTACCGGCCGCACACCGCCCGCGCTTTCGTCCCCCGGCAAGATCCTGTTTCCTGGCGATGGCTACACCAAGCAGGAGGTATGGGACTACTACGCAGCAGTGATGGAGCACCTCCTGCCCGAGGTGGTTGATCGCCCGCTGTCGATCATCCGATGCCCCAGTGGCACCGCAAAGCCCTGCTTCTTCCAGAAACACCACACAGCCGGGCTGGAACTGGTCGATCCGGTAAGGCTGAAGGAGGAAAGCGGCATCAACGCCCATTACCTGGTGGTGCGTGACGCGGCCAGCCTGCTTGAACTGGTGCAGTTCAACGCGTTGGAGTTCCACCCTTGGGGCAGCCACGCCGAAGCGCCCGACAAGGCCGACCGGGTGGTGTTCGATCTGGATCCAGGACCGGACGTACCCTTTGCAGAGGTCAAGAAGGCGGCAACCGACATCCGCAAACTGCTGGCGCAGCTGCAGCTGGAATCGTTCCTGCGTGTATCCGGCGGCAAGGGCCTGCACGTGGTGGTGCCGCTCAACCCGGGATGCGACTGGGACCTGACCAAGCGCTTTGCGAAGGGCTTCGCCGATGCGCTGGCGCAATCCGAGCCCCAGCGATTCCTGGCAACGGCCACCAAAAGCCTCCGCAACAAGCGGATCTTCGTGGACTATCTGCGCAATGGGCGCGGTGCGACGGCGGTTGCGTCCTACTCGCTGCGGGCCAGGCCGGGGGCACCGGTAGCACTGCCGATCGCCTGGGGCGATCTGACGAAACTCAAGCGCGCAGACGCGTTCACGATCAAGGACGTGCCAGCAAAGCTGAAACGGCAGCGCAAAGACCCTTGGGCCGGTATCGGGAAAGTGAAACAGAATCTTGCGCGATGGGCGCAGGCAGACCCGTAGCCCGCGCCTACGCGTCGGATCCCTGGGCGCTGCCGGGCAGGACATGATCGCATTCGACCAGCCGCGCGTTGCTGACCGTCTGGCGCGAAGGACAAGCGCCGCACACCAGCGTCGTTCCACCGGGCACCGCCCCCAACGCGTCCCCCGACAACTGTGTAATCCCGCCGCAGGTGTTGCAGCGCACGCGAATGGACCTGACGCGCTCAATACCCTGCACGCCGGAAACAGCGTCCAGCTCCAGAACATGGAAAAGGCCGGTATTGGGCATGGGGCGCTCCCGAGTCATCTGGCCCAAGCGTAAACGATCCATGGCATGGGCGGTGTAGGCGTCCTGCATGCCGTTTGTCAGCTGGAACCCAACTGATTCACAAAATGCACATGATGGGAACAACTGCGGGGCGCAGGTGGCCTATCCTACGGCCACGGAATCTGGGGGGATTCGCTACAGGAGCAGTTAATGCCGATCAGGGCAGTCGCATACGTCAGCGAAGCGGGCCCAGCCGTTGCTGGTGATCCGTTCGGCCTGGGCAGCGGAAAGCTCGACGATCTGGTCGATGATGCCGCCCGCTTCAACCGCAGTGCCGGCGTCACCGGCGTCCTGCTGTTCGACGGCAGCCGCTTCCTGCAGTACATGGAGGGGCCCGAAGACGGCTTGAGGGTGGCGTATTCGCGGGTGGTGGGCGCCTCCAGCCATACCGGGCTCATCGAGTTGCAGCGCGGCAGGGTGGGCAACCGGCGGCTCCCGTTCTGGCCGATGCGCTGGCTGCCCACCCAACCCGAGCAGTTGAAGCTTCTTGCCCGCGCGGACTGGTCAGGGTTCGCCCAGCACAGCGGTGACGATGCGCCAACCGAGACGGCGATGGATATCCTGGCCAGGTTGGTGGAACCCTACGCGGTTGCGGCGTGATCCACCGGCCTAGCGGCCTCCATAGCGCGCCGCGCATGGAATTTCTCCGCTGTACACGTTGAGGTGCCCGGTGCGCATCACGCAATACAGCCGGGCCTCCGGGTCTGCACTGGCAGCAATGTAGTCCAGTGCCTCGGCAAGCATGCGGACGAACTGCTGCTCGGGGTAGAACGCTGCCCAGGTTGGCAGCAGTTCGTCCAGTTGCGCGATCATCAGATCGATTTCCAGGTGCGTGCTCACTGCCCGATCCTCCTTCCAGGCACGTTAGCGACCACGCTGCAAGCAGAGAGTTGCGGTTCGCAGAGGCGACACAGGCGTGTTGCCCACGCAGCGCTCACCTGGCCTTGACCATGGCGTTGATCGTCGCAGCGCGTGAGCATCATCTGCACGGCCGCGCCACCCTCGTTTCACCCGGCAAGGCGTATCAGAGAGGCCTCCCAGCTGAAGCTGCAAGGATCCCTTTCATGTCCGAACCGTTCCCGCGCGCCAGCTTATGGTCAGCTGACACCGAGTCGCATTGCTTCCGCCCCCTTGCCGGCACGACGCGCGCGGACGTGCTGGTGGTGGGCGCCGGCATGACCGGCCTGCTGACAGCGTCCCGCCTGGCGGATAGCGGCCTGGATGTGCTGGTGGTCGATGCAGGGCCCATCGGCGGGCGCAATACGGTGATGTCCACGGGCAATCTTTACGCGCCCGTCTCCCGGCTGGCAGAACTGGTCTCGCGCTGGGGCGGCGACACGGCCAGTCGTATCGTGCAGTGGCGGCAGCAGGCGCTGCGCGCCATAGAAACGCTGGTTCATCGCTACGATCTGCGTTGCGGCTTCGAACGCGTGGCCATGCAGTACGGCATGCAGGAGCGCACGCGCGAGGTGACGACGCAATTCGAGCGTGAACTTCAGGCCTATCAGCGCGCAGGCCTGCAGTGCGAACACCAGCAGTCCGGGCTGCCATTCGCATTGGGCCACGCGTTCCGTGTTCCCGATCAGGCGCAGTTGGATCCGGCGGCTTTCTGCAGGGAGCTGGCGCGACACCTGGTGGGCCGGGTGCGCATCCACGACTGGACCCAGATCAACAGCATCGAGGCATCAGCAGGCGTTGCCACCGCCCTTGGCGGCCGCATCCATGCCAGGCACTTCGTGCTCGCCACCCACTCGCCAGCAGGGTTCAACCTGGTGCAGGCCGAGATGGAGGTGTACCGCGAGTACGGCGTGGCGGTACCGGTTGCCAATCCGCCAGCGGCAGGTATTCATTGGATCGCCGATCGGCACCGCTCGCTGCGCGGGGTGCGTGGTACTGATGGCCGCGACTGGCTGGTGCTGGTCGGCGAGACACATCGCACCGGCGAAACCCCGGTGATGGATCCGGCACAGCATCTGGTCGCCGACGCGCGTCGCAACTTCACCGTGCAGGGCGAGCCGCTGTGCTGGTCGGCGCAGCAGTTCCGTGCAGCCGACCAGTTGCCCTACATCGGCAGCAGCGCGCACGACAATGTGTGGGTCGCCACCGGCTATGGTCCCGATGGCTTGACCTGGGCGGGCGTGGCCGCTCGTGCGATCACCGAGGGAATCATGGGCACGACCAGCGAGATCGAGAAGCTGCTAAGCCCCATGCGCTTCACGCCAGTGCGTTCGGCGGCCGGCTGGGCCCGTACCAATGGCACGGTTGCACGGCACATGGTGGGAGATCGCCTTGGTGCTGCGCCGTCGCACTCGCCCAGCGAGTTAAACCGTGGCTGTGGCGCACTGCTGGACGTGGATGGAAAGCGGACCGCCGTCTACCGCGATGAGCACGGTCAACTGCATGCGATGTCGGCGCTGTGCCCGCACCTCAAGTGCGTTGTCCAATGGAATGGCCATGAACGCACATGGGATTGCCCATGCCATGGCAGCCGCTTTTCCGCCACCGGGGCGCTGCTGGAAGGCCCCGCCCGGCAGGGCCTCACGCCAGAACCGCTGCAGGCAGAGCAGCCGCTGCAGCGGTGACCCTCAGGCTTCGGCGGCCGCATCCGCCTCGCAGGGCATGCAGCGTTCCTTCTTGGACTTGATGTCTGCAGCGGTCTTCGCCAGCGCCTCGTAACGCTGGCGAATCTCTTCAAGGTGCGCCGGTTCCATCGACTCCAGGTTCAACAGCTCCTGGTTGGCGTCCTTGCTGACCCGGATCAGTTCATCCAGCTTGATGTGCAGCGCGGCCGTATCGGCATTCTGCGTATGCTGGATCAGGAACACCATCAGGAAGGTCACGATGGTCGTTCCCGTATTCACCACCAGTTGCCACGTATCATTGAAGTGGAAGGCCGGCCCGCTGGCGGCCCAGGTGATGATGACCCCCAGCGCCGCGACGAATGCGCCCAGGCTGCCGGACAATCGTGCCGTCGCGGCCGCGACCCGGGCGAAGCCGCGCCGGATCATTCGTCACCTCCCGCGGCCTCCTCATCCGTTCGACGATCTGGCAGCCTGACCCGCTCACCCAGGCGCTTGGCCTGCTCTTCCGGCGTTGGCGCGGCGACGAAGGGGGAGATCGGATCACTGGCAGGGAAGGTTTCCTGCAGCGCTTCGTCATGATTGCGGTGGTTGTGCAGCTTTGCCTGCAGCGGGCTGACAGGATCGGGGCGCTGCGCTTCCGCGTCCGGGTGGGGGAGGTCTTTCTGATCGCGTTGCATGGTGAATCTCCAGGTTGATCACCACCCCTCAGGTGGCGGGCCCAGCATAGGAGTGCGCTGTGAGCGGCCCCATCAAGGGCGGGGCAACGTGGCGTCAAACCTTCAGGCAACACGCGTTAACAATCAGCAGGGCGGGGCAGCGTAGCGCTCAACGCGACGCCGCCCGGCCATCGCTCCATCCCCTGCACCGGGCGTCTGTAGCCCGTTCGCCGGTCAGACCCTGCTCATATAGCGCTGTGCCGGCTGGGCACGCGAAAGCCCCGGCGCCATCGCCTTGCGTGCGTGCTCGAAGGCGTCCCACTCAGCGATGTCCGGAAGCGCCGGAATGGTCACACGTTCGCCCTGCGCCAGCCCGGCCAGGGATGCATCCACCATGTCCTCGGCGCTCATCACGATGCCCTGCGGCAAGTGCTCCACCGGCAGGCCGGAGAGGTGCCAGAAGTCCGTTGCGGTGGCCCCCGGCAGCACAACCTGGACGCGCACGCCCTTGTCGGCCAGCTCATGGTGGAGCGACTGCGAAAACGCCAGAACGAACGCCTTGCTTCCCGCGTAGACGCCGTTGAGCAGCTCGGGCGCCAATGCGACGATGGAGGCGATGTTGATGATCGTGCCCTGGCCATGGGCCACGAACACCGGGGCGGCGGCGTAGGCCAGACGCATCGCGGCGTTCACGTTGAGCGTGATCATGCGCTCCATCTCGCCGATGTCCGACTGCAGCAGGGGAGCCGTGGCGCCGATGCCGGCATTGTTGACCAGCAGTCGGATATCCGCTCGGTCTCGAATGACCTTCTCAACTTTGGCAAGCCCGTCGGAGGTGGTCAGGTCGGCCGCGACAATGTCCACTGCGCGGCCGGTGCTGCGGGCCAGTGCTTCGGCCAGTTGGCGCAGGCGGTCGCCGCGTCGCGCAACCAGGATCAGGTCGTATCCGGCGCGGGCCAGGCGATCGGCATAGACCGCGCCGATGCCTGACGATGCGCCGGTGATGAGAGCGGTGCCTTGATGAGTAGGGTTGTTCACGGTGGTCAGTCCGAAGCGGCGGGCGTCGCCGGGGTCAGGGCCAAATCTAGGCCGGCTTGTGAATGGCGTAAATGTCGTATATACCTCGTTTACGGCCACCCCTGAAAAACCGTCATGCTCAGTGTTGGATTTGTCCTGCCATCCGGGTTCCAGACCATGGCGATCGCGGCTGCGTCCGCCTTCGAACTGGCGAATGCCACCGAAGGCGCGCGCCTTTACGATCTGCACATGCTCTCCGAACAGGGCGGGCTGGTGCCCAGCTCGCTTGGCATGGCCATGCAGACGGCGCCGCTGGCTCAGCAGCCGCTGGATACTCTGATCGTGGCCGGCCTGCTGGAGCCAGCCCCGTCCACCGGCACGCTGATCGAACTGATCCGCCAGGCGGCCACGCGCACGCGCCGGACCGCGTCGGTGTGCACAGGCGCCTTCATTCTTGGCGAAGCGGGGCTGCTGGACGGGCGGCGCGCCACCACGCACTGGTTCCACGCCCGTGTGCTCAAGCAGCGCTTTCCCGCCGCGCAGGTGGAGGAAGATCGCATCTTCATCACCGATGGCCCGATCTGGACTTCCGCCGGCATGAGCGCGGGGCTGGACCTGGCGCTTGGCATGATCGAGAACGACTTCGGTGCGGAGTTGTCCAGGGCGGTGGCCCGGAAGCTGGTGGTCTATCACCGCCGTGGAGGCGGGCAGTCCCAGCATTCGGTGCTGCTCGAGCTGGATGCCCGGTCCGATCGCATCCAGAATGCGCTGACCTTCGCGCGTGGCAACCTGCGCGCCACCTTGTCGGTTGAAGAACTGGCGCAGGCCGCACATCTCAGCACGCGTCAGTTCAGTCGCGCGTTCCGCGAAGAAACCGGGCAATCCCCTGCGAAGGCGGTGGAGAGCCTGCGCGTGGAGGCCGCTCGCGTGCTGATCGAGCAGAGCCGCTACACGATGGATGAAGTCGCGGCCGAAACGGGCTTCGTTGACACCGAACGCATGCGAAGAGCGTTCCTGCGCGCCTTCGGCCAGCCCCCGCAGTCCCTGCGGCGCAACGCGCGGGGCGGGGCGGACTGAGTTCGTCTTTGCGGGGACCTGTGCGGAGCCGAGCCATGCCCGGCTGCCGATGTCCGACACGAAAAGGGCCGCATGGAGGCGGCACCCTGCAGGATGAAACGGGCTCCGGCGCAGTGCCGGAGCCCCCTGTTGCTCACTTTTCCTGCAGGAACGTCAGCAAGTCCTGGTTGACCTTGTCCTTGTGGGTGTCGGTCAGGCCATGCGGCGCACCCGGGTAGACAATCAGCCTGGCGCCCTTGATCAGCTTTGCCGACTGGCGGCCCGAGATATCGATCGGTACGATCTGGTCGTCATCACCGTGGATGACCAGCGTTGGCACATCGAACTTCTTCAGGTCCGCGCGGAAGTCGGTGGCCGAGAACGCAGCGATCGAATCGTAGGTGTTCTTGTGGCCGCCCTGCATGCCCTGCGCCCACCACGCATCGATCAGCCCCTGCGACACCTTCGCGCCCGGGCGGTTGAAGCCATAGAACGGGCCCGACGGAATGTCCTTGTACAACTGGGCGCGGTTGTCCATCTGTGCCTTGCGGATGCCATCGAACACTTCGATCGGCAGGCCGTTGGGGTTGTCGGCGGTCTTCAGCATGAACGGCGGCACCGAGCTGATCAGCACGGCCTTCTTCACTCGCCCGGTGCCATGCCGGCCGATGTAGCGCGCCACCTCGCCGCCACCGGTAGAGAAACCCACCAGGGTCACATCGTGCAGGTCCAACGTATTGATCACCGTGGCCAGGTCATCAGCGTAGTGATCCATATCGTTGCCGTCCCACGGCTGGCTGGAACGACCGTGGCCACGACGGTCATGCGCGATCACGCGGTAGCCATGATTGGCCAGGAAGAGCATCTGCGATTCCCAGCTGTCCGAATTCAACGGCCAGCCGTGGCTGAAGGTCACGACCGGGCCGTCCTTTGGACCTCAATCCTTGTAGTACAGCTGCACGCCATCAGCGGTGGTGATGTAGCTGGCGGTGCGCGCGATGGCGGTGGCCGCCGCCGGCTTGGCCGGTTCGGCGGCCTGTGCGGACAGGCCGGCCTGGACCGAGAGGGCGAGGGCGGCAACGGCCAGTGAGCGGGCGAGGGTATTCATGCGGGAACTCTCATGGGTGGGTGGTGAGACGTACTTTGCGCCTGCAACCAGGCGTCCGGGTGATGCACTGTCCGGATTTCTTGATAGATCGTCTTGCACAGATGTGCGCGCACGAATCGCCCGCCACCGCCTGTTGACGAGGGAGAATGATCGTTCTACCTTGTGGCCATGAGCAAGGCCACCACCGACACCCAACAGAGGATCCTGGCCACGGCCGAGGCACTGATCTACCAGAACGGGATCCACGCCACCGGCATGGACCTGCTGGTGAAGACCTCAGGCGTGGCGCGGAAGAGCATCTACCGCCATTTCCAGAACAAGGACGACGTGGCCGCCGCCGCGTTGAAGGCGCGCGATGTGCGCTGGCTGGCCTGGTTCCGGCAGGAGTGCGACAAGGCGGACACTCCGGAAGCGCGCATCCTCGGCATGTTCACCGTGCTCAGGAACTGGTTCCAGTCCGAGGGCTATCGCGGTTGTGCGTTCATCAATACTGCGGGCGAGGTCGGCGACCCGGCCGATCCGATCCGGCAGATCGCGCGTGATCACAAGCAGAAGCTGCTCGATTACACATTGGAACTTACCGGACAACTGGATGTGGAGCAGCCGGCGGACTTGGCTCGCCAGCTGCTGGTCCTGATGGAAGGCGCCATCACCCTGTCGCGCGTGACGGGTGATTTCGACGCCGCAGACACCGCGAAGGATGTCGCGAAGCTGTTGTTGGAACAGGCCAAGCGTTAGCGCCTGAGTACGCCAGATCCTTTGAAGCAACCCGTCTGTCCATTTCGATTGGAGGTCTCCCTGTGTCCGCAGAACACCCCCGTCCGCCGCTTCCTCCGTTCACCCTCGAATCGGCCACGCAGAAGGTGCGCCTTGCCGAGGATGGCTGGAATTCCCGCGATGCCGACAAGGTGTCGCTTGCCTATTCACTCGACACCCAGTGGCGAAACCGCGCCGAGTTCACCAACGGCCGGGAAGAAGCCCGGCAGTTCCTGGCGCGCAAATGGAACAAGGAGCTCGAGTACCGCCTGATCAAGGAGCTCTGGGCCTTTACCGAAAACCGTATTGCTGTCCGCTACGCGTACGAATGGCACGACGACTCCGGCAACTGGTTCCGTTCCTATGGAAATGAGAACTGGGAATTCGGCGCCGATGGCCTGATGCAACGCCGCTTCTCGTGCATCAACGACCTGCCGATCAAGGAAAGCGACCGCAAGTTCCATTGGCCGCTGGGGCGTCGCCCGGATGATCACCCGGGGTTGTCTGAGCTGGGTATGTGATTCCCGCTGAGGCGCCATCCGAAGCGCGCTCGGGTACGAACTATGTGCCATCCAGTGATGGGATACGCATGGCTCAAGAGTGCCGCGCTGAAGAGTGAAGGTCGCGGATTCCGAACTTGAGCACACGGCTCGCATGGCGTCTCGGCGATGTGCCAGCAAGCGACAGGAAGAGAGAAGTCATCTACCTACGAGGGAAGCGCGCGCGGCGACTCAGTCAAGCTCGCCGTAGTTGGCTTGCAGGCTGAGAATGAGTCCGGGTGCCCTTGAAAATGGCTAGATGCAGTCGATTTCTTCGCTCTTACTGCAACATGTTCTTCTGGGCACTCGGGCTGGTTGCCTGCCTTGGTAGGGGCGTACATTTCGCCGACTTCACAGACCTGTACCCCGCAGATGGGCATAGTGGCCCTTGGGTAGTGTGAGCGCGTCCATCCAGCCACGGGATTTTCCCGAACGCCAGGAGGTCACTGTGCCAAGTTGTGATGAAGGAATGAAGTTGACGCGTCGCCAGGTGATCGCCGGCGGCGTCACGACCGTGGCAATGTCCGCCGCACCGGGGGCGTCATCGCTCGCCGCCGAACTGGCGACGCCACCGCCGCCCAGGCCGCCGGTCATCAACACGGTGGCCTTCACCATCAACGGCAAGCGGCGGGAGCTTGAACTCGACACCCGGACCACGCTGCTCGATGCCCTGCGCGAACATCTAAAGCTGACCGGGACCAAGAAGGGCTGCGATCACGGTCAATGCGGTGCCTGTACCGTGCTGGTCAACGGTGAGCGCATCAATGCCTGCCTCAGCCTGGCAGTACAGCACCAGGGCGATGCCATCACCACCATCGAAGGCCTCGGAACCCCCGATGACCTGCATCCGATGCAGGCCGCCTTCATCAAGCATGATGGCTACCAGTGCGGGTATTGCACGCCGGGGCAGATCTGTTCGGCGGTGGCGGTACTGGACGAGATCAAGCGGGGTGTCCCCAGCCATGTGCAGGCGGATGTCAGCGCACGGCCCCAGGCCACCAACATGGAAATGCGCGAACGCATGAGCGGCAACCTCTGCCGCTGCGGCGCCTATTCCAATATTGCCGAGGCGATGGCAGAGGTCGCTGGCGTGACCTCTGCAGGGAGGCGCTCATGAGGGCCTTCAGTTACGAACGCGCGAAATCCCCGGCCGAGGCCGCCAGGGCCGTCGCCGGTACCGAGGGCGCGAAGTTCCTGGCCGGAGGGACCAACCTGCTCGACCTGATGAAGCTGGAGGTCGAGACGCCAGCGCACCTGGTCGATGTGCAGGACATCGGCCTGGACAGGATCGAACCCACCGACGAGGGTGGCCTGCGCATCGGCACGCTGGTCACCAATACCGCGCTGGCCTCGCATGAGCGCGTGCGCCGCGACTACGCGGTGCTGACCCGCGCGATCGTGGCAGGCGCCTCGGGGCAGCTGCGCAACAAAGCCACCACCGGCGGCAACCTGCTGCAGCGCACGCGCTGCCCGTATTTCTACGACCCCAATCTGCCCTGCAACAAGCGCCTGCCCGGATCCGGCTGCGGCGCACTCGAGGGGTTCTCCCGGCAGATGGGCGTGATCGGCACCTCGGACAGCTGCATCGCGACCTATCCGGGCGACATGGCGGTGGCCCTGCGGGTGCTGGACGCCTCGATCCAGACCGTCAGGGGTGACGGCAGTACGCGCAGCATCCCGATTGCCGATTTCCATCGTTCCCCCGGCGACAGGCCGCAGCAGGACAACGTGCTGCAGCGCGGTGAGCTGATCACCCACGTCACGCTGCCACAACCCCTGGGCGGTCGGCACGTGTACCACAAGGTACGTGACCGCGCGTCCTATGCGTTCGCACTGGTGTCGGTCGCCGCGGTCGTGCAGCGTGACGGCTCGGCGCGGTTCGCCTTCGGTGGGGTCGCGCCGAAGCCGTGGCGCGTCGAGGCAGCCGAACCGCTGCTGCGCGACGGCGTAAAGGCCGCGACCCGGCAGGTGTTCGCCGGTGCCCGTCCGACGCCGGAGAACGCGTTCAAGATCGCGCTCGCCGAGCGCACCCTCGCAGCGGTGCTGGTGGAAGGAGAGCGCTGATGCCCCTTGAATTCAACGCCCCCGCCGGCGACAACCTGTTCGACAAGGCCAAGGTCGTCGGCAAGTCGACGCCGCGCATCGACGGCCCACGCAAGACCACCGGTACCGCCCCCTATGCCTACGAGCGCCATGACGTGGCGCCGAACCAGGCCTACGGCTACATCGTCGGTGCGGGCATCGGCAAGGGGCGCATCATTTCGATGGATGCCTCCCGCGCACGTGCCGCGCCCGGCGTACTGGCGGTCATCACCGCACCGGAAACCAAGCCGGTCGGCACATCGAACTGGAACAATGCACCGTTGTTCGGCGGAGCCGAGGTGGCCCACTACCATCAGGCCATCGCCTGCGTGGTGGCAGAGACCTTCGAGCAGGCCCGCGCCGCCGCCGCGCTGATCCGCACCCGCTACGAGCGCAGCAAGGGCCGCTTCGATTTTTCGGCCCTGGCACCGTCCGCGCCGCTGGCAAAGGGGCGTGACGGCAAGCCCGACCGGCAGGCGCTGGGCGATTTCGACACTGCCTACGCGAGCGCCGCGGTCAAGCTCGACGAGACTTACCACACCTCCGACGAAAGTCATTCGATGATGGAGCCGCACGCCACCATCGCCGCCTGGGAGGGCGACACGCTCACGCTGTGGACGGCGAACCAGATGATCGACTGGGCCAGGCAGGGCATGGCGGCGATCCTCGGCATCGATCCTGCCAAGGTGCGTGTGGACTCGCCTTATATCGGCGGCGGCTTCGGCGGCAAGCTGTTCATCCGTGCCGACGCGGTGCTGGCCGCGCTGGCGGCCAAGCAGGTCGGGCGGCCGGTGAAGATCGCGCTGCAACGCCCGTTGATGCCCAACAACACCACGCACCGGCACGCCACCCTCCAGCGCGTGCGGATCGGCTGCGGAAAGGATGGCCGGATCTCCGCCATCGCCCATGAGAACTGGTCGGGCAACATCAACGGCGAGGACGGCGAAAACGGCACCCTGCAGACGCCCAAGCTCTATGCGGGCGCCAACCGCCTGGTGGCCAATTACATCGCCACGCTCGACATGCCCGAAGGCAATGCGATGCGCGCACCGGGCGAAGCACCGGGCCACATGGCGCTGGAAGTAGCGATGGACGAAATGGCCGAGAAGCTGGGCCTCGACCCGATCGCGTTCCGCATCCTCAACGAGCCCGAGGTCGTGCCCGGCGATCCGTCCAAGAAGTTCTCCGACCGCAACCTGGTGCGCTGCCTGCGCGAAGGCGCGGAGCGCTTCAACTGGAACAAGCGCAACCCCAGGCCGGCGCAGGTCAGGGAAGGGGACTGGCTGGTCGGCATGGGCGTGTCTGCGGGCTATCGCGGCGCACCGACGATGAAGTCGGCGGCGCGGGTCCGGCTTGACGGCCAGGGCGGGGTGATTGTGGAGACCGACATGACCGACATTGGCACCGGCTCCTACACGATCATCGCGCAGACGGCAGCCGAGACCATGGGCGTGCCGCTGGAGCGGGTCCAGGTGACCCTCGGCGACTCCCGTCATCCCGCCTCCGCCGGTTCCGGCGGCCAGTGGGGCGCGGCAAGCTCCACCGCAGGCGTGTACGCGGCGTGCGTCAGCCTGCGCCGCAAGGTGGGCGAGAAACTGGGCTTCGACGGCGACACCGCAGACTTCGCCAATGGCCACATCCAGGCGGGTGGGCGGACGATCAAGCTGGCGGAGGCGGGGACACTGTGGGCGGAGGACGGCATTGCCTTCGGCGACTTCAAGCAAGGCTACGACGTCGGCACCTATGCAGGGCATTTCTGCGAGGTCGCCGTGCATGCCTACACTGGAGAGACGCGCATTCGTCGCATGCTTGCCGTATGCGATGGCGGCCGGATCCTCAATCCGCTCTCCGCACGCAGCCAGGTCATCGGCGGGATGGTGATGGGTGCGGGCGCGACCCTGATGGAGGAGCTGGTGGTCGACAAACGGCTGGGCTTGTTCATCAACCACGACCTGGCCGGCTACGAGGTTCCCGTGCACGCCGACATCCCGTACCAGGAAGTGGTCTTCCTCGACACGCTGGATCCGGTGATCTCGCCGATGAAGGCCAAGGGTGTGGGTGAACTGGGCATCTGCGGGGTCGGTGCCGCGATCGCCAATGCGGTCTACAACGCAACCGGCGTGCGCGTGCGCAACTATCCCATTACCCTGGACAAGCTGCTGCCCGGCTTGCCCGACGTGGGCTGACCCTTGCGCATGGACCGACCCGCAGCCTCGCCCACTCTGGAGGCCTCCGCCGCAGGCGGAGGGGAGCCCTGCGATCTTGCCGAGCACCTGTCCGCAGCGCCGGGCTTCCTCGCCGAAGGCAGCCCGCGCGGCGTGCTCGAGACGGCCTTGACGCGCGTGCGCGCGGGGGAGCACGCCGTGCTCGCGCTGGTGCTGGAAACTGATGGCTCCACTTACGCCGGTGCCGGCGACATCGTGCTGTTCTGCAACGGCGGCCAGGTCGGCTGGCTGAGCGGCGGATGCCTGGAGCCCGAGCTCGCGCGACGCGCGGAGCAGGTGAGCGCGGCAGGGCGGGTCGACTGGATCGAGATCGACACCCGCAGTGACGACGACCTGTTGAGTGGGTCCGCGCTCGGCTGCCGCGGCC
Organism: Stenotrophomonas sp. YJH_SMC_91; assembly: GCF_059368495.1. Taxonomy (NCBI): domain Bacteria; kingdom Pseudomonadati; phylum Pseudomonadota; class Gammaproteobacteria; order Lysobacterales; family Lysobacteraceae; genus Stenotrophomonas; species Stenotrophomonas sp. YJH_SMC_91. Next base: position 3,699 of record NZ_JCAFRT010000012.1, on the reverse strand, counting down.
GGCTGCGGATTGCGCTCCTGCCATTGCGTGCCATGGCCGGCATCGAGGACGTCATCGAGGCTTGGTTGCGCGAGGGTGTGTCACTCCAGCGCGACCTTCGTACATCGGGCCAGGTCGTTTTCCGCGCCGGCCATCACGAGCAGGCGTGGCAGCTGGATCCGATGGAGGGTACGCAGCCCTTTGGCGAGGGCGCATGGCATTTGCGGTTGCCCCGGCTTCCGCGGGCCCTGGTGTTGGGGGGCGGTCCCGAAACGCCCTTCCTGGTTCCGTTGCTGCGGGGCCTGGGGTGGCGGGTAAGCGTGGCCGAACGGCGAGCGCGCTGGGCCTCAGCCGGGCAGTGCGCAGATGCGCATCTTCAGACCAGCCCGGCCGAGGCCCTTCATGGCGACCCGTGCGACGCAGTACTGGTGATGCATCACGATTTCGAACTGGACCGGGAGGCGCTGGTGGCCCTGGCTGATACCAAAGTTGCGTTCATTGGACTGCTGGGTCCGCGGCGAAGGCGCGAGGACCTGTTCAAGCTGCTGACACCGGATCAGCGCCACCGCCTTTCCCCGAGACTTCGATCACCGGTCGGCCTGGACATCGGCGGCCGAGGGCCAGAGGCGATTTCGCTCAGCATCGCCGCGCAGCTGCAGCAATGGCGAAGCGCGCACGGCAGGTGACTGACGCGCATGCGGTCGTCGTGCTGGCTGCGGGCGGGAGCACCCGGCTCGGCCAGCCCAAGCAGCTTCTGACCCGGCAGGGTGAGACCCTGGTACATCGCGTGGTGCGGTTGGCGCGCGAGCTCGCGCCAGCGCAGGTGCTGGTCGTGGTGGGCGCGAACGCACAGGCCGTGACATCCAGCATTGCCGGGCTGGAGGCCACTCCGGTAACCAACCACCACTGGGAACGCGGCCTGGCGAGCAGCCTGCAGGTTGCCGGCGCACACCTGCTGCCCACGGTGACCGCGGTGATGATCGTGGCATGCGACCAGCCCGCAATCGAGCGCTCCCATCTGCAGGCGCTGCTTTCGGGTGCCCGCGCTTCGGCGTCTGGGTGCGCGGGTACCCGCCACGGAAATGTGCTTGGCGTTCCCGCCGTAGTGCCGCGTGCATGGTTCAACTCTGCGGGTGCAAGCGGTGACCGCGGCTTCGGAGCGCGCCTGCGGCAACTTCCTGTCGATACGGTGCATGTCCTACAGGCACCGGAACTGGGCCTGGATATCGATACGCCAGAAGATCTTGCGCGTGCGCGCGATGCGGGCTGGATCGATGCCGAGGTCGAGTCGCACGATCACGGTGCCAACGCCCGTCGCGCAGATGACTAGCGACAGAGCCGGAGCCCGAACCCTCGCTGCCCGCAGCCCTGTAGAGTCGAGCCACGCTCGACTACGGCACGCCACATCGCGCCCCATCAGGCACATCACTGGCAAGAATCTGCAGCACCCGATCCAACAGAACAGGCTCCGGCACGCCAGCCAGTACCTGCTCCAGGTAATCCAACGGCTCCAACTGCCATTGGAGGAGCGCCCGCAACCGCACAACGGCAGGCGCCCGCTGCTTCGCGTCCAGTGAGACCTGCAACAGCAGATGTTGCGAGCGCCTCTCCAGCCACAGCACGGGTATGCCTCGGCAATGAACCTGGAACTCGGCATCTCGATGCCGCTCAACGAACTGGAAGCCCTGTCGTGGCCGAGCCTCCACGAACTGCATGGCTTGGCGGCGCAACTGCAGAAAGCGATCGCCGGGGATGCTGTGGAAACCGATAGGCGAGGGCTTGGGCGGTGCCAGCCACTGCGTCTGTGCCGCAACCACCACCACAAGACAGAGCGCGGTGGCCGCCCAGCGCCACCAGGCCACTCAGCCCTCCGGATGCAGTCGGGTACTGGCGTGTGCGGTAAGGCCGATTCCGGCCATGATCAGCCCCTCCATCACGCGCGGGCCAACGTACTGCTCCAGCTCGCCATTTTCGCGGGCGCGCTGCGCGGCCAGCAGAATCTCCAGGACCACGCGAAGCCCGGCCAGCGAGCAATCGGTATCCGCCAAGGCGATGCGTCGGCCGGGCATCTGATGGCGTTCAGGCCACGGCTGGCCATCGGAGGCGACGCCGGAGCCGATGCTGTGCAGCAGGGCGATGAGGGTGTTCGGGTCCAACGCGGGGCCGTTGGCGGGCGCATCGTGGATCGGGTGCGGGGCAGGGGAGTGGGTCTGGGTCATGGCGGGGCTCCTTGCGTGCATGCAGAAGCCGCCACCGATAAAGGTGGCGGACGATGCGTGGCTCGAAATCCGGTGTGCAATCAGACCGGCAGGCACAAGGCCTCCACGCACCGTCCGCCATAGCCGGCTGACGGATTGCCAGTCGGCACCACGCGGCGGTGGTGCCGACTGGCAAGCGCTTTTTACGATTGCAGAACCGAGGATTTCGAGGCCTCGACCACCCGTTTTCGGTGGCACGCAAAGAAATACGCCCGGTTGTGCGCGATGCCAATGCAGTAAGGCCGATGCCGTCACCACATTCAACATTTTCAGAATCGTTGTATATGGCGCAACCAAGCTGGAGCCTTGCGCTACAACGCTATCGGCGATGTCGGTGGTGCAAGCCTAGCGAGTGTCGGCATCTGCCCGGCGAGGCTGTGAGCGAGGCGAATGCGACAGAATTGCCAAGGGCTGGAAGGCGTCAGTAGCCCTTCAACGCGGCTTTGTCCGCTCCACAGCCATGCGGCATTGTGGCCGTGCGCAAGCTGATCCTGTAGGGGCGGGACGCCCCCCAGCCGTCCTCGTCTGCGTGCCGCTTGAGCTCTATTACATCGTGCATGAGATGTTGTAGTCATCTATGGCATTCTGAATAGCGTAAGCGTCATCCAAGTGTTTTCCATAATTCGTGTAGAAGTCGCTCCACTTTACGAACTTGATGTAGCTATGGTTGCCCCGATAGGACGTGCCACCAGTGTGATTGCTGCAGGTACCTGCTTCGGGCCTTTTGGCATTGAAGGCGTTGCGCTTGATGATGTCGAAGGTGCGGTCCGTCCTCAATGTCCTTGACGTGCAGTTAGGGCAATTCTTCTCCTCGAAGAAGTACTGGTAACTACCGGCAGCATCAGGAAGCACAATGCCAAGCAAGGCATTCGGACCGCTCGTCCTGTCATTTCGCGTCTTGTTCCTGAGCGAATAGCTGATCTCCCACGGCATCCACTGATCGCGCTCAGGCTTGGTTTCGTCCCGCATGCCCGGCGACACCATGATCAGGGTCATGGAGCTGTCGTAGATCTTCTCGCGCAGCTTGGAGGCGATGGTTTCATCGGTGAAGTTGACCAGGCTTTGCCCGTCTTCCTCACCCTTATTGATGTGGTCTGCCGCCTCCAGCTTGTCCTGAAGCACATCAACGTAGTGACGCACCTTCGTTTCGAATCCGTGATCAGCAAGGCGTTGAACGTTGCTATCGCCATACTTGTACGAAACAAATATCTTTCTACCCACAATTTCCCCCTGTATCCGTCAATGGAATTACTTTCGCGCTTGGATGGCCTGCTCAATCCAGGTCTTAAGGTTGCTGGAAATACTGCTATAGGTGGTCTGGCTTTGGACCGGCCAGCCTTTCGTAGACATCCGGTTGCCATAATTGATGGCAATGACCGAGGTGTTTATGGGCAACAGCAAGCAGTACACGGATGAGTTCCGGGCAGAGGCGGTGAAGCAGGTGATCGAGCGTGGCTTCACG